>CAZSMJ010000007.1:0-36661 GCA_964608055.1 uncultured Acidimicrobiaceae bacterium | reverse complement strand
TGAACACCTTCAGCTCCTTTGCGATCGCCTTTTCCTACATCTCGCCGGCGACGGGCATCTTCACCCTCTACTACCTCGCCCTCACCATCGGCGGCATCATGTTCTGGACCTGGCCCGTGGTATTCCTCGGCCAGCTCTTTGTCGCCCTCACCTTCGCCGAGATGTCGAGCCATTTCCCGTTGGCCGGTTCCGTTTACCAATGGACGAAGTACGTAGCCGGGCGTGGGTATGCGTGGATAACCGGGTGGCTCTACCTGTTCGCTGGGATCATCACCGTCGCCGCGGTGTCCGCAACCCTGCCCCTGGCGCTCATTCCGTTCCTGAATGCGATCGGGGTCGAGATGGAAGCCAGCGTCACGAATCAACGATGGATCGCCATCATCACGCTGATCCTCATCACGCTCCTGAACATCTACGGGATCAGGCTGGTTTCGATCGTCAACAACACCGGAGTGCTCTTCGAGGTCCTCGGCCTGGTGGTGTTCGCCGTCATCCTGGCCGTGGTCCACAACGAGCAGGGTCTCGGCGTGATCTTCGACAGCGCAGGGCAGACCGTCAATGCCAGCACCTTCCTGATAGCCATGTTCATGAGCTTGTTCGTGGTCTACGGGTTCGACACTGCAGGCACCCTGGCGGAGGAGACCAAGAACCCCAGGGCCGAAGCTCCCAAGGCGATTCTCGGGGCCCTTCTCGGTGCCTTCGTCATCGGAGCCGTATTCCTATGGGGCACCCTGATGGCAATCCCCGACCTGCAGGGAGCCGCCGAGAGTCTCGCGACGTTTCCAAGCAATGTGATTGGCGACGCCTTCGGGGCGGAGAGCGCCTTCACTGCCATTTACCTGTTCGTTTTGTCGGCCGCCATCTTCGTCTGCTGCATGGCGATCATGACCTCGACGGTTCGCCTGGCCTTCGGCATGGCCCGCGACGACCAGTTGCCGGTGTCAAAGCCGCTGGCCAAGGTGAGTCCCCGCTGGCACACCCCGGTGGGATCGTGTCTGGCGGTCGGCCTGCTCGCGGCGATCCCCTTCATCCAGTTCACCGGAGCCACCACGGTCGCCGTCGCGGCCACTGCCATGATCTATCTGAGCTACCTGCTCGGGAACGTGGCGATCCTCCGCGCTCGGATGCGGGGTTGGCCGATGGCGTCGGCACCTTTCAAGCTGGGGCGGTGGGCCAAGCCGGTCAACGTGATCGCGATCCTGTGGGGAGCCGGAATGTTGGTCAACTTCCTGTGGCCGTCGCCAGGCGACTCGGCTTTCTCCGAGAATGCGACGCTGCGGATCCTCACCAATCCGAGCGCGGTTCAGACCGACTATCTGGTCCAGGGCGAGCAGTTCGTGGACTTCAAGATCGACTTTCTCAACCAGATCCCGGTGATCGAGTTGCTCATGAGCGTGGTGCTGTTGGTCGGTGGCATCTACTACTTCGCCGTGCAGGCCAGAAAGCCCTTCGTACCGGTGGTGCCGCCTGGGGAAGAAGTGCCGACACGCTGAGACGATGAAGGTAGTTGCCACCGATCGAGCCATCAACTTCATCAAGGGGCGGGGCGGTTCCGTGTGGGTGTGGTTGTGGCCGATGCGTGGCCTCGTGAGCGGCTGGTTCGAACTCGAGGCCCATTGCGAACCGCCGCGGACCAGTCGGGAGACCAAGTTCACTCGTGCCTCTCGCCGGCCCCACCAGTTCAAGGCGCTGGAATCAGGTGGCATCACGATCCACTATGACTTCGGGCGATTGGGTGAGCCCGAGGAGCTGCATCTCGACCGCAAGGGCTTCCTCAAGCAGTCCCGTCGAATCGAGGCGTTCTGGAATGGGTCGATCTTCGTGGATGCGGGTCTCCCCCCTCAAGAAGGGGAGACTTCGCTCGATACCGAGGCCTGACGTCGCTTCGCACTGACCCCGCGATCGGGTAACCTCAGCTTCCCCGCATTGCCTTCGGGTGTGTGCGCGTTCGGGGGTGGTGTAATAGGTAACACGACAGGTTCTGGCCCTGTTATTGAGGGTTCGAGTCCTTCCCCCCGAGCAACGGCCTACAAGTGTCGGCCGAGCGTGGTCCCGTCGTCCAGAGGCCAAGGACGCCGGCCTCTCAAGCCGGAAACGTGGGTTCGAATCCCATCGGGACTGCCAGCCGCCAGCGAGATCTTCACGATCGACGAACCGATCTCAGGCGCATAATGGTGGAGCATCTCCACGCAGAAGGCGAGCAGGTCGACGACCCGTTGCCCTTTTGGGTGGGCCGTCGACCACAGTTCGAGGTTCTCGATCCGATTGTCCAGTCGATTCCCATTTCGATGATGGACTACTTCGTCCGGCAGAAGCGGTCGCCCAAGATGAATAGCCATGACGAGTCGATGTTCCCCGACCCATGCGACGCCTGCGGTTAGGTGCCGCAATTGGTGTGGAACCGGAACATTGCTGTAGCCATTCCTGTCCGTGGTTCCCAGCCCCGCTGCCTTGCGGATCGGGCGATCCGGCTGGGGATCGCCGGTGGCGAGAAAACGTTTGTAGTGCGCGGCGCAGAATCCGCGGGCCTGGTGGGGCCGCTCACAACCGTTGACGGAGCACAGCCTCCCGCTCATCCGCAAAGGTTCCTCGGAAGGAACTCCGGTGCGCTGCAATCTCAGGTAGTGGCCATGGCAATAGCCTCTCGCCTCGGCTTCCCGGAGGCATTCCGGAGCCTGGCACACGGATCGTGTTCGGATGATTGGCTCTGGTGCTCCCAAATCTCCGGTTCTCCGAAGTCGGCGATAGTGCATATCGCACAACCCGAGCGCACGCCCTTCCCGTTCGCATCCTTCGACAGTGCATTTCAACCCCACGAGCTCGAATGTATTGGCGGTCTGTGACAGAAACCTGTGACGTGTCGGCTCCCGGCTACCCTCGAATCCGCCCAGTGAGCTGGAAAATTCGCATCAGATCGATCAGCAGGAGATCGACGCTCCACCCGTATCCAACGAAGAACGGGGGCCGACTGAATCGGCCCCGTTCTCTCGTCTGAATAGCCAGAAACCGATCTTCGGTTCGCGACTAGAAGATGTAGATGATGAGAGCGATGATGAGCAGGATGCCCACCACCGTCCAGATGATTCCGCCTCTCATACCGTCCCTTTCTCTTGTTGTGAAATAAGTACCCCCCGCCAGGCTGACCCAACCCTACGCGCGCGCTGACCGGCATGCGGCTTGCGCCGCATGCCGATCAGTCGTACCTCCGTGAACTCAGCCTTTGGAGCAGGGTTGCCCGTCGAGACGGAACAACTCTGGTGAGGGATTGGCCAGGTCGCCAGCAGCGACCAGCAGATCGATCTCGACCGTCCTTCCGGACCGGATCGTGGCTTGGCCACCCCGTCCCTCGAGCGTCACCTGTGACCCATCCTGGCTGAAATCGGCATGCGATGCCCGCAGCACCGTCTGGTCGCCGAGGAAATCGAAGACCAGGGTCCAGTCACGGATCGTTGACCGTCCCCGCATGGCCGGTTCACCGCTGAGATCGAGATCCGCAACACGGTGACCTTTTTCTTGGATTACGGGAGCGCTTTCTGGCTCAAGCGCGGGCAAGTCGATCTTCTTGCAGGCATCAATTAGGAGCCAGTCGATCTCGCGCAGGCAAGGAAACTCCGGTCCAATGTTCCCGTTTCTGTTTGCGGAAACCCACCATGAGCGCGGTCGGCCACGCCGCCAACCGGATGATCGACGAAGTGCGTCGCCAGTCCCGGGAGATCAAAGGACTGCAGGAAGGTGAGTCCGGGATCAAGCCCGAGTATGCCAAATGCGTCGCCGGCAGGGCCACCTTCCTTTTCAGACCCGGACCACCTTCGGGTTGGATCCGGCCGGGATGTCGACGTAATCCGGGATCGTTTTGAGGACGTCCTCGGCTCCGGCCGGGGCGTAGATAGCGAGGATGACCAACGGCTCGTAGCTGGTGTTCAAGGTCGAGTGGAAGATGCCTTTGGGAATCCACACCACGTCCCCGGCAACGACCGGAAACGGTTCACCATCGTCGACCATCTGGTCCCCCCTGCCGGCGAGGATGTAGAGGATCTCATCAGACTCTGGGTGGTCGTGGCGGTCGTGACCCTTGCCCGGGAACAGGATGACGTGCAGCAGGCTGCAATCACCATCGTCCGTGTTGTCGGTTGCGACGAGCGGCTTGATGATTCCCCAGTCGAATGTCCAGGTCGGGATCGAGGTTGGGTCTACGAGCTGGGCGGGCATGTGTGTTCCTTGCTGTCTAGATGGTCAGGGACTTGAAGCGGCGCATGTTCTCGGTCATGGCGACCTCGGTGGGCAAACGTTCCATCGAGGAGGCTCCGAAGAAACCAACGATGCCCTCAGTGCGGTCGAGCACGTATTGCGCATCCTCAGGCTCGGCCAATGGGCCACCGTGACAGAGGACCGTGACATCGGGGTTGACTTTCATCGCCGCATCGCGCATTGCCTGGATCTCGACGACGCAGTCGTCGAGGGTCTTGGCAGTGTGGGCCCCGATCGTGCCTTTCGTTGTGAGGCCCATGTGGGGGACGAGGACGTCGGCGCCAGCCTCGGCCATGGCCACCGCGTCGTCGGGGTCGAACACGTATGGCGCCGTCACCAGGCCAAGGTGGACCGCCTGCCTGATCATGTCGACCTCAAGCCCGTAGCTCATTCCCGTCTCCTCGAGGTTGGCCCGGAAGGTCCCATCGATGAGACCAACGGTCGGAAAGTTCTGCACCCCGGCGAAACCGGCGTCCATCACCTGACGGAGGAACCGGGGCATCATCCGGAACGGGTCGGTTCCGCAAACCCCGGCCAACACCGGAGTGTCGTTGACTATGGGCAGCACCTCGTTGCCCATCTCCATCACGATGGCGTTGGCGTCTCCGTAGGGCAGGAGGCCGGCAAGCGATCCACGGCCCGCCATGCGGTAGCGGCCCGAGTTGTAGATGATGATCAGGTCGGCGCCACCGGCCTCGGCGCATTTCGCCGACAGGCCAGTGCCAGCCCCGGCCCCGATGATCGGACCGCCCCCATCGAGGGTCTGCCGCAGCTTGGCGCGTGCTTCGTCACCGGTCATCGCGTGCCTCTCATGTAACCGTCCAAAGTGTCCGCCATCGCCTTGGCGAAGGCTGGATCGTTGATGTCGCAGTCCATCTCGACCAGGTCGACGGAATCGGCCAGGTTCTCCCGGATGGCTCCAAACAGTGCAGCGTCGGCTTCGGCGTCGTAGAACGGCTGGCCCTCCACGGCGATCATTGAGACTCCTTTGAGCGGGACGAAGAGCGTGGTGGGACCGGTGGCGGCCGAGAGCTTTTCGGCGATCTGACGACCCAGTTCCGCCGTTTCCTCCGGTGTGGTTCGCATCAGGGTCACCGAAGGGTTGTGGTGATAGAAAATGCGATCTTGGAACTTGTCCGGCACCGTGTCGGGGGCTCCGAAGTTGACCATGTCGAGAGCGCCCAGCGAAACCACCTGGGGGACGCCGGTCCGGGCAGCCGCTCCTAGCCGGTCGGGCCCCGCGGAGAGGACCCCGCCAACCAGCTCGTCGCACAACTCGGTGGTGGTCAGGTCGAGGACTCCATCGAAGAAGCCGGCGTCGATCAGGTTCTCCATCGCTCTCCCACCGGTTCCGGTGGCATGAAAGACGAGCACCTCGTAGCCACGGCTCTCCAGGTCCTCGCGGGCGGCGGTCACCGCGGGAGTAGTGACACCGAACATGGTGGCCGCCACCAGGGGACGAGCGTGGTCGATCTCGACCGATGCCGCTTTGACCATCCCCGCCATGGCTGCTGCCGCGTTGGCGAGGATCTGAGCCGAGATCGAGTTGACCCCCGCGATGTCGGTGATCGACGCCATCATCGCGATGTCCGTGCTCCCCACGTACCTCGACGTGTCTCCCGCGGCCATCGTGGAGAGCATCAGCTTGGGGACGCCGACCGGGAGGGCCTGCATGGCATGGGTCGCGATGGCGGTCCCACCCGAGCCACCTGCAGCCAGGATCCCGACGAAGCGACCTTCCCGATGGAGCTGCGCCACGAACACGGCGGCGGCCTCGGTCATCGCGGCCACCGCGCTTCCCCGGTCGCCGGCGGCGGCGAGTCCGTCCACGTCGGTTTTCACCGAACCTGCAACGTCATGGCGGGTCAGGTCGGGTGTGATACCGACGGGATCATTGACACCGACATCGACGACGAGGACGTCGACGCCATCTGCCAGGAGGCGGTCCCGCAGGTAGGCATACTCGAAACCCTTGGTGTCGAGGGTGCCTAGGAGCAGGACGGTGGGCTTGTCGGGCACAGGTTCTCCTGTCGTGGTCGGGCCCGCCAGGCGGGCTAATGGACGAGGGTTAGGGTGGCGGGATGTCCGTTGTCGCAGCCGTAGTCTGATGAAAGACCTGTTCCGCCTCGACGGCCGAACCGCGGTCGTGACCGGTGCCAGCCGTGGTTTGGGCAAGGCGATGGCAAGCGCCCTGGGGCTTGCCGGGGCGAGGGTGGTGCTCGCAAGTCGCAACGCCGACGACCTTGCCGAGGTGGCGGCAGAGCTCGGAGATTCGTGCGATGTGGTTGTCAAGCCCCTGGACGTGTCGGAGATCGATGCCATCGAACCGTGGGTGGCTGACACCTGGTCCGAGGTAGGACCGGTTCACGTGGTGCTCCATTCGGCTGGCATGCAGCACCGGGCCCTGGCCGTCGAAGTGGACGAGGCCGACTGGGACCAAATCGGCACGGTGAATCTGAAGGCACCTTTCTTCTTGTCGCGAGAGGTAGGGAAACGTCAGATCGAGGCCGGCTCCGGCGGGTCGCACGTCTTCGTGGGGTCGCTCACTACGAGCATCGGAATCGCGAACACCGCTTCCTATGCCGCCTCGAAGTCGGGTGTCGCCTCCGTGGTCCGAACCCTGGCGGTCGAATGGGCGAAATCGGATATCCGGGCCAATGGCATCGCCCCGGGATATTTTCGGACGCAGCTCACCGAGGGGCTTTTCAAGGATCCGGAGCGGAGTGCGTGGGTCCACTCCCGGATCCCCATGGGCCGGCTCGGGCTCCCCGAGGAGCTCGGCGGTGCGGCTGTGTTCCTGGCTTCGGATGCGTCGTCCTACGTGACAGGAGCGATAATCAACGTCGACGGTGGGTGGCTCGCCGGCTGACGCTCGGGCCATTTTCATCGGGGCGGGCCGAAACCGAGCTTGCCGGGGTTGAGGATCCCGGCTGGGTCGATTGCGTCTTTGATCGCCTGGAGATACGGCCACCAGTCCTCGTACTGCTCGCGCATGAATCGACCAAGCTTCACACCGACTCCATGGTGCTCGTTGATCACGCCGCCCTGGGCCAGCGAGGTGCGGACTGCCGAGTCCCAGAGACGGTCGTGGAGATCCAGAGCCTCCAAAGGGTCCTTGGGGGAGTCGTGGATGTAGAAACGGTCATAAACCATCACTCCCCATGGGAACCAATGGGAGAAATGGGCGGTGTACTGGGCCCCGTACTCGGCGAAGCCCTCTTCGATGTTTTTCCGCTTCGCTCGATAGAGGTCGGGCATGTCATCGAAGGTGCACACAGTGTCGGTGGTGCCGAAAATCGTCGGGGGAGCGGGTGCCTTGCCCTGGGCATAGGGCTCATACTTTCCGTCCCACCAGGTCTTGGCTCCACCCGGCCCCAGGTAGGACCCGCCCACCTCGGTGCAAATCGCGGTGATCGCCTCCGACTCGAGTTCGACCAGACGCGGATCACCGTCACAGACCACGACCAGTAGCGCCCCGGTGAGCTCGAGCCCGAGAATGCTGTTGAGCTTGTCCCGGTCGGCTTCGTCATAGAGACGCATCACCGCCGGTCGCCAGCGCCGGGTCATGATTCGCCGACCTGCTTCGAGGCCATCGAACACGGTTTCGAACTCGAAGGTGAGGAAGGCCTGGGCTTCGGGCAGCGGGTCCATACGAATGCTGGCTGAGGTGAGGATCCCCATCGTGCCCTCCGAGCCGATCATGAGTTGGAGCAAGCCGGGGCCGGCCGCGTGATTGGGGACGGACGGAGTCGATGCCAGCTGACCTGGAGGGAGGGCGACCTCCGCCTGGAGGACCATGTCCTCCGGTTTGCCGTACTTCGTCGATCGGACACCGGACCCACGGGCTGCCAGCCACCCACCCACGGTGGCTCCAAAATGGAACGAGCCCGGCTCGTGGGCGACCGAGAGACCGAGCGGGCTGAGCGCCTCTTCGAGCTGGGGACCGGTCACCCCGGCCTCGACGGTGACCACCAGGCTGGTTTCGTCGATTTCGAGGATGCGGTCCATCCCGGTCAGGTCGAGGGCGATTCCGCCGTAGAGGGCAAAGGTTCCTCCCTGGGTGCCGGACCCCCCGCCGCGGGGGACCACCGGGACCCGGTGATCGCTGGCGATGCGCAAGACGCTCGCCACCTCCTCTGCGCTGCCGGGTCGGACCATGACGTCCGCCGTCGGCAGGTCGAGGTCGTGGAGTTGGTAGAGCTGGGACATCCAGGACCAGTCCGCCGCCTGTGCGGCCAGATCAGCGGGATCGACAGAAGTGTTCTTGGCGCCAACGACATCAGACAGCTCGTGTCGGAGCATCCTGGTTCGGTAGGCGGCGCGTGGATCAGACATGATCGAGGGCCGAGCCGTTCGTGGAGATGAAAGGACGAGCCATTTCGAGATTGCGGATCAGGTTGGCCTCCATGTGGTCGATGTGCTCGTTCACGAGCCTCCGGATCCCCTCGTGGTCCGAGGCCGCGATCGACTTTGCGATCGACGAGTGCTCGTCGGCACACTGGGCCAAACGCTCGAGGCGACCAGTTCCTGAAGTCCAGAATCTGTGCAGCCGGCGCCGCTGTTGGGAGGCGATGTCGGCGATCAAGGCGTGCGCAGAGGCCTTCTGCAATAGCTCGTGGAACAAGGCGTCGGCATCGGACCACATCTCCAGGTCCATTTCCGAGGCGGCCTTGGCCATCGTCTCGACGCAGGCGCCTACCGCGGCGCCTTGTTCGTCCGTCAGGTTCTCCGACGCCAGGATGAAGAGAGCCGTGTCCAGAAGACGCAGCACGTCGCAAACCTCCCGGACATCGTGGGGGGTCAAGCCGGCCACGATGTAGCCGCCGCTGTGGTTGCGACGAACGAGCTGATCCTGCTCGAGACGTTGCAGAGCCGCCCGCACCGGTGTCCGGCTGATTCCCAGCCATTGGGCAACGGCAACCTCTCCGAGGTGGTCGCCCGGGCGCACGTTCTCGCTCGTCAGGAGCTCGCGCAACTGGACGTAAGCCCGGTCGGTGACGGTCGTTGGGTCCGCTTCTGCCATCACAGAACTCGGTCGATGAACTCTCGGTTCTCGACCTTGACGGGGACCTGCATCAGCTCGAGCACTCCCCGGGCCACGTGCTCGGAATACCTGCGGAACGACTCCTCACCCTTTTCCTTGGTGGCGCGCATGGGGTTGCCGATGACACCTGTCTCGGTGAACTCGTGATGATCCATAGGGAAGTTGAAGTAGGTGTAGCCCTCGAATTCCACGTCCGGGGCGCCGTCGTACTTTCTGAATGACTCAGGGAGAAAGTCGGGGATCGATGTAGGTGTGTGCTGGGCCCGATCCATGCGCACCAGATCTTCGTTCCATGCCAGGCACTGCGACGTCTCCCATTCGCTCGAGTGCCAGCCCGGAGTCTCCTCAGGAGGGTTCTCGAAGACACCCTCCACCACCCCGACGTAGCGTTCCATGTAAGGCTTGACCAGCCCGATCAGCGCCCCAGTCTCATAGCGAAGCTTGCGCAACACCGGGTCGACCACCTTCATGTTCGAGCCATGGCCATTGACGAAGATGATCCGGTTGAAGCCGTGGTGAATGAGGCTTCGGGCCACATCCTCCATCAGGGCGAGCAGGGTCGAAGAACGGACAGTGATAGTTCCCCGGCCCTCTCCGGGGCGGTGCATGTGCTGCGGCGAATAACCGGTCCAGATCGGAGGAGTATGGAGCACGCCGGCCAAACGGGACACGCGAGCCGAGATCTCGATGGCGGTGATGGTGTCGCAGCACAGGGGCAGGTGGGGGCCGTGCTGTTCGGTACTCGCCATCGGCACCAGAACCAGGTCCTTCTCCTCGAGGTAGGCCCGAATGTCCACGTATGACAGTTCTGCCAGGTTCCACGAAACGAACTGCTCGCGAAACGCTCGCTCGGCTTCGGTGATCTCTGCGGATGTCTCGTTGGTCATGTTGTTGTCTCCAGTCGGGTCGTTAGGGCGCCGGCCTTCTCGAGGAGGTCGGCGAACAGGTCGGCGACAATCTCTCCAAACCGGGGATCGTTGACGTGGTGATCGAAGGTAAGGATCTCGATGTCGGGTCGGAGCCCGTTTCTCAGGCTCGTGGCAAACGCCTCATCGGCGTCGGGATTCCAGAACACCCCGCCGGGCACATTGGGGATCGACAGACCCTGGGTCGGGATGGCGATGGCGATGGGGCCCGTCGCCCGGTTGAGCCGGTCGGCGAAGAGGTCTCCGATCTGGGCCATCTGGTCCTCGGGAGTGCGGACAAGGGTGTACTCGGGGTTGTGGTCGTAGGTGGGTCGGTCGGCGATTTGGGGAGGGACCTGGCCGCTGGCGAACACACTGAAGTCGATGCAGCCGGGGACCACTATTTGTGGCAGGCCCAACTCGCCGACCCGGGCGAGGCGGTGGGGTCCGCCGTCGTGAACCCCACCCACCATGGGGTCGGTGACTTCGTTGGTGGTGAAGTCGATGACCCCGACGAACAGGCCAGCCTCGGCCAGTTCCTCCATGGCCGGTCCGCCGACACCGTTGGAATGAAACACCACGGCCTGATAGCCATGAACGGCTAACCGGTCCCGCAGGGCCATGACCGCGACCGTGGTATTGCCGAGCATGGTCACCCCCACCAGCCGGTTGTCGGGGCCCTGGCGTTGGAGTCGTCGGTTGTTGGCGGCCATTCCCGCCACTGCCGCAGCAACGTTGTCGAACACGGTGGTGGCCACCGGGTTGAGGCCCATGATGTCCACCACCGTGTGCACCACCATCATGTCCGACGTCCCAACCAGAGGCCCGAACTCATGGCGACCGGAGGCGATCGGGCTGAGCACCACCTTGGGAACGCCAATGGGCAACATCATCAGTGCGGCCGCCCCCATGACCGCTCCTTCTGCTCCGCCGAGGCCGATGGCGGCATCGACCAGTCCTCGTTCGTCGAGGTCGGTCATGAGCGAACGCACGGCTTGGCGCATCAAGGCGACGGCACGTCCCCGGGTTCCCGCTTCGCGGACCTCCTCGATGGTGACACCGGCATAGGCCGCAACTTCGCCATGATCGATGTCTGGTTCGATGCCGAGGGGCTCTCCCAGAATCCCAACGTCCACCACCGTCGTCGTACAACCCCGCTCGGCGAGGCGGTCGCGGATGTACGCGACCTCGGGGCCCTTGGTGTCGAGGGTGCCGACGATGACGACGTTGGGAACCATCCTCAGTCTTGGATCAGCGGCAGCACATGGGCGCTAGCCCTCTCGACCATCCAGTCGTAGAACTCCTCACTGAGGGTTGAGCTCCCGTGATCTTGGATGAACTTGAGCTGCTCGGCGGAGATGCCCTGGGGGTTGTGGTCGATGGCGTTGGGGTAATGGTTGGCCGGAGTCCTATCGATCGGAGCCACGAACTCCATCGTCATCGCACCGTCGTAACCCACCTCCCTGAGGATGGAGACGACTTCAGCCCAGTCGTAGTCGCCCATGCCCGGGGGCATCCGATTGTTCTCGGCGACATGGAAATCGGTGAGCCGGTCTCCGACATCACGGATCGCCTGGCGCCAGTCGGCTTCCTCGATGTTGATGTGGAACGCATCAAGGCACACCCCACAGTCGGGGCCAGTCGCTTCGGCGAGCGCCATAGCTTGTTCACCGCGGTTGATGAAGTAGGTCTCGAAACGGTTGAGGGGCTCGATGCAAGGACGGACGCCCTCGACGAGGGCATGAGCCATGATCTCGGTCATCCCCTCTACCGCCCATTTCCACTCTTCTTCGGGTGAGCCATCGGGGATGATCTTGCCCACGGTGCCGGGCACGATGGTGATCTCGTACCCTTCGAGCTCCTTGACCATCGTGATGCAGTCCTTCACGTACTTCACCGATGCTGCGCGTTGGGCGTCGTCTTTGGCCACCAAATTCCGCTCGCCGAGCATCAGCGTCACCGCTCCCCAGCACTTGAGACCGGCGTCATCCAGCAGCCCCTTCACATGCTTGGTGTCGTAGATGTCGGGCTCTCCACTGATCTCGATACTGGAGTATCCGAACTTCGCCAGCCGGGCGATCGTCACCTCGATGGGCTCGGCTCGCATCCAGTTGTGCATCGACAGGTGCATCGGTGGTCCTCCTAGGAATTGAGAGCAGACTGGGTTCCGCTCGGCCCGAAAATTGTATACAGGTTTGTACACACACGTCCCGTCGGTGCGTGGTACTTTCCTCGCCGGTGACTATATGAATCTGGCGAGTGCTGCCGGATCCGAACCAATGGCCCCTGCCCGCAATCGGCCAGAGCTGAGGCGTCGCTTGTTAGTCGGCGTTGCAGTCGTGCCGATTTTGCTGGTGCTTGCCTGGGTCCTATTTCTTGCCAGCGGAACCTCGGCTGGCCCAGCAATCAAAGAGCCTGGCGAGTTTTTGGTCACCCTCCTCGATGGGATAACGGTGGCCGGGCTGTTCTTCGTGGTCGCCTCGGGATTCACCCTGATCTTCGGGCTGATGCGGACCGTCAACATGGCCCACGGATCGTTGTTCGCGATGGCCGCCTACATCGGGATCACCGTGCAGCAAACCATGGTCGGCAAGACCCGCAACATCGAGGCGGCCGATGTGAGCATGGCTGCGTGGTTTGTGCCACTGCTCGTAGGCGCCGGTGTGGCGGCCCTGATCGGGATCGTCATCCAACAGGTGTTGTTGCGTTGGAACGAGGGCCAGGAGCTCCGCCAGGCGCTGATCACCTTGGCCGTGGCGGTCATCCTTGGCGATCAGATGTTGGCGTGGTTCGGCGGGCTGGCCACACGAATGGTATGGCCGGGGGCGGTCACCCATTTCTTCGAGATCTTCGGCGAGCGGTACGCAACCTCACGCCTTTTCATGCTTGCGGTGGCGATCGTGGTCGGTGTGGCGTTGTGGCTCTGGCTGGGCCGAACCCGTATGGGCATGGTCATCCGCGCCGGCGTCGACGACCGGGAAATGGTCCGAGCGCTTGGGATCAACATCATGGTGGTTTTCGCCATCACCTTTTTTGTCGGGGCGTTCCTGGCCGGTGTCGGGGGAGTGATGGGCGCCTCCTTCGCCGGGGTAGCTCCCGGCGCCGACGGACAGTGGCTTCTCAACTCGTTGGTGGTGGTGATCATCGGCGGGTTAGGCTCCCTGAAAGGAGCGGTGGCCGGTTCCCTCCTGTTCGGGCTGGTCGTGTCGTTCTCGCCCGCCTACCTGCCCGTAGAGTTCACTTTCTACAGCATCATTCTCACCTTCGTGCTTCTGGCCGTTGTGTTGGCCGTCCGACCATATGGCCTCTTTGGGAGGCCGGAATGACGACCAAATCCCGAATCGCGTTGGTGGCTGTCATCGTGGGTGTATTGGCATTGCCGATCATCGGATCGGACTTCTTCATCTCGTTCCTGATGACGAGGGTCCTGATCCTCGCCATTGCCGCTGCGTCGATCGTGTTCCTGTTCCGCTACGGCGGGATGACGTCGCTCGCCCAGCTCCTGATATTCGGTATCGCTGGGTTCATGGTGGGCAACGCCGTGGGTGAATCCGGGTCGAAGGGCCTAAAGCTGGGGTGGGGACCATGGGTTGCCGTAGCTTTCGCGCTCGGGATATGTCTCGTCGTCGCCTTGATATTGGGAGCCTTGGCGAGCCGGACGACCGGCATCTACTTCCTGATGCTGACGCTGACCTATGCGGTGATCGGCTATTACTTCTTTGGCCAGGTGACGATCTTCTCGGGATTCGGGGGAATCACCGGTATCAAGCCCCCTCCCTTCTTCGAGAACCACCCCGGGCGCCTCTATTACGCAGCCGTCGGCCTGTCGATCCTGGTCTACGTCGGGTTCAAGGCGATCGCCCGAACTCCATTCGGGCTGGCGTTGCAGGGGAGCCGCGACGACCCGGTCAGAATGGCGTCGCTCGGGTTCAATGTCCCGTTGCATCGGACCCTTGCGTTCGCTATCGCCGGATTCGTCACAGCGTGTGCCGGGATCCTTTACATATGGTGGAATGGCCAGATCGACCCGACTTCGATCTCGATCGGCCCCACCCTCGATCTCCTGATCATCGCCGTCATCGGCGGCATCTCTTACCTCGAGGGTGCTTGGCTGGGTGCCCTGGTGTACGTCTCAGCCAACATCTATTTACGAAACGTCCCGCTGGTCGATCAGATCGGCATCACGGAGGCTCGATTCAACACAGTGATCGGCCTCCTGGTGCTCCTGATAATGGTCCTCTCACCCGAGGGGATTATGGGCATCGTCGACCGGCTTCGCCGTGGTGGCCGAGGTGCCAAACCCTCGGTACCGGCCATAGCGAAAGTCGAAACAGGCTGATGCTCGCGCCGGCGGACGAAACAAAGAGAAAGGCGAGAAGCTTCGCTACTCGCCGATACGAGGAGGAAAGATGAGAGCAACTAATACGGGACGGGTGAGGCCAGCGTGGTGGCTGGTCATCCTCACCGTCTTGGCGTTGACGCTGGCCGCGTGTGGCGACGATGCCACCGACGAGACCACAGGGTCGACGGAACCCACTTCGACGACGGAGGCCCCGACGGGCACAGACGCTCCCGGCACGACAGCGGCCGGCGGCGAAGCGATCAAACTCGGCATCCTCGCTGAGTGTGAAGGAGCCTTCGGTGCCTTCAATGAAGACGTGGTGGCTGGGGTGGTGCTGGCCCTCATCAACGGTGCCGGGGCCACGAGCAACTCACCCACAACTGCACTCGACGGGTTCAGCGGTGCTGTCGCCGGTGGGCGCGATATCGAACTGGTTGGCACCGGTTGTGGTGACGACACCGCAGACAAGATCATCCAGGAAGTTCGGGTGCTGGTCGAGCAGAACGGCGCCGAGGTCGTGATAGGCCCGCTCTCGGGTGACGAGTCGATCGCCATCGCCAACTATGCCAAGGACCACCCTGAGGTGACCTTCTTGAGTGGCATTGGTGGGGCGCAGGAGACAACCCTGGCTGTGCGGGCTCCCAACTTCTTCCGGTTCCACGGCGACGGCGCCCAATGGAATGCAGGGTTGGGAGACCTCTTGCACAATACGGCCGGCTGGGACACTGCAGCGGTCATCGCCGACGACTACAGCTTCGGCTGGACGTCATCGGCGGGATTCATCGCCGACTTCTGTGCTGTTGGTGGTGAGATCACGGCTCGGGTCTATCCGCCACTGGGAACGACGGACTACTCATCGTTCATCCAGCAGCTCCCCGACCCCGACGAGGTCGACGGTTACTTCTGGGTTGTCGGTGGAACTGGCACCCAGGCCGCACTCGAGGCCTTTGTCAACGCCAAGGGTGAGCTCACAGGAGCCCAGCATGCTGGGAACCTGTTCTTCAACCCCGGTCTAGCAGCAGCCCTCGGCCCCAACATCGCCGGCGCCTATGTGGGTGGATTCGCCACTCCCCCCGGCGACGTGGTGACCCCGGAGATCAGCGAGTACCTAGCGAGTGCCGATGCGGCCTGGGATACCTTGGCTGGAGCCTTGACCGGCAACGAGCCGGGCGCGCCGTCTGTGGCAGCGGGGTTCGGGTTCTTCTACGGGTTCTATAGCGGCACTACCGCGCTGATCAATGCGCTCAATGCCGTCGAGGGTGACCTGTCGAACAATCATGAAGCGCTCCGCGCGGAGTTGTCTGGCATGACGCTCGAACTGCCGTACGGCCCGGTGAGCCTCGACGAGAACCGTCAGGGAATCGTCGATGTCTACCTCTCCCAACTGGTCCTCGATGGCGAGGAGGTTGTCCAACAGACCGTCGCCCTCATCCCCGGTGTCGACCAGACATTCGGAGGTACGTTCAGCAACGACACCCCAGGACCGTCACGAGACTTCCCCGGGTGCGAGACGGCGGATCTGCCGTGGGCCGGGAACGCGATTCCCGTGGTCGACGGCGTGCCCCAAGGGTAGGTAAAGCACCTTTGGTGGGAGCTAGTCCCGACGAGTCGACCGAGGCACCTCAGGGCGAAGCCCTGAGGCTTCGGTCGGTGACGAAGGCTTTCGGAGGCCTTGTGGCTGTGGACGGCATCGATCTCGATGTCGTCCACGGCCAACGTCTCGGCCTCCTCGGCCCTAATGGCGCCGGGAAGACGACCCTGTTCAATCTGGTGGCAGGGGACATGCGACCAACCTCGGGAACCATCGAAATCGGGGGGGTGGACTGCACAATGCTGGCGTCGCGCCATCGGGCGACCATGGGGGTTGCCCGCACGTACCAGCGGACCCGGCTCTTCGGGGGCCTCAGTGTCGCCGACAATCTCTATCTAGCTCAGACCGGCAAGAGCGGGCGGCATCGGGCCCTTTGGCGGTCCGGGGTTGACGAACTGTTTCAGGAGAAATCCCGAGGGGCAGCGGCTCAGGTGTGGCTGGGCAAGCGGATGGCTGACATGGTGGACGATCTATCCCATGGTGAGCGGCGTCAGCTCGAGGTGGCCATGGCTTTGGTCACCGATCCATCCATTCTCATGCTGGATGAGCCGGCCTCGGGCCTTTCGCAGGGAGAACGAGAGAACCTCACCAAACTCCTGCTCGACCTACCCCGTGAGTTGACCCTCATCCTCATCGAGCACGACATGGATGTCGCGCTCAGGGCTGCGGAGCAAATCGTGGTGATGGCTGATGGCAAGGTGGTGGCCTCGGGCACCACCGAAGAAATCCGCCACGACCCGGCGGTTCATGAAATCTATCTGGGCGAAGCGGAGCGCCGCCGATGACTGCCCCACTGCTCGAGGTCAATGGATTGGAGGCCGGGTATGGCATGTCCCGAGTCCTCGACGGTCTGTCGTTCTCCATGGGCACCGAGTCGGTGGCCATCATCGGACGCAACGGGATGGGAAAGACGACTCTCTGCAAGACCCTGATGGGTCTCATCCGGCCCAGCCGCGGCTCGGTTATCTTCGACGGGGTGGATCTGACCGGTCTGGCTCCTGAGAAGATCTCACGGGCTGGAATCGGCTACGTGCCCCAGGGCCGACGACTGTTTCCTTCTCTCACCGTCGACGAGCATCTCATGATGTTGGCGAATGGAACGAATGGGAAAAGGTGGACTGCCGACGCCGTCTACGACCTGTTTCCGCGACTCGCCCAGAGACGCCAGAACCGCGGCGGGGAGCTCTCCGGGGGAGAGCAGCAGATGCTCGCTGTGGGCCGCGCGCTGATGCTGAACAGCAGACTGCTTCTCATGGACGAGCCGTCCGAGGGCCTGGCTCCGAACATCGTCGAGACGCTCATTGTTGCGGTGCTCGCCCTGGTGGATGAAGGCGTTGCGGTGCTCGCCGTGGAACAGAACATTCACGCCGCCACAGCGATGGCGGAGCGGCAGCTGGCGATGGTTTCGGGACGAATCGAGGCCGAGTTCGGCGCCGAGGAGCTTCGGAACAGCCCAACGCTGCAACGTCAGTATTTGGGTGTGGATGCGTAGTCGAGGTCTCGACGCGAGGAAGAGGGATTCATGACAATCACCAACGTCGCCTTGTTGGGCTCCAAGTTCATGGGACGAGCCCACTCCAACGCCTGGATGAGCGTTGGCAAATTCTTTCCCGACGCCGGCACGGCCGCCCTCCACACGATCGCCGCTCGCAACGCCGAGGACCTCGAGAAGTTCGCTGCCATCTGGGGTTGGTCATCATGGACCACGGATTGGCACGCTGCGGTCACCAATCCCGATGTGGACCTGGTCGACGTTGCCACACCTAACGACGTCCATGCTGAGCAGGCGATTGCCGCCCTCGAAGCCGGCAAACACGTTGCTTGTGAGAAGCCACTCGCCGCCACCCTGGAAGGAGCCAAGGAAATGGCCGCGGCGGCGGCAAAGGCCGAAGGCGAGACCTTCGCTTGGTACATGTACCGTCGAGTTCCGGCATTGGCTTTTGCCCATCGCCTGGTACGCGCCGGCGCCCTCGGTCGGATCTACCAAACCCGGGCGGCATATCTCCAGAGCTGGGGCGGGCCCGACACCCCCCTCCTCTGGCGATTCCAAGGGGAAGTGGCCGGCTCTGGTGCACACGGCGATCTCAATGCCCACATCATCGATGCCGTTCGGTTCCTGACCGGAGAAGAGATCGTGACCGTCGACGGAGCGATCGAGCACACCTTCATCGAGGAGCGGGCGCTCCTCGAGGGCGGTCCGGGAGGGGAGATAGCCGGAGCCGGGGCCACGACGTCAGGAACCACCGGGAAGAGCACCGTTGATGATGCGGTGCTCTTCATTGGCCGGTTGTCAGGAGGCGGGCTGGCCAGCTTCGAAGCGACCCGGCTGGCGACTGGCTATCACAACGCAAACCGTATCGAGATCCACGGGGAACGGGGTGCCCTGCGGTTCGACTTCGAGCGCATGAACGAGCTCGGGTTCTACGACGCGAGCGGTGACGGCGCTATCCAAGGCTGGACGACAATCGATGTCACCAGAGGTGGCGACGGTCATCCCTATGCCGACGCATGGTGGCCCCCCAGCCACGGGCTCGGCTACGAGAACACCTTCGTCAACCAGGCTGCCGACATGCTGCGGGTGATAGCCGGGGGAGAGCCAGTCGTCCCGTTGCCCGACTTCGCCGATGCTCTGAAAACCCAGAAGGTCTTGGCTGCAGCAATCATCTCGGCGCGCGAGCACACGTCTGTCGACGTCACGAAACTCTGAACAACGAAGAGAGGACACAATGAGCACGGCCGCACCTTTCGATCCCACGTTCATGCCGGTGGGGGTTCTCACCGCCGCACTCCAAGAGCTCACTCCTCGCGAGAAACGGGACCCCGATCCCGACCTGGCCATCGAGGAGTGGCTCCAGTTCGCGTCCGAGTTGGGCGCCGACTGCATCGAGTTATCGTCAGCCGTCCACCCTGACCTCGCCGACATCCCACCGGAGGCGATGTTGGATCCGGTGGCCAACACTTTGGACTTGCGCCAGCCATTCGACGAGAACCGGGCTCGCAGGGTGCAGGCTGCAGTCGACGTCACAGGGGTTCGGATCGTCGACATCGCATATTTCGACAACCTCTTGCATCAGGATCCTGACATCCGACGCCAGAAGCACGAGTTCATGTTGCGGGTCATGGACACCGCCGTTCTGTTGGGGGCACCGGCCGTCGCCGGGTTCGTCGGTCGTGATCAAACCAAGTCGATGGACCAAAACCTCATCGAGTACGAGGAGAGCTTCATCCCATTGCTGAAGGCGGCCAAGGATCGAGGTCTCAAGTATCGAGTGGAGCAGTGCCCGATGCCGGGCTGGACCCCGAGCGACAATTACCACAACAACATCGGCTACACGCCCGCAATGTGGATTGCCCTCCACAAAATCGCTGAGAAGCACGGCGTGGGGGATCAATTCAGAATCCATTACGACCCGTCCCACTCGATCCTTATGGGCCAGGACACCCGGTCGATGTTCCAGTACCTCGCTGACGAGGGTTATGGCTTCTTGATCGACGGTCTCCACGTCAAGGGCCAGGTAATAGATAGCCGGGGGGTCTCGGCGTGGGGCTACGGCGGCCAAACAGTCCAGCGTGGCGACTGGATCGACGGCGAGATCTCCCCGAATCCCGCCGATCATGCCAAGGCTTGGCTGATTCAGACGGTGCTGGCCGAACATGAGCTGCCGGGCACGGCCAAGCACGACCCGCTCGCCTATCTCCAGAACCGCACTGTCGACTGGCTCGACCATCAGCTTGCGCTCCGCGAACTGCTCGACATCGATGTGGCCACCACCCCCCTCATCGTCGAGCACGAGTATCCGAGAGCCCGGGTGCAGGATAAGGATGACCTTCAGCCGATCCTCGAAGGATCGATTGCGTTTACCCGCTACATCGACCAGGCGGCGGCGGCGATGTACTCGCTGCAGAACGAGGTGCTTGCCACCCAGGGCATCCCAGTCCAGGGGGTCGGCCGGGAGGCATTTCGGAGCTGATCGACCAGCACCGACCGAGCGGGGGTGGCCTGCGGGCAGCCCGCCATTCCACCGTTACGCATTAACGGCTAACCAGTCCCGTCCTTATACTTCTCGCGCCAGCGTCTTCTCCTCGGTTGCTGAGGTCCACTTTCGATGCCTGATCTGATCCTCTATGTCGCGCTCGTCGCCGGATTCGCCGCCCTGGTCCTGGCGGCGTACTACACCCGGGCGGTGCTGGCCGCGCCGCGTGGCAACCAGCGCATGGTCGAGATCTCCGACGCCATCAGAGAGGGTGCGATGGCTTTCCTGCGGCGGGAGTACAGCTGGATCTTGATCTTCGTGGTGGTGATGGCGGGTCTGATCGCGGTGTTCCTCGACTGGGGCTGGCCGTGGGGCACGGCGGCATATGTATTCGGTGCCGCCCTGTCGGGGGGAGCCGGGTACGCCGGTATGCGCATCGCCACTGCGGCCAACTCCAGGACCACCGAGGCTGCTCGCACGGGGGGAGTGCCCGCCGCTCTCACCGTTGCCTTCCGCGGTGGGGCGGCAGCTGGGTTCACTATCGCCGGGCTCGGCCTGCTCGGTATTGGTCTCGGGTTCCTTGTCTTTGACATGGTCCTCGGGCTCGACGCCTGGGCCGAGACGATCACCGCGATCGGTTTCGGAGGCTCCTCTATCGCTCTCTTTGCCCGGGTCGGAGGCGGGATCTTCACCAAGGCTGCCGATGTCGGCGCCGATCTGGTGGGCAAGGTGGAGGCAGGCATCCCCGAGGACGATCCTCGCAACCCCGCGGTGATCGCCGACAACGTCGGGGACAATGTCGGTGATGTGGCCGGGATGGGCGCCGACCTCTTCGAGTCCTATGTCGGCGCCCTGGTTGCGCCGATCGCGTACGCCGCAATTGTGTTCAGAGGTGCCGCTTTCATCGAGGAGGCAATCATCTTTCCCCTGGCCGTGGCCGCTCTCGGGATGCTCGCCTCGATCCTCGGGTCCTTTCTGGTGAGAGCCAACGACGAGAGCCACCTCTCGGCGGCCCTCCACCGTGGGGCCAACTTCGCGTTGGTGGCGACCGGAGCCGGGGTCCTCGGGCTCTCCTATTGGATCTTCGGTGACGTGGCCGAGAACCCACTCGGGATCTGGCTGGCGGTCATCGCCGGTCTCACCGTGGGCTGGCTGGTGGGGAAGATCTCGGAGTGGTTCACGTCAGACAACCACAAGACCGTCAAAGAGATCGCACGACATGCCCAGACCGGCCCGGCGACAGTGATCATCACCGGTCTCGCCGAAGGAATGCGTTCGGCAGCGTTCTCAGTGATCGTCGTTGCCGGCGGGATCGGGGTCGCCTTGTACGCGGGTAACTGGGCTCTGGGAGAAGGCGGCGGCCTCTACGGGGTGGCCATCGCCGCCATCGGGGTCCTCGCCACCCTGGGAATGACCATCTCGATGGATGCCTACGGGCCGATCGCCGACAATGCCGGGGGGATTGCCGAGATGGCACAGCTTCCACCCGAGGTCCGCCAGGACACCGACTCTCTCGATGCGCTGGGCAACACCACGGCCGCGGTGGCCAAGGGGTTCGCCATTGCCTCCGCAGCCGTCACCGCGCTCGCCCTGTTCACTGCCTTCACCCAAGCAGTGGGGCTCACCCAAATCGACCTCACCCGCGCCGAAACCACGATCGGGCTCCTCCTCGGCGCCATGTTCCCGTTTCTGTTCGCCGCTCTCACAATGAGCGCGGTCGGCCGCGCCGCCAACCGGATGATCGACGAGGTGCGTCGCCAGTTCCGGGAGATCAAAGGACTGCGGGAAGGTGAGCCGGGGGTCAAGCCCGAGTATGCCAAATGCGTCGACATCGCCACCGCCGGTGCCCTGCGAGAGATGGTGGTCCCCGCCACGTTGGCCATAGCTCTGCCCCTCGTCGTCGGATTCATCGACGTGGAGGCACTCGGTGGCCTCCTCGCTGGGGCGTTGGTGACCGGGTTCCTCCTCGCCATTTTCATGGCCAACGCCGGTGGCGCTTGGGACAATGCCAAGAAATTCATCGAGACCGGGGCCTACGGCGGCAAGGGCTCTGAGGCCCACATGGCAGCGGTCATCGGGGATACGGTTGGCGACCCGTTCAAGGACACGTCGGGACCGGCGATGAACATCGTGATCAAGGTGATGACCATCGTCTCGCTCATCTTTGCCTCGGCGTTCGTCGGTTGAGGACATGCCCGAAATCCTTCTGATCCGACACGCCGAATCCGAGACCAACCGGTCCGGGCGGTGGGCTGGGCGCTCGGATGGCCCGCTGAGCCCGGCCGGGGAGGCCAGTCTCCAGCACCTGGCTCGGCGTTACTCGAGTCAGAAATTCGATCTCGTCGTCAGCTCGCCCCTGCAGCGGGCGTTGCGCACCGCAGCCGCGATCTCGGAGGACGTCGAGGTTTCCGAGGATTTCGTCGAGATCGACATCGGGGGCTGGGAGGGGAAGGCCCGTGAGGAAGTTCTGGCCCTCGACGACGGCGTGCTTCGCACCGCAACGCTGAATCGTGATCTGGCCTGGGGAGAGACGGGGGAGAGCCTCAACGACGCTGAAGGCCGGGCCTTCGCTGCTATCGACGAGCTGGCAAGTCGCCTCGGGGAGCGGGGCCGGGCGGCGGTTGTTACTCACGGCGGCCTGCTCAACGCGGTGCTCCATCGTTATCTAGCCGGAGCGGGGGGGCGGGTTCACTCGTTTCCCGGGAACACCTCGGTCACCAGATTGGTGTGGAGCCATGAACGTCCCCGTCTGGCCTCATTCAACGATTTGGGCCATCTCGGGCCCAGGTCTCAACTTGTCTCCGAACAGCTGGCGGCCAACCGGCCGGTCCTTGCCCTGATCCGTCACGGGCAGACCAGGGCCAACATCGAGGGCCGCTGGCAGGGCCAGGACGACTGGGATCTCGACGAGCGGGGTCATAGCCAGGCTGCGGCGCTGCGCGATTGGTACGGGACCGCCGATCTCGTTTACTCCTCACCGTTGGGCAGGGCGCAGAGCACGGCCGGGTATCTGGCCAACAACGGAGTGGTGACCATCGACGACCTCATAGAACTGGGGATGGGGAAATGGGAGGGCCTCACCTCGCCCGAGATCATGGAGCATTCGCTCGCGCTTATGGAGACGATCTTCAGGGACGGAGTCGATCTGCGACGCGGTGAGGACGGGGAAAGCTGGGGCGAGTTGGCCCATCGGTTCAGGAACGCGGTTCACTCACTGCCGCCGGCGCAAGGCGAGCCAACGCTCGTGGTCGCCCACGGGGGAGCTATTCGCGCCTATGTGTCGTCGTTGACCGCCACCACCGATTCCCATGCCGAATCGCTGTACACACCCAAGAACACCTCCGTCACCCACGTCGCCTTCGGCGAGGATGGGCCTCTGATCCTGGACTATGGGGTAGCAACCCACCTCGAGAGCCTCTCCTAACCTCGCACCATGTCGGTATACGACTCCCGTCGCTACGCACTGGTCAACCGTTGGGACCCACAGCATCTGAAGACCGTCGATCGGCTGCTTCCCCTTACGGATGGTGAGCGTGTCCTCGAGGTGGGCTGTGGGAGCGGTCATCTGACCAAGCGCCTTGCCGAGCGTGGCGTTGACATCGTCGGGATCGACGCCAATCCCAACGCCCGGGAAGTGGCCGGCACTGAGCGTGTGCTCCACATGCAAGCCGAGCACCTGCAGTTCGATGACAAGGAATTCGACGCCATCATCTCGGTGCACGCCATCGAACACATACCCCCGCTCGATGCGGCAATCGCAGAGATGGCGAGGGTCCTCCAGCCTCAGGGACGGGCGCTCTTCATCTATCCGGCCGAGCCGATTCAGGGGTTGTACGCGATACCGACCTCCGTGATCCTCTATCGCAATCCGTTCAAAGCCCGCCAGGTGCATTGCCACAAGCTGTGGCCGTCCAAGCTGCGTCGCATCGTGGCGCCGTTCGGGCTGTCCGAGACCCACCATGAGTTCAATCTGTGGAAGTCGCCGCAGTTCGTGTCGTTGTTCACCCGGACCTAAGCGTGTTCACCTGTGACATTTGTGGCCTCCCTTTCAATGTCCGCCAGGAGGTCCTCGATCGTTACCCGGGTTGGGCGCCGCGTCAGTGTCTCGACTGCAAGAACCGCGCTGGCGCGCCGGCCTCGTCGAAATTGGGATCCACAGGTCCGGATATGACCCCGGTGCCTCCCAATTACGGGAAGAGCGGTTCTCCGAGCCGGACCAAGCGTGGCGACCTGAGCACCTCGGAGGCGTTGGCCGCTTTCACCGATGGCCCGGTCACCGGGGTGTTCACCGACGGTGCCTCCGAGGGAAACCCGGGTCCTGGGGGCTGGGGAGCTGTCCACGTCGTTGAAAACGAGATCATCGATCAGGCATATGGATCCGAACCGCACACCACCAACAACCGCATGGAGTTGACCGCCATGATCCATGGTCTGCGGATGCTGGCCACCGACGCCGAAGCCACCGTCTACACCGACTCTCAGCTCATCGTGAACATCGTCACGAAATGGGCCGACGGCTGGAAGGCGAGAGGTTGGACCAAGAAGTCCACAGGCCCGATCGCCAACCTGGAGCTGGTCAAGGAGGCGCACGCCCTTTACAAGCAGAGGCCGGGGGTCCGGCTGGAGTGGATCAAGGCCCACAACGGATACCGGTGGAATGAGTATGCCGACGCCCTGGCCACCGCGTACCGGCGCCAGGTCTTCTAGATGGTGGTTACCCCCGATGCGGTCCGCGCCTGGGGAAAGCATGCCCATGGCTCCCCGCTCTACGCCCATCTCGTGGAAGTCATCGCCGGAGATGAGGGACTGATGCGTGTCCTCAACCGAATCGAACACCTCCCCCAGATGAACCTCTTGGTGGGAGGAGTCCATTACATGTTGATGCGCGGCTTCGATCCGAGCTTGGCTGCGTGGTACCAATCCTTGGTCGACGACCCGTTGCCCGTTGATCAGGTCGACTCGGCGTTTCGTTCCTTCGTGCTCGAGCATGAGGAGGAGCTCGTCGAGTTGGGGAACACTCGCTACACCCAAACCAACGAGTGCCGGCGTTGCATCGCCTTGATGCCCGGTGTGATGACCGCCTCCTTCGAGCGATTCCATCTCGTCGAGATCGGGACCAGCGCCGGGCTCAACCTGGCCATGGATCGCTACCAATACCGGTTCGGGGATCTGGAGTGGGGCCCGTACTCGACGGTCCTCCTCGAAGGAGAGTGGCGGGGGAGACGTTTCCCCCTGCATGACATCGAAGTGGTGAGCCGGATCGGTCTCGACCTCAACCCGATCCTTCCCGCCGACAGTGACGCCCGACAGTGGCTCGATGCCTTGATCTGGCCCGAGCACACCGAACGGAGGGCTCGGCTTCGGCATGCCCTCGATCTGGTGTCCGGGCTCGACCTGGAGTTGATCACCGGTGATGCCCTCGACACCCTGCCCGCAGTCTTGGACCGAATCCCGTCAGGGGAGCCGGTGGTGGTGATGAATGCTTTCACCCTCGGGCAGTTCACGCCGGAGGGGCGGGCCCGGGTAGAGGAGATCTGCGAAACGGCCAGGCTCGCCCGGCCGTTGCACAGGGTGTCAATGGAGGTGCTCGACAAGGAAGACGACTGGGCCCGGCTCTCGGTCGCCAGTGAAGGCACACCGGCACGGATCGGACAAGCCCAACCCCATGGGGAATGGATCGAGCTCTGGGATCAGGCCCGGCCGTAGACCGGCAGCTCCGCCCCGTTCATCACGCCCGAGTCCTCACTCAGAAGGAAATGAGCGATCGCCGCGATCTCGTCGGGCGTGGGCCAGTTCACGTAATCGGCATAGGGGAGTGATTGGCGGGTGGCGGGAGTGTCGATCACCGAAGGCATCAGCACGTTGGCGGTGACCCCGGTTCCGTCGAGCTCCTGGGCAACCGACTTGGCCAAGGCGACGACTCCTGCCTTGGAGATGTTGAACGCGGCCTGACCCGTCGGGTACTCGACGGCGCTCTTGCTCCCCACCAGGACGATCCGGCCCCATCCCGCATCCTTGAGGTAGGGGACAGCGGCGCGCACCGCGTAGAAGGAAGACCTGAGGTTGAGGTCGAGCATCCGCTCAAACCGGACGTCATCGGTCTCCTCCACATCGCGACCCCCGGCCCAACCGCCGACCAGGGAGCAGAGCCCGTGAATGGCACCCCATTGGTCGGAGACGTTCTTGAAGAGGCTGTTGACTGCCTCGGCGTTGGTGGCATCGACCCGGAGCAAGAGAAGCCGGTCTTCGTCGATGTCGAATTTCTCCTCGAAGCGGGTGGCCTCGTCTGGGAGTAAATAGGTCACGACGAGTCTGTAGTCCTCGACTATGAGCCGGCGGACCAGGGCGGTCCCGAGGCCTCCCGTGCCGCCTGTGATTACAACTGTCTTCTCCACGCTTCCTGGTGCTTTCTGATGTTGTCGGTTTGCTAACTCTACGTTGCGGCCGGTGGTTGTCGCCAGAACCGATTCACCCGATCACGGATGCCAGCCACTTCCCCCTCGGATGGCGGCGGGCGGAGACCAGGTCGGGCGGCGAGTCGACGTCGTGGAGCAGACCGATCCGGGCGAGCACGGCTGAGTCTGGGTTACGGGCGAGGTGACGGTGAAAGCTCCCCGGTCCGTAGGAGAATTCGACCGGATCCGTGCCACCCAGTGCGGAGGTGCCTCCGTCGGCCGATGGTGCGATCACTGTTCCGACCTTCGCGAGGGCGACTACAACCTCCTCCAGCTCGTCGACCTGGAGCAAGGGCAGATCGCAGTGAACGACGATCCACGAGCAGTCGGCCGTTCGTGCCCATTCGACTCCGGCGGCGGCCGCAGCATTGAGATCGTTGCCCGGGTCGTCGACGGTCGGGATGCCCCGAATCAGTGCCCATTCGGCGACGTCGGAGTCACCGGCAACGATCAGGGGGATCAGCCCTGCCGACGCCGATGTGTCGGCGGTGCGGATCGCGAACGCTTGGGCCAGGGCCACCCTCGTCTCGGCAGCAAGTGACTCGGCGAGCCGCTCCTTGCCCAAATGAAAAGACTTGACCGGGAGCACGGCGACGGTCGGCACCTGGTCGAGCCCTTAGCGTCAGGGGCTCAGGGAACGACGAGCACCGGGACCGGCGAGTGGTGGCAGAGCCTGTCGGCCACCGAGCCCAGCATCACCCTTTCGGCGATACCGGCCCCCCGTCTTCCGATCACGATTAGATCGGCCTCGTTGCTCTCCGCGACGGCGATCAATCTCGATGACGGGTCGCCTAGTTCTTCGACGGTTTGGTAGTCGATCCCATCGAGGTCGAGCTGAGCCTCCAGCTCGTTGAGCACCTGTGCTTGGCCCTCCGCCAGGGCGGCGGACAAAGCCTCGGGTGGTGGCGGCGCCCCACCGATGCCCCACCAACCCTCAGGGGGTCTGACCACCGTGACCAAGTAGAGCTTGGTCTTCCACTGTCGGGCGATGGCGCATGCGTGCTCAGCCGCCTTTTGGCTGGTTTCGGAGCCATCTACTCCGACCACCATCGCCTTTGGATGCCATTCCATGATTACCTCCACCACACAACATAGGCGATCGGTCGGGTGGGCCCGAGGAAGAGAGCAGGTCCTAGAGGAAGGTCGCTGCGACCAAGTGACCCACGGCCAAGCCGTAAAGGCCGGCCACCACGTCGTCCGCCGTGATGCCGCCGGCGCCGGGAAGGGATTCCGCCTGCACCACACCGGTGAGCCTGCTCTTGGCGATGTCGGCGATCCGAAACACCACGAAGGCAATGACGGCGGGCCATCCCAGCAAGCCGATCGTGGCGATGAAACTGCCAGCCGCCTCATCGATCACGATCCACCCCGCGTCTCCAACCTCTCGCGCCAGAGGTCGTGTTGACCAAAGTGAGGCCAGAGTGAGGACCACCGCCCCGCCAAGCTGGGCCTGCCATCCGTACCGGGATCCGGCCCAGAGCGAAAAGGGGAGTGCGATCAGGGCCCCGAACGTGCCCGAGCCGGCGTCCGATCCCCGGATCCGACCGAGCAGCAGACCGGAGCCGAAGAACGAGGCGACCAATCGGTGCATTGGGTGCCGAGACTATCGACGCCACGTGAATCCCCCCGTAATTGGGAGGCTCAGGGGTCATATACGGCCCTGTGCAACCCAATTACGGAGGGGTACAGCCTTCGGAGGATCTCACTCTGCGCTCCAGCAGTTAGCCTCTTGCCGATGGAACCGTCATCCAAGATATGGGTGGACGGCGAGTTCGTCGATTGGGACGACGCAACCGTCCACTTCCTCGCGCACGGGCTTCAGTACGGGACGGGTGTCTTCGAGGGCATCCGCGCCTACAAGACCCCGGAGGGGACTGCCGTATTCCGGCTCCACGAGCACATGATCCGACTCGACGCCTCGGCCCGCGCCTATGGGATCCCGATGCAATGGACTGTCGACCAGTTGGACGAAGCGTGTCTGGAGTTGTTGCGGGTCAACGAGCTCGAATCCGCCTACATCCGCCCCCTCTCCTTCTACGGGACCGGCGCATTCGGTCTCAACCCGACCTCGAGCCCGGTCCTCACCTACATGGCCGCGTTCTTCCTCGGCACCTACCTCGGCGAAGAGGGTGTGCAGAAGGGCATCCGCGCCATGGTCTCGAGCTGGCGTCGCATCTCGCACACCAGCTTCATTCCCACGGCCAAGGGGAGCGGCCAGTACCTGAACTCGGTGCTGGCCAAGCAAGAAGCGGTGTCGGCAGGCTTCGACGAGGCGATCATGCTCAACGATTCGGGGTCGCTGTCCGAGGCCAGCGGGATGAACCTGTTCACAGTGAGCGGGGGGATCGTTCACACACCGCCGGTTTCGTCGGGAATTCTCGAAGGAATCACCAGGAACAGCGTCATCCAGCTGCTCGAGGCGGAAGGTGTCGAGGTACGAGAGATGGACCTTGCCCGGGGCAGTCTCTACACCGCCGACGAGGTGTTCCTCACCGGCACTGCTGCTGAAGTGACCCCGGTTCGCGAGATCGACCGGCGTTTGGTGGGCAATGGTGAGCCTGGGCCGGTGACCCGCAAGGCACAGGACCTGTTCTCGGATGCCGTGGCCGGCAAACTCTCCGACTACAGGGACTGGTTGACCTTCGTCTGATGGGTCAGCAGCCGAATCTGGAAATCACCGAAGCCGACAAGCCGAGAAAGACCCCAGAGCCTCCTCCCGCCCGGAGTTGGCGGCCGACCAAACCGGGGGTGATCACTTCGCCCGACCAGGTTCCGAAGGGCGGCCGCTTCGGCACAGCCGGACCCGACGCGGGTTGGGCCCTGCGCCTCATCTCTATCTCCGAGCTGCCCGATGACGATCCCAACCTCCGCGGGGTGCTCGCGGGCTTGATGGTGGCGCGCGCTGCGGCGCTTGGCCGGGCTCCAATCAAGGAGGACCTGGAGGTGGCCTTGGTGCTTTGTGGCTATGGGTTCGAGGCACCACCAGAGCTGATTGCGAAGAGGGAACGGTGGATGGCCGCGGTGCCCCACGAGGAACGGCCCGGCGAGACCGCAGTATCGGAGATGGACAGGATCCTGATGCTCAACAAGCCGGAAAAGGTGCGCTGGGCTCTCGCTCACGCCGACCGACCACCAGGGGAGGCGGGCGTCCTCAGCTAGCGTCCGCGTCTCATGAAAATCGTTCGGATCAAAGCCGGTGACGACATCGCGTACGGCGTCGCCGACGCCGAGGGGATATCGGTGTACCGGGGAACACCGTTTGTGGCGTGGGAGCCGACCGAGACTGTGGTGCCCTGGGATCGGGTGCAATTGCTGGCTCCGGTGATCCCAACCAAGGTGGTCTGTGTCGGGCGCAACTACGTCGACCATGCCGGCGAACAGGGGGTGGAGGTGCCCGAGGAGCCAATGATCTTTCTCAAGCCCGCAACTGCGGTCGTGGGCCCCGACGTTTCGATAGTGCTGCCGCCGGCGTCGAACGAGGTGCATCACGAGGCGGAGCTGGCCGCGGTGATCCATAGGGTTGCCCGCAACGTCCGTGCTGAAGACGCCTCGCAATACATCCTGGGATACACCGCGGCCAACGATGTCAGCGCACGTGACCTCCAGAAGAAGGACGGGCAATGGACCCGGGCCAAGGGCTTCGACACCTTCTGCCCGTTGGGCCCGGCAATCGAGACCGAGCTGGATCCTCTCGAGCGCCTCGCCATCATCTGCCGGGTCAACGGTGATGTGCGTCAGGCCGGCTTCACCTCGGACATGGTCTTCGGAGTGGCCGAGCTCTTCGAGTTCATCACCGCGGTGATGACCTTGCTGCCGGGGGACGTGATCCTCACCGGAACACCCGCCGGAGTTGGAAGGATTGACAACGGCGACACCGTGGAAGTCGAGATCGACGGCATCGGGACCCTGACCAACCGGGTTGTGCGGCGGTGACGGTCCGGGTTCGGATCGCTCCCTCACCAACCGGGCAATTCCATGTGGGCACCGCCCGCGCCGCCCTTTTCAATTGGCTCTACGCACGTCACAACAACGGCGTCTTCATCGTCCGCATCGATGACACCGACCGCGATCGGTCCACAGCGGAGTTCGAGGCGGACATTCTGGGCTCGTTGCGCTGGCTGGGCTTGGATTGGGACGAGGGGGTCGAGGTCGGGGGCCCGCATGGCACCTATCGACAGTCGGATCGCTATGACCGCTACCGAGAAGTCGCCGGTCAGTTGGTGGAGGCGGGGGCGGCCTATTACGACGATCGGTCGCCCGAGACGCTGGAGGAGCTTCGGGCCCGCGCCCAGGGCGAGGGCATGCACCCTGGTCACTACATCCGGCGACCGGACGTCTTGGCCGGGACCGGTGCCATCCGGCTATCCGTCCCTCAAGATTCCGCGGTGGTGTTCGACGACCTGGTCCGCGGGACCGTCAGCTTCGAGCCCCGCGACATAGATGACTTCGTCATCCTTCGCAGCGACGGCACACCGACTTATCACTTGGCCTCGACGGTGGACGATGTCGACTACGAGATCACACACGTGGCGAGAGGCGAGGATCTGCTCCCGTCGACACCCAAGCACATCCTGCTCGCCCGCTCGATGGGTGCCAGCGAGCCCATCTACGCCCATCTTCCCCTCCTCTTTGGAACCGACGGCAAGAAGCTCTCCAAACGCTTCGCCGCCATTTCGCTTTCTGCCTACCGCGATGAGGGGTATCTGGCCGATGCAGTCTTCAACTACCTCTCGCTGCTCGGATGGTCTCTCGACGCCGAGACCACGATCTTTTCCAGGGAGGAGGCAATCGCTGCCTTCGACTTGAGCGATGTCTCGAGCAATCCGGCGATATTCGACCCCGAGAAGCTCGCCTGGATCAACGGCGAGTACATCCGGGCACTCCCGGTTGACCGGTTTCTCGAATTGGCACGGCCTCACGTCGAGAGTGCAGTCGGGCGGCCCCTCGACTCCACGGAATGGCAGCGATTTGAATCCGTCGCCGCCCTGGTCCAAGAGCGAACCAAGTTTTTGCCTGAGGCCGGGGAACAGATCGTCTTCTTGTTCGAGGACTTCGACCAGTACGACGAGGCCTCGTGGGAGAAGGTGATGACGAAGGAGGGTGTCCCCGGGATCCTCACCGAAGCTCGTCAGCGACTCGAAGACATCGACGATTGGAAGGCCGAGATGATCGAGCCGGAGTTGAGGACGATGCTCGAGGAGATGGGGGTCGCCACCGGCAAGGGTCTTCAGCCGCTGCGGGTGGCAGTGACCGGCTCCTCGGTGAGCCCTCCTTTGTTCGAGTCGATGGCCGCATTGGGCAGGGAACGAACTCTGGAGAGGTTGGACCGGGCGCAAGGGAGGCTTGCTTCCTCCTAATTGGGAGCCACACGTCCGGATATGACCCCTGTGGGTCCCAATTACGGTGGGGGGGATACCGTCCCGGGACCAGTTAACCTTCCCTGTCCCAGGTCCCGTCGTCCAGAGGCCCAGGACGCCGGCCTTTCAAGCCGGAAACGCCGGTTCGAATCCGGTCGGGACTGCCCTCAAAGAAGAGCCCAATGTCTATCGAAGCCACTCTCGTCTACAACAACGTCCTCGCCATGCTCTCCCTGGTGGCGTTGGCCGGCGCCGTCGGTCTGATCGTCTACCGGGTAGCCAGAGGGCAAGAAGCGGCTCATCTCCTCGGTGACCGCGCGATCTGGCTGGCGTGGGTGGTGGCTGCGGTGGCGACAGTCGGCTCGCTGATCTACTCCGAGGTGATCCACTTCGTGCCCTGTCGACTCTGCTGGTTCCAGCGGATCGCCATGTACCCACTGGCTTTCATTCTCTTGGTGGGCGCCATCCGGAGGGAGGCGCTGGTGAAGTACTACGCCCTGCCCCTCGCCCTGGCCGGGCTCGCAATTTCGATCTATCACAACGTGATCCAGTTCTACCCCAGCCTGGAGGGCGGCTCCTGTGACCCGCTCAATCCCTGCTCGGCGCGGTCGATCGAGATCTTCGGATTCATCGACATCCCATTTATGGCCGGCGCCGGGTTTATCTTGATCTCCGTCTTGCTTGCCTTCTATGTGAGAACTGAGAAAAACGAACCATGACCCAACGTAACCAGAAGAAGCCCCCGGCCAAGACCGGCCGCAATCTGAGCACCCTGTGGTGGAGCCTGGGAGGATTGGTCGGGCTCGCCCTGATCGTCCTTCTCGCCATTTCGATTGCCGGTGAGGAAGAGCTCGACGACAGCCTCGCATTCGGTGAGGTCACCGTGGAGGGCAACCCACTCCCGGTGCTGGAGGACCCGACCAATGACCCGGCGGCCGGTATGACGGTCGCAACGATCAGCGGCGGCGATTGGAATGACAATGAATACAGCATCGGCCCTGACGGCACACCCAAGATCGTGGTGCTCCTTGCCCACTGGTGCCCCCATTGCCAGGCCGAGGTTCCCGTCATCAAACAGTGGCTCGACGGCGGCGGTCTGCCCGATGGGGTCGACATCTACTCGGTGACCGTTTTCAGTGATCGCCTCCGCGGAAACTGGCCTCCCCAGGCGTGGCTCGAAGACGCGGGATGGGCGGTGCCGGTGATCATGGACGACGCCATCGGGACTGTGGCCACCACATTCGGGATGACGACCACTCCTCTCTATGTCGTCCTCGACGGGGACAACAAAGTCGTGCAACGAGTCTCCGGTGAGATCGGAGTCGCTGGTCTCGACACGTTGAGTCAGCTGGCCCTGGAGAGCGCCGCCTGAGTATCAGCTTTCGAGGGACCTGATCTTCTCCACCCGCCGGACATGACGCTCTTCACGGCTGAATTTGGCCTCGAGGAAGGTGGACACCAGGTCCTTGGCTAGCGCGATCCCGATCACCCGCGCTCCTAGGCAGATCACGTTCACGTCGTCGTGCTCCACCATCTGATGGGCGGTGTACATGTCGTGGGCTACTGCCGCCCGGATTCCGTTCAGCTTGCTGGCCGCCACGCAGGCGCCGGCCCCTGAACCACAGATGATGATCCCCCGGTCGGCCCGTCCGTCGAGGACCGCCTGACCGACTGCTGCTGCGTAGTCCGGATAGTCGACGGGTTCCGCCGAGTGGGTCCCCAGGTCGTAGACGGCATGGCCGGATTCGGCGAGCCAGGAAGCCAGATGTTCCTTCATCGAGTATCCGGCGTGATCGGAGCCGAGTGCGATTCTCATGGCCGCGGCAGGGTAGCCACGCCACTCCTGGCGACCGGACCCAACCTGTGGTTGGTGGCGCGGGGTGGTTACATGCGACGCAATGTCCGTGATCGTCGTCGAGGGTGGAGCGCGTCTCCAGGGGACCGTTGGGGTGCGTGGTGCCAAGAACGCGGTCCTCAAGGAGATGGTGTCGGCGTTGTTGGCCCCCGGACGTCATCGTCTCACCAATGTTCCGACGATCCTCGATGTCGATTTGATGTGCCAGGTCCTCGACCATCTGGGATGTCGCGTCGAAATGGGCACTAACGAGCTCTGGGTGGTCGTTCCCGAGGAGCTCAACCCTGAGGCGCCGATCGAGCTGGTGCGGCAAATGCGAGCGTCGATCGTGGTCTTGGGCCCGCTTCTCGCCAGGACCGGATCCGCCAGGGTGGCGCTTCCCGGTGGCGACGACCTTGGGGCCAGGCCCATCGACATGCATCTCAGCGGCCTCGAATCCATGGGAGCCGAATTCGAGCTGATCCACGGTGAACTCGTCGGGAGGGTGGAAGGGCGATTCAAGGGGACCGAGGTCGAATTGCCATTCCCGTCTGTGGGCGCCACCGAGAGCCTGCTGTTCGCCGGCGTGACCGCCGAAGGGGAGACGATGATCGTGAATGCGGCGCGCGAGCCCGAAGTCCAGGACTTGATCGCCCAACTGGCAGCGATGGGTGCCGACATCAGAGGGGGCGGCACATCGGTGGTCACCGTCGTTGGCGTCGATCGTCTTTCCGCAGTCGAACATCGGGTCATCCCCGACCGCCTCGAAGCCGGGACCTTTGCCGTGGCCGCCGCGATGACCGCGGGTGACGTGACCGTCACCGGTTGTTCCCCCGTCGACCTCAGAATGGAACTGAAAAAGCTCGAGGAGACCGGCGCCGAGGTCGAGCGCGGTGACGGATGGCTCAGGGTGATCGGCCCGGAACGGCCGACTCCGGTCGACTTCGCCACCCTTCCCTTTCCCGGTTTCCACACCGACATGCACCCCCAAATGGTTGCTTTGCTCAGCGTGGCCTCCGGAACCTCGGTGATCACCGAAAACCTCTACGACTCCCGATTTCGCTACGTCGGAGAGCTGGCCCGGATGGGAGCGGACATCACGACCGAGTCCCAGCATGCCATCGTTCGTGGCGTCGACCAGCTCTCCGGGTGCCCGGTCCTGGCCCCCGATATCCGGGCTGGGGCGGCCTTGGTACTTGCGGGATTGCGCGCAGATGGCATCACGTCTGTCGGCGACGCCGAGCACGTCGATCGCGGTTATGAGGACTTCACGGGCCGACTCGGGGCCCTGGGAGCGAGCGTCTCTCGCGCCTGAGTCGATTGGGCCTGTCCCGGCAAGCCTTTAGAATCGGGAAGAGTTGACACCTACAACCGGTTCTAGCAAACGATGACATCAAGCACCCCAGTGACGATCGCCTCAGCCAACCAGGCCGATCGAGTCGAGATCGACCAGGAGAAGCTGGCCGAAACGCTTGAGTACATCCGTCCGGCCGTTCAGGCCGACGGTGGTGACTTGATCCTTCTCGGGACCGAGGGCGGCACCGTCAATATCCAGATGGTCGGCGCTTGTGGAGGCTGCCCACTGTCGATGATGACCTTGAAGGCGGGGATCGAGCGGATCCTCATAGATCGGGTTCCAGGCGTAGACGAGGTCAACGCCAGCGCCGATGCTCCGGCCCTCGACGAAGACATTCCAGCGCCCACGAACGGCGGGATCACACTTCCCGCCCATCTGATGGCGTCCCCCGATCCGGTCTGATCGTTCTTTAGTCTCTCCCCGATGAGCTCGTCCGAGCTGATCGATCGCGTCCGAACCGGAGACCGGTCCGCGCTGGCACGTCTGGTGACGGCTATCGAATCGGGTGAGGCCGGAGTCATCGAGGCCATTGGCGCATTGGGCGATCAGGGCCCATCGGGCAGACGAATCGGGATCACCGGTCCTCCTGGCGCGGGAAAATCGACGCTGATCAGCGCCATCATCAACGAGCTTCGCTCGCGGGCCTTATCGGTCGCGGTCCTCGCTGTGGATCCAACGAGCCCGCTCACCGGTGGCGCACTGCTCGGCGATCGAATCCGGATGCAGGATCATGTGGAAGACGATGGGGTCTACATCCGCTCCATGGCCAGCCGCGGGCATCTCGGTGGTCTGGCGGTGGCCGCAGGGGCAACGATCGACGTCCTTTCTAAGGCCGGTTTCGACTACGTACTCGTGGAAACGGTCGGCGTCGGCCAGTCGGAAGTCGAGGTGATGGGGCTGGTTGAGCTCGTGGTGCTGGTGGTGGGACCGGGGTGGGGCGATCAGATCCAGGCCGAGAAGGCCGGGGTGGTGGAAATCGCGGACATGTTCGTCGTCAACAAGGGGGATCGTCCGGGTGTCGACGAGGTGAGACGAGCCCTGTTGGGCGCCGGGGGTCAATCGGGACCCGAAGTCTTGATCACCACTGCCATCACCGGTGAAGGCGTCGCCGCCCTGGTCGATGCGATCGACCGACACCTGGCGGGCTAATCGGCGGCCAGCGCCGCCTGCGCCGCAGCTAACCGTGCTCCCTCGATGCGGGGCGGGCTGCAGGACACATAGTCGAGGCCGAGCTCATGGACGAAGGCGATCGACTCCGGGTCGCCACCGTGCTCCCCACAGAGGCCCAGGGTCAGGGCGGGGTTGGCCTCTCGCCCCTCTTTGGCTGCCACCCGCACCAGGCGGCCCACGCCGGCGCGGTCCAAGGTCTGGAACGGGTTGGAGGCGAAGATGCCCTGGTCCATGTAGTCGCGCAAGAAGAGCCCTTCTGCGTCGTCGCGACTCAGCCCGTAGGTCATCTGGGTGAGGTCGTTGGTTCCGAACGAGAAGAAGTCGGCGGCCTTGGCGATCAAGCCGGCGGTGAGGGCGGCACGGGGCAGCTCGATCATGGTCCCT
>CAZSMJ010000006.1:0-37948 GCA_964608055.1 uncultured Acidimicrobiaceae bacterium | reverse complement strand
GCCCTCGACCAGCCAGTCGATGACCTTCTGGTCCCAGTCGTCCCCTCCGAGGTGGGTGTCACCAGAGGTCGCCTTGACCTCGAAGACACCATCACCGATCTCGAGCACGGACACGTCGAACGTGCCTCCACCCAGGTCGAACACGAGGATGGTCTGGTCTGTCTCCTTGTCCAACCCGTAGGCCAGGGCGGCCGCCGTCGGCTCGTTGATGATGCGGAGCACATTGAGCCCGGCGATCTGTCCGGCCTCGGTGGTGGCCTGTCTCTGGGCGTCGTTGAAGTAGGCGGGAACGGTGATCACCGCGTCGGTGACTTTGTCCCCGAGATAGGACTCGGCGTCCCGCTTCAACTTCATCAGAATGCGCGCTGAGATCTCCTGGGCGGTGAGCTTCTTGCCGTCGACTTCGATCGACCAGTCGGTCCCCATGTGACGCTTGACCGATCGCACGGTTTGATCGGGATTGGTGATCGACTGCCGCTTTGCGACTTCGCCGACCAGCACTTCGCCGTCCTTGAACGAGACCACGGATGGGGTGGTGCGGCCGCCTTCGGCATTGGGGATGATGGTGGGCTCGCCGCCTTCGAGGACGGCGATGACGCTGTTGGTGGTACCCAGGTCGATACCTACTGCGCGTGCCATTTCTGGTAAAACCTCCGATTCAGGTTTGAGTGTCTTCGGAGACTACAACCTGAGTGAGGTACTGTCATATTCCCGGCGGACGACAACCATCAACTCAACGATTTTATGTACTCCACCAGGTCGTTGATCTCCTGTTCTGTGAGTTGTTCGGAGTAGGTGGCCGGCATCACCGGTTCGAACCCGCTCACCACCTGGGACGGAGGGTCGATGATCGAGTTGAAGAGATACGAGTTGTCGGCGACCACCTGCTCGCCCGTGACCAGCGGTCGGGTTGCCCCGGCCACTCCCTTCCAGGTGGGCCCGGTGCTGATCGCCCCATCGATGGTGTGACATGCCAGGCACCCCGTATCCGAGGCCAGGATCTGACCTCGGGCCGCCGCCTCGGTGTCGACGACGATCGGGGTGGTGGAGTCGGGAGACTCGTCGCTCACGGGCTCGCCGGTGAACAACCAAAGCCCGGCGCCGAGCACCAAGGTCACCGCCAGAGCGAGTGCCCCCTCTACCCAATTGCTCATCAAGACATCTCCACCGTCGGCTCAGCCGGAACCGTAACAATCGGCGACCGGAACGTAGGGTTCTCTGCCGACCGAAAGAAGGGACCATGAACGAGATCGATTTTGCACTCACGGTGCTCCGGGTCTGGGCAGGGATCGTGATACTTGCTCATGGGGTCAACCACGGGCGGACGCTGGAGGGGACCGCCATATGGTTCGCCAAGAAGGGCTTCCGCTCGGCTCCGCTCAATGCCAGGATCTCGGCGGCCAATGAGATCGCGCTCGGGCTCGGCCTGATCGCAGGATTGCTGACCACCGTGGCCGCAGCCGGATTGGCTGCCACGATGTTCGTGGCATTCTGGTCGATCCACCGCTTCGTCGGGTTCTTCAACTTCCATCGACCCGACGAAGGCTACGAGTACGTCACGACCCTGGCCGTGGTCGCCTTGGTGATTGCCATCCTCGGCCCTGGATCCGTTTCTGTGGACTCGGCGCTCGGCATCGCCGACGACCTCGATGGGTGGGTCGGAGCCGCCATCGTCGGCGCCGGTCTGGTTGTCGCCTTTCTCCAACTTGCGATCTTCTGGCGCAAGCCGGCGACCGGCGGATCAGCGCTTTGAGCTTCGGGCCTCTTTCATCCGGGCTGGTGGATACCCGTGACCAGCTTCACCAGCTTGCGTTTTTTGCGCTCGCACCTGCTCGTTACAAAACCGTAGGCAAGATGGGCCTGCGGGCGACCCCTGGGGGCTTCGGCACGCCGGAGTTCGAGGGCCGAGTCGGCAGGATCGAAGATGACCTGCTCGTCTACGAGTCCAAAGGGAACATCGCCACCCAGCCCGTCACCACGATCCGATCGGCAACCGAGTTCTTCGGCGTCGAGTACGAAGAGGTGTGGTTCCCTGACTTTGGAGATCCGCTGCCGCCTGCCGACCCTGACGCCGAGCTGAATCTCGACATCGAGGCGGTCAAGGTAGTCGCCGACTGGTTCGCCTTCGGATACGAGGTCCTGGGCAGACTTCGCGGTTACGGGTCGGCTGACGATGAAGTCTCGGACATCCAGATCTGGCCGGAGCATTTCGATGCCGCCACGGAGATGGGATCCGAGGCCAAGGGTCAACGGGCGAGCTTTGGGGCATCACCGGGGGATGGCGCCCACCCCGAGCCCTACCTCTACGTGTCGGCGTGGGGCAAGATCGACCGCTCCAACCGATATTGGAACGACCCCGCATTCAGCGGGGCAAGTCTCGGCTACGAATCGCTTGTCGGGGAGGTCGATCCGGTGACGACCGCCCTGGTCTTTCTCCTTGAGGGCCATCGCATCCTTCACCAGGCCTGAGCGCGGACGAATAGGTCTTCCACCAGTCCTCGCGCCGCGGCACGCACGATGCGAATCGTCTCCTCATAGCCATCCGTTGGCCCGCCCCAAGGATCTGGTATCTCGTCCTCGTCCGAGTCGGGGTCGTAGGTGCGAAACAGCCGGAGCTTGGCCTGCGAAGCCTTGTTCGGCGCCATAGTCGTCAGCTCGCGCAGGTTGGATCGATCCATCGCCAGGATCACATCGAAGCGATCGAAGTCCGCTGGGCTGACCCGGCGGGCACGTCCGTCGACGCGGAGACCGACCCGGGCCGCGGCGGCGACCGACTCGGGGTGGGGCGGCTGACCGATGTGCCATGAGCCGGTGCCTGCCGAGTCGACCTCGACCTCGAACCCAGCGTCGACAGCGGCCTCTTTGATGGCTGCCGCCGCTGCGGGAGAGCGGCAGATGTTCCCCAGACAGACGGTCAGGATCCTCATGTGCCACCACGACTCGCCGCGATCCGCTCCTCGGCGATGGCGAGATAACCGGCTTCGGTGTCGAATCCCACGTAGTGCCGCCCGGATTCCACCGCGGCAACCGCGGTGCTCCCCGAACCGATGAACGGGTCGAGCACCAGATCACCGGTGTAGGTGTACAGCTCGATTAGACGGCGGGGCAGCGCCACCGGGAAGGGGGCCGGGTGCCCGACTCTGCTCGCTCGCTCCGAAGGGATTTCCCAGACGTCGAGGGTCGCTTCGAGAAACTCAGCGGTCTCGATGCTCGCCTCGTGGGGGAGACCGATGGCCTCTCTTCTCGCCCTCTTGATCGCCCGGTCGAATCGGCCCTTGGAGGCCACTACCACCCGCTCGGTGACGTCTCGGAGCACCGGATTCTGCGGAGAGCGATACGACCCCCACGCACAGCTGCCTCCGGCCCCTTTCGCCTTCTGCCAGATGATCTCTCCACGAAGCAGCATCCCCAATCGGTCCTGGAGGATGGCCATCACGTCGGCGGACAGGGAGCGGTATGGCTTGCGCCCCAGGTTGGCGACATTCACCGCCATCCGACCTCCCGGCTCCAGCTTTCGAAGACAAACCGCGAGCACCTCTTCGAGAAGCCCCAGATACTCGATGTAACTGGCGGGCACGTGACCGGTGCTGGTGTCGGTCTCGTACTCCTTGCCGGCGAAGTACGGGGGCGACGTGACCATGAGAGCCACCGACCGATCCGCCACCTGGGTCTCGGTCATTTCCCTGGCATCGCCCCGAAACAGACTGTCGACTGCGATTGGTGCCTCGACCCGCTCATCTTCGGAGATCTGGGGCGGGTTGAAACGCTCGTAGAAGGGTGAGGAATCGTGGGATTCCCGCTTTCCCGAGCCGAATTCCGAGGTGACCGTTGTCAGTCTTTGCCGGGCCATCGCCGATGAAGTTACAGGAATAGGATCTCTGCTCGCGGTATGCTTGCTATAGCAAGCACCTTCTCATGACCGAATTAACAGAACCAGGTCTGCCCACCATAAGCATCACTCTCCGCGACGGGTCGATCGCCGCGTTGCGGCCGATTCAACCCGACGATCGGGTCCTTCTCGCCGAGGGCCTGAGCAAGATGTCCCTCGAGAGTCGCTTCAACAGGTTCGGCACCGGTGTCGACCATCTGACCGACGCCGAGCTCGACTACCTGACCAACGTTGATCATGTTGGCCATGTTGCCTGGGGAGCGCTGATCGACGAGAAGCCGGCTGGGGTAAGCCGTTACATCCGATTCTCGGATTTTCTCTGCGCCGATATCGCGGTGACAGTCGTCGACAAGTATCAGGGTCGAGGTTTGGGCCGGGTTCTGTTCGATGCCTTGATCGCATCCGCCCGGGCCAACGACGTCGAGGAACTCTGCTTTGCGGTACAGCCCTTCAACGAGGCGGTCCGCCGAATGCTCGCCGATGTCGATGCCGATCTCGAGGAGACTGGCGGCCTGGTTCAGGGCCGGATCAAGCTGGCTTCGATCCCGGGCACCGAGCTCGACGACCGATTCGTCGAGCTCTTGGCACGATTCCAGGCTCGGGTTGACCCCGAGCTCAGCCCTCCTCCTCCGTCTCCTCTAGATCCAACGCCGCCGAGTTGATGCAGTAACGCAGCCCGGTCGGGTTAGGCCCGTCGTCGAAGACATGTCCAAGATGGCCGCCACAATTGGCACACCTGACCTCGGTGCGCACCATCCCAAATGCGCGGTCGGACTCCTCGTCCACCTTTTCCAGCTGGATCGGTTGATAGAAGCTGGGCCAGCCTGACCCGGAGTCGTATTTGGTGTCACTGGAGAACAACTCCTCGCCGCACCCGGCGCAGCGATAGGTCCCCTGGGTCTTGGCGTTCCAGTACTTGCCGGTGAAGGCTCGCTCGGTCCCCGCCTTGCGCAGCACCTGGTACTGCTCGGGGTCGAGCTTCTGTTTCCACTCGGCTTCTGTTTGGGGGATATCGGCCATGTCAGTCTCCGTTCTCCATTCACTGTCTCGTACTGCTTGAACGTCAGCTTCGAAGTGCTTGTTCCAGACGATCGATGAAGGGGCCAAGGGCAGGATTGAGCTTCACCCGGGCCAACTCCGGCTTCATCCATTGCACCCGATCGATCTCGGGGAATTGCCGGTGACCCATGGTGAACAGGCCCGGATCCAGGGTGTCGATGTCGTAGTCCGCCTCCACTGCCCAGGCGACCACGATCTTGCGGGACTTCAAAGAGACGTCTCCAAGGGGGATCCAGGGCTTGGGTGGAGCAGGCCATCCGGTCTCCTCCTCGAATTCACGGGCAGCCGTGGCGTCGTCCTGCTCGTCCGGCTCGACCATGCCCTTGACTATCGACCACCAGCCGTTGTCGCGACGTGCGAAATAGGGGCCACCGGGATGGGCGACCAGCACCTCGAAGTTGTCGTGGCGGCGGAAGGGGAGAAGACCCGCGGATCTCACAGACCCCGACATTACGCTGGCCGGGTGACCCTTCTGGCTGCTCAGCATCCGCATCTGGACACTGTGGTGCTGCCCCTGCCGGAGTTTCGCCTCCACCCGGGTGAGCCACTGGGCGCCGGGCTCCAACGTCTGAGCCTCCATGAGATGGAGATCGCGGTGTCCGGGTTCTACGACGGAGAGGAAGCGTTCGGCGAAGCGGTGCACAGCGCCCGTAAGTCGACGAAGAAGATCCGCGCTTTGCTTCGTCTGGTCCGCTCCGAGATCGGGGACAAGGTCTATAAGTTCGAGAACAAGGCGATGCGTGACACCGCCCGGCTCATCTCCGGTGTCAGATCCGCCGCCGTCATGGTCAATGCGCTCGATGACATCCAGGTGCTCTACGGATCGTTGCTTGCCGAAGGCACTTTCGAGGAGACTCGGGAGCGGTTGACGGTGAACCGAGATCGGGTCGAGGCGCGGGCCATGGAGGACCCTGAGCTGGTGCCGCGAGTGGTGGCCAACCTGGAGCGGGCCCACACCCGCTATGCGTCGTGGCCCACCGATCCCCACGCCCGGGATGTTTATGGGACCGGGATCCGTGACTCCTACGCCACGATCGGACCTGGGATGAAGGCCACCTATCGGCGGGGTCGGGCCGAGATGGTCGTGGCCTATCAGGCGCCAAGCCCGACTTCCTTTCACCGGTGGCGCAAGCGGGTGAAGTACCTGAAACACCAGATGGAGATCATCACCCCGCTCTGGCCCGAAGTGGTCCTGGGGATGGTGATCACCCTCGACCGGATGTCCGAGCTCCTCGGCGAGGATCACGACCTCGCCGAGCTGCTGGAGACACTCTCAGGCCGACCGGAGCTCTGCCCCAATCCGGTGGAACGATCGCTGCTTCGGGCGCTGGCCGAGCAGCGACGATCGGATCTGGAGACCGCCTCCAGGATCCTGGGTCGGAGGATCTACGCCGAAAGCCCTGCTGCGCTCAAAGGGCGGTTCGGGGCCTACTGGGAGTCGATGGAGTCGGCGCGCGGGCTGGCGTTGGCCCTCAACGGTCACTGAGCCGCTGCTAGGGGCCGGTTTGGCCGGAGTGGACCCTCTCCGCTTCCTCGAGCGAATGGGACTCGGTCAGGTCATGGTCCCTCTTGGACAGCTTGACCAGCTGCTGGAAGTAGCCATGCAGAATGTCGAGTTCGTCCTCCGATAGCGCCTCGACGTCGATCAGACGGTTGCTGGCGCCCTTGGTCGCGGCCACCAGCTCGTTGAGCTTCAACTCCATGGCCTTGCTGTCCTTGTTTTGGGTCTGCTGGATGAGGAAGACCATGAGAAAAGTGACGATGGTGGTGCTGGTGTTGATCACCAACTGCCAGGTGTCGCCAAATCCGAAGATCGGCCCCGACAGCGCCCAGATGACGATCACGAAGAAGGCGATCAGGAACGCCCATGGTCGCCCGACCGCATGAGTCACCCTGTGCGAGAACGCTTCGAACCAGTCGGTGAAACTCTTGGGTTGGTCTGTCACGGGCGCCTCCTGCGGCTAGATCTGAACTAGCAGTGTCCCCACATGGTGGCATCAGAAAAGATCTCGAAATCGACCGACGAGGGTATGGAATCTGTCAGGGGGCTTGGGTACTGTAGCGAACATATGTTCGATACTACTTTGGAAGCCCCGCCCGAGGAGTTGGCGCCTGAGGATCTGGTCGACGAGCTGAGCTTGGTATTTGCCCAGAGGGATCGGATCGAGGCCCGGATCGCCGACCTGCTTCGTCAGACCGGCGAGACGGAGGCCTTCGGGCGCGATGGCTACTCGTCATTGACCGCCATGCTGAAACACCGGATGTCGTTGCACCCTGGCGAGGCGCAGCGGCTGGTGGCACGGGCCAACGGATTGGCCAACACCCCACTCGTTGCTCTGGCCTTTGCGAGAGGAGCCATCTCGGGAGCACAAGTCGACGTCCTCCTCGAGGCGAGATCCACCGCGCACGAAGCCTTCAGGGAGGCCGAGGGTCACCTGGTCGAGATCGCCTTGGACACGCCGTTGGTTCGCGACTTGAGAAAGCAGCTCGACTACTGGCTCGATCAGGTCGCCGCCACCGACCTGATGGCGGAGCGAAACCTGGTGCGGGAGCTGCGTTCGCTGACCCTGCGCCGCGACGGTGAGATGATGTGGATCAACGGTTGGCTCGACATCGAGGCCGGGGAGAGACTCCGGGCCGAGTTGGAGCCCGGACCACCGGCAGAGGGAGACGACCGATCGACACCTGCCCGCCGCGCCGATGTTCTGTTGGACATTCTCAACGGGGCATCCGATAGGCCGAATCTCACGGTCCACGTCTCCGCCGAGACTCTGATCCAGGGTGCGCCCGGCATCTCCGAAACCAGCACCGGCACGTTTCTCACCGCCGAGGAGATCAGACGGCTCGCCTGTGAAGCCAACCTGACCCGAGTCATCTTCGGTCCCGAGTCCCAACCACTCGACGTGGGTAGGACCAAACGACTGGTGACCCCGGCGTTACGGGCTGCGGTATGCGCTCGGGACCTGAGATGTGTGTTCCCGACCTGTGATCGAGTCTCGAATTGGTGCGATGTCCACCATCTCATCCACTGGGCCAGCGGAGGGGAGACCAGCATCGACAATCTGGTCCTGTTCTGCCGGCATCATCACGTCCTGGTCCACGAGGCCGGCTGGACTCTCACCGGCCGGCCCGGCGAACTTCGTTTCTTCCGGCCTGACGGGACCGAATTGGGCGCCAAGCCGCCTCCACGGCCACCTATCCCCAGCCCGTTTGTCACGCCGAAATCAGAGAGGGCCATCCCACCCGGAGGCCTGCTCGCCGCCATCAGGCAGATTCGGGGCTATTCCGATCCGTAGCCGGCTTGTCAGATCACCCACTGCCCCGGCTATGTTTGTGATCTCTACTCATGTGTTACGACGACGATTCCAGTCCTCCTATCGAGCCGATAGACGGTGGAGTCGCTGGGCGTGAGGATCTCACCCTGACCGCAGCCGACGACAATCAGTTCGCCGCTTTCGCCGCCACCAGCGCTCAGGGCAAAGGACCGGGGGTGGTCATCCTTCCTGACGTGCGCGGTCTCCACCATTTCTACGAGCATCTGGCTCTGCGGTTCGCCGAGCACGGCTACGACGCGGTTGCCATCGACTACTTCGGCCGCACCGCCGGGATTGCCAAGCGACGAGATGCCTTCCCGTTCGCCGACCATGTCCCTTTGACCACCCTCGAGGGCGTGACTGCCGACACCGCTGCCGCGGTCGCCCATCTTCGGCAGCATGACCCCGACCGAGCGGTGTTCACGGTCGGGTTCTGCTTCGGTGGCAGCAACTCTTGGCACCAGGCTGCTGGGGGTCACGGCCTCGCCGGTGCCATTGGCTTCTACGGCAATCCCAAGCGGCCCCCGGTGGGCCCGATCGAAAGAGTGAGCGAATTCGAGTCCCCAGTATTGGCGCTCATGGGCGGTGAGGACCCCGGCATCCCCCTCGACGTGGTCGAGGAGTTTCGCCAGGCGCTGGAGAACGCCGGTGTCGAGCACGAGGTCATCGTCTACCCCGGGGCGCCACATTCCTTCTTCGACCGCAAGCAAGAGGAATTCGCCGCCGATTCGGCGGATGCCTGGCGTCGGGTCCTCGCCTTCATCGAGGGCCGATGAACGCAGCGTGCCGCTAGAGCTGGCCCGACCGACCCGAGTCGGCGATCGAGGCGAGATATGCCTCGTCGTCGTAACGGCTGAGGAGGAAAGCGCTCGAATAGTCGGGAAGATCGGCTTCGGCCACGTGACGGGCGAGAAGGTCCCCCGCACCGGCCGCCACCATCACCCCGAACCCTGACATCCCGGACATCAGATGGAAACCGTCGGGCCCGGTCGGGCCAATCAGTGGGCGGTTCTCCCTGGTCTTCATGTAGTAACCGCCGTCCACTGCCGAATGGGGCAGCCCGTCCAAGTAGGCGGCCAGCCCAGGGGCCATCGTGGTCAATCCCCGCATCACAACCTCCGGGTACAGGGGGTCCTCGGGCAGAGGCCACGACGGCTCCCTCACATCTCCGTGGTACTCCCAGAGGGCGAGGAGATATTGAGAGTCGGCGCCGCCCTCTGGACGGCCGTGACAGAAGATGGGCATCTCCCCGAGAAGGTCGTTTCGACCCTGGCGTTCCAGTTCCGCTCGCTCCTCATCGCTCCACTCGATCGTCTGGGGGTCGCTCCAGATGAACATCGGTGCGTGGCGGGGGATCACGCCGAGATGCTCCCGGTAAGCCACCTTGAGATGGACCTCGGCGAACACCGGCAGCTCGACACCAACCATCGCCGCCACGGAGCGAGACATCGGACCCGCAGCGTCGACCACGACCGGGGCCTCCATCTCAGCCCCCGACGCCAGGTCGACACCGCTGACCGAGCCGGCGTTCACTGTTATCCCAGTGACCTCGTCCTGGATGAACCGCGCCCCATTCTCTCGGGCCCGATCGAGCATCCATGTGCCAAGTTGCTGAGCGCTAAACCAACCGGCCCGGCGCACATGGATGGCTCCGGCAGCCTCCTCGGTGATGAACGGAAAGTGCTCACGCACCGACTCAGGGCCGATGAGGATGTCGGCGCCCTCGGGTGCGCCCAGGAATCCGTCTTCGGGCGAGGGTCGATACGGGATGGGCCCCGGGTGGATGCGAATCGGGCCTGCCCCGAGTGTCGACGTGAGGTGAGCCTCGTCGATCATGGAATGGAATCGGGCTACGTCTCCGGTGACGAACAGATAGCCGCGCCGGTTCATGCCGAAGACGTTCCCCGACTCCGCCGCCATCATCTCGAGGACGTCGATCGAGCGGTTCATCAATTGGATCATCGGGAGGTTGGGCCACCAATTTCGATAACACTCCGTCGACTTGTCCGACGTCAGGGTCAACGGAGGGCGAGGATCGACGATGAGGACCCTCTCGAATCCCTGGGCGACCGCGAGGTGGTATGCGGCAGACGCCCCGGCGACGCCGGCTCCGATCACGACCACGTCCGCGGAGTCGGCCATTCAACGGCTCAGGCGACTGCGAACTCGATCAGCGATCGCCGCAGGCGTGAAACCGAATTGCTCGGCCAGCACATGGTCGGGAGCCGAGGCGCCAAACCTGTCTATCCCGATGATCAGCCCGTCGTCGCCGACGATCCGCTCCCAACCAAGGGTGGCGGCCGCCTCGACCGATACCCGAGGCACCGATCCCAGCACGCGGTCCCGGTAGGCCTCGTCCTGCTTGAAGAACAGCTCCCAGCAGGGCAGGCTGACCACCCGGGCCTCGATCCCCTCCCCGGCGAGGATCTCGGCTGCGCCCAGAGCAGTGGAGAGTTCCGAACCGGTAGCGATCAAAGTCACCTCCGAGCCCTCCCGCACCACATAACCGCCTTTGGCCACCCCACCGTCGACAGGTTCGAGGGTGGGCAGGTTTTGACGGGTGAGGATCAATGCGACCGGGCCGTCACGTCGGTTGAGGGCGAGCTCCCACGCCTGGAGCGTCTCATTGGCGTCTGCGGGCCGGATCACCCAGAGGTGGGGCATGGCCCGAAGCGAGGCGAGGTGCTCGATCGGCTGATGGGTGGGGCCGTCCTCGCCGAGAAAGATCGAATCGTGGGTGTAGACCCAGATCGAAGGAGCGTCCATCAGGGCCGAGAGACGGACCGCCGGGCGCTGGTAGTCACTGAATATGAAGAAGGTTGCCGAGTACGGCTTGAGGCCACCATGAACCGCCATCCCGTTGACCGCCCCACCCATGGCGTGCTCGCGGACTCCGAAAGGGATATCTCGGGCAGAACGGTCGGAGCGTGAGTAGAGGTTGCCCTTGGTGATAACTGTCTTGGTGGAGCTGGCGAGATCCGCGGAACCTCCGATGAAGCCAGGTGCTTTCTCGGCGATCTCGGGGAGCAGCATCGCTGAGGACGCCCTGGTGGCGAGGCTCTTTCCAGTCTCGAAGCCCGGCCCGTCCAGCTCGACCTTGGTTGGCGAGTGAAGGGCGGCCCAAAGAGCGCTCTGCTCAGAGGTCGCCGACTCGAATCGCCTTGTCCAATCGTCATGCACCGATTGTCCCCGGGCCATGGCCGCGCTGAAGAACTCGTAGACAGCGTTCTCGACGTGGAACGGAGGGTCGATCGGATACCCCATCGCCTCTTTGGCCAGCTTGACCTCCTCATCACCCAACGGCGCTCCATGGGCCGCAGCCGTGTCCTGGGCATGAGGCGCGCCGTGGGCGATGTGGGTGTGACAGGAGATCAGAGAAGGTCGTTCATCATCGGCTAGCGCGGCGTCCATGGCAGCGGCGATGGCCGCCCGGTCGTGGCCGTCGATGTCCTGGGTGTGCCACCCCAGCGAATCGAACCTTCCGATCACGTCCTCGCTGAAGGTGATGTCGGTCGAGCCGTCGATCGAGATCTGGTTGTTGTCATAGAGATAGATGAGCCGGTCGAGGCCGAAGTGACCGGCGAGAGAGGCGGATTCGTTGCTGACCCCCTCCATGAGGTCGCCGTCGGAGACGAATCCGAAGGTGCGGTGGTCGACCAGGTCCGCTCCGAGACGAGCCCTGAGGTGGGTCTCGGCGATGGCCATCCCAACCCCGGTGGCGAACCCCTGGCCCAGGGGCCCGGTGGTCATCTCGATTCCGATCCGGTGGTCGATCTCGGGATGGCCGGCCGTGTGGCTGCCCCACTGCCTGAAGTTGCGGAGGTCGTCGAGGGTCAGGGGGAACCCGCTGAGGTGAAGCAGCGAGTAGAGCAACATCGAACCATGACCGTTGGAGACCACGAAGCGATCTCGATCCGGCCACTCCGGGTCGCGGGGATCTACGTTCAGATAGCGTCCCCAGAGAACCACGGCGATGTCCGCCATCCCCATGGGCATTCCGGGGTGCCCGCTGTCGGCTTTCTGCACGGCATCCATGGCCAGTGCTTTGATCGTGTTGACCGCTAGCTGCTCAACGGTGGTCGATTCCATCGGCGGCGAGGGTACCCGGGCCAGTTCCTGATCGGATCGCCGTGATCACGGACGGCAGAGCTCGCAGGCCCGGAATCCAGCCGCAACCGCTGCCGGCCCCGACCTGAAATCGACCACATTGTCGGGCTTGGAGCGTCTGATGGCACGACAGGTGGGGTGACAGAAGATGTGGGTCGAGACATTGCCCTGGACTCGCACCTGATGCTCGGCGAGGTCTTCGAGGTGGACCGGATCGGCCCCCTCGTGGGTGAGGAGCTCCCATTTGATATGGGGCCCACCCAGGGAGTAGGCGCCGATCGTGCCGTCCGATCTGACAACTCGGTGACAGGGGATGATCAGGGGGATCGGGTTGCGAGCCATGGTCGAGCCCACGGCGCGCGCGGCGCCCGGGCGCTCCGCCTCTCGCGCCAGCCAGCCGTAGGGTCGGACCTCACCTTTGGGGATGGTTGCGGCGATGCGGAGGATCTGGGACTGGAAGGGGGTGACCGAGTTCAGGTCGACCGGAAGTCTTCCCGGGGCTCCCGCTTCGATTGCGGCCGGGATGTGCCCCGCCCAGGCCGACGGCGCCTCGGCGCGGATCAATCGGCGGCCGTGTCGATGGGAGAAGTAGCCCTCGAAGTCGTTCGAGGCCAGACTCAACGAGGAGACACCGTCCGGGTTGAACGTGACCACCACCTTCCCCACCGGGGACTCGTAGAAGTCATAGCCGTCGGCAAGGCCGGTGCCCAGGGCCACCCCCTCGCTGATGCCTTCGGGCAGAGGTCCGGTCAGATCTTGAAGTTGCTGTTCGATGCTCATGTGTTCTGCTCCATCATCTCGCGCAATCGGTCCAGTCCGCGATGGATGTCTGCCTTCACCGTTCCCTCCGGCCGTCCGGTCGACTGCGAGATCTCACCGATTCCGAGCCCGACCACGTGCCGCAGCACGACCGCCGTCCTCTGGTTCCGGTTGAGTGCAGCGAACCTGGCATCCCAGGCCCGCTGATCCGGAGCATCGGGGTCTTCGCGACCGTGGTCGACGACCTCAACCAAAGAGGGTCGCCGCGACCGGTCACGGAGGTGGTTTCTGCCCAGGTTGAGGGCGATGGTCCACACCCACGGAGCCAGCCGGAGGTCGTCGAATCGTTGCCGGTCGAAGTCACCGAGGGCCCGGTAGGCCCTGATGAAAGTCTCCTGGGTCAGGTCCTCGGCCTCCTGATGGTCCCCGCACATTCGGCGCAGACCCCAATAGAGCCGCGGTCCCAGCTCCTTGACCAGTTCCGGGAAGGCCCGGTCCAGGTCGGCGGCCAGCGCGGATTTCAGCTCATCCATCGGTTATCAGAACACCTACGGGAACGATTCGGTTGCAGCCGCCGCACCGTACTTAGATACAGGTAGTGGACGACTCGGAGATCACCGAGACCCTGCGGATTGCGGAGTCTGCGGTCAAGGCCGGTGATCCGCTCGGCCCAACGGGTTTCTGGAGAGCCGTTGCCGCGGTCAAGGCCGATCCCGCCCTGATCGCCGCCCACGCCGACCGAATCGGTGTCATTGACTCGGCCGCGTTTCGGAACTGGGCGATGGTCACGGTGCCGCTCTGGATCGGGAACCTGCTGATGATCGGGGGCGCAATTCTTGGGCTTGCCCTCATCGCTTGGGCCTACACCCTCGGGGGGAATGCTGCGGGGCTCGTCTTCTTGCTCGGGTTCGGGACGATCCTGGTAACGACGCACAGTCTCGGCCATCTTCTGGTGGGCACGCTCATGGGAATCAGATTCACCCGCTGGTTCGTGGGGAACCTTCGCCAGCCTCAACCGGGGGTCAAGGTGGATTACGCCAGCTACCTTCGGGTGCCCGCCCAATCCCGGGCTTGGATGCATGCTGCCGGGGCCCTGGTGACCAAGATCGTGCCCTTCGCCCTGATCGGGGCTGCGCTGGCCGCCGCTGTCCCATCGTGGGTGGTTTGGGTGCTGGTGGCAGTAGGCATCGGCCAGATCATCACCGACCTGCTCTGGTCGACGAAAGCCTCGGATTGGAAGAAGTACCGCCGGGAGATGAGCTTCGCTCATTCCTCCTGATCGACCATGGTCGGGATCGATCCGTCGGTTTGATGCATTCGCTCGTGAGTGATCAGCAACTGCTCGAAGTTCGGAGGGTCCTCGACGTCGATCGCTATCAGATGCCGCGTGACCGGCCCCTCGGCTCGATCGAAGGCCCTCGCTCGGGCGATCAAGGAAGCGGAGGCGTCGTCGATTCGCCGATGCTGGGCCAGGTGCTCCTCCCACGACCCGGTGGCGAACATCTCGGTGAGCCGGGTCGGGGTGGAGGCGTTGCGAAAGAGGCTCCATCGATAGGCCCCGGTTCTCAGCCGGACCATCCGGATCTCATTCATCAACTCGGTGAATTCGGCGAAGTCATCCTCGTCGATGGTCCAGGTGTTGAGGATGATCACCGGGCCACCCTCCATTGTCGCGTCGTGAACCGGAGGTTGGCGCTCCGCCGAGAACTCAGGCGATTCCACCTCGTCGAGACTTGGGATCTTGAAGATGGGGGCAGCGAGCCCCAACGCCACCGTCGCGATCGAGAGCACCACCATCGCCGCACCGGTGCCGACCGCGTCAGCGACGATCCCACCGAGGATGGCGCCAATGGGGAGGATTCCGCCGAACGCCAGGCTGTAGAGCGACATCGCCCGACCCCGGATCCATTCCGGGGCCATCAGTTGGGCGGTTGCGTTGAGATTGGTCAGGGTCAGAACCCAGAAACCGCCCGACAGGAACATGAACACCCATGCCCAGGCGATGGTGGGCGCCAATCCGACCCCGATCCCGGTGAGACCGAACAGGGTGATGGTGATCATCGGAGCCCGGCGTCCCAGCTTCCCGACGAACCGCTGCCGGATGAAGGCAGCCACCAGGGCGCCGGCGCCCATCGCCCCCAAGAGGAGGCCCAGGGTCCCGGCGTCGCCGCCGAGGGTCTCGGTGTGACCGGGGAGCACCGACTGGACCACCGCCGAGGTGGCTGCGAACAGCGAAACCAACAGGAGGAGCCTGCGGAACACCGGCGTGAATCGGGCATACCGAACCCCGAGGCTGATCGCGGTGGCGAATGACGCGGTGTCCCGCTCGGGAGTGTTGACGCTCTTTCCCACCAGCATCAGGGCCCCGATCACCGCCGCATAACTCAGGGCGTTGATCCCGAACCCGAGCGCCGGCCCGAAGGCGGCGATCAGCCCACCGCCGATCGCCGGGCCGACAGCGCGGGCCACGTTGAACCCGGCTGACTGGAGAGCGACCGCCGAGGGAATCATCATTCGCGGGACCAAGTCCGGGAGCAGGGCGTGCCAGGTGGGAAGGTTGAGAGCCACTCCGACCCCGAGCAGCAAGCCGAGCCCCAGGAGCAGACCCGGCGTTATCGAATCGGTGGCGGTGAAGATCGCCATGCCCAACGCAGAAGCGCCCATGATGACCTGGGCGGTCAGCATGAGCTTGGTCCGGTCGAACATGTCGGCGAGGGCCCCGGCAGCGAGTGCGAAGAAGAGAAGCGGCAGTGTGCTCGAAGCGACCATCAGCCCGACCCAGGTGTTGGATCGGGTCAGCTCGAACATCAACCAGGAGCCGGCGACGCTCTGGATGAAGCTCCCGACCGCGGAGAGGAGCGAAGCGATCCACAACGTGCGGAATGAACCGATGCGGAGAGGAGCGACCGAGGAGGTCATCGTCGCAAGCGTAGGGCCGGTAGGTTCCTCCCAGTGGTTCGCGATCTCGCCTACTTCATCCAGGGGGACGCAGGCCCGGGCCCTGGTGTGCTGGTGCTCCACTCCTTCTGGGGTCTCACTTCTTCGGTCAAGAGCCTTGCCGACGAACTGGCTGATCGCGGGTTCACGGTGCTCGCCCCGGACATCAACTTCGGAGAGCTGCCGGCATCGGAGCACGACGCCCTCGATCATCTGGGCAAGGCAGATCCCAATCGCCTCGCCTCGCTGGTCCTCTCCTCAGCCCAGCTCCTCAATGAGAAATCGACCGAAGGCCCGATCGGAATGGTCGGGTTCGGGATGGGGGGATCTCTCGCTCTCTGGGCATCGGTTCGGTTGCCCGAGGTAGTCGGCGCCGTCGTGTCCTTCTACGGGAGCCAGCAGATCGACTTCGCGGGCGCCGGGGCGGCCTATCTGATCAATCTCGCCGAGGACGACGAGTTCATCACGGACGACGAGGCGGCGTTCATGGAAGCGACGATGAGACTCGAGGACCTGGATGTCGAGATCGTTCGGCACCCTGGAACCTGTCATGGTTTTGGCGAGCCCGACGGTGACACCTTCGATCCGGACGCCTTCGACGGCTCCTGGCGGCGCTCTATCGAGTTCCTCGAGAAACAGCTGAGCACCTGACCGAAGGGCGCTGGTGGGCGTCCGGGCGGTGTGATTAACCCTGCTGATCGGAGCGCACGTAGCCCTCGTGGGCCATGCGCTTGCCCATCACGTCGTACATCTCCGGCTCGCTGGGAGTCCACGTGGCAAGACCGTCGACGTAGCGGTTGAACATGCAGAAAGCGGCCGCGATCAGCACGGTGTCGTGGATTTCTTGGTCTGTCGCGCCTTCGGCGCGGGCTGCCTCGACATCGGCGGTGGTCACATGCAGTCCGCTCTCGGCGACTTTGCCGGCGATGCCGAGCAGCGCCTTCAGCTTTGGGGAAACCGATGCAGTTTGATAGTCGTCCTTCACCGCATCCACCAGTGCGTAATCACCGTCGAGATTGTGAGCGGCTGCCGCACGATGACTGTCCTGGCAGAAGAGGCAGTCGTTCCGCGACGAGACGAAGGTCGCGATCATCTCCCGCTCCCCGCTGCTGAGGGTGTTCGGCCCTCGGAGCAGCACTTCGGCCAGCTCCCTCATGGGCTTGGCCGTCGCCGGACTGAAGGCGAAGGCGCTGGTGATGCCCGGGAGCTCTGGCGGGAGTTCGATGTGCGGCACTGGATCCCTCTCTGGGCCTGGGCAGGAGGGCGATTGTATGCCAGCGCTAGGTGTTGGTGGTGGTGGGCGGGGTCTCGTCGACACACGTCCAGGTAGCCGCGTCCCATAGCTGGTCATGCTGGCCGGTCTTGTGGTTGACGTGATGCTCGGGACTGTGACCTTGGTTGCCCTCGTCATGCCATGCGGAAATGTCGATCGTGATCACGACGTAGGGGTTCGTGTCCGAATTGGTGACGTGACAGATTGTGATCTTGTGCCCGTCGATGAGTTCGGGGTTCGTGCCCGGTTTTGTGGCGAGTGCCGGGGCCATGAGGCCGAGTACCGCTAGTGAGATCGTGGCGACGAGTGTGATCAATCGTTTACGCATCGGACTTCTCCCCTGGATGTTGGCGCCTCGCATCCAATCTACATCGGCCACTTTTGGTGTCAATGCACCACACAGAGCGTTCACAGATCCATGGGACATGAACAGATCCTTGGGACATGAATAGCCCGCATCCAGCGCCGGGTACCGTTTGACAATGGCGGTTCCCGACCAGCAAATGACCCCTCGGGTCGGCGGGGCGCTGCTCCGTGACCTCGAGGCCCGCGTTGATGTGCCGACAGGGCGCGAGATGATCGACGTCGACTCGCCTTTCAATCTCGATGTCATCGGCACGATTCCCCAGGCGACACCGGAAGATGTGGCTGCCGCGGTCGATCGGGCGCGTCAAGCCCAGCCGGCCTGGGCGGCAATGGGGGTGAAGCGGCGAGCGGCGATTCTCCTCACTTTCCACGACTTGCTGTTGAACGATGTCGACACGGTGGCGGACGTCATCCAGGTCGAGGGAGGAAAGGCGAGAGCCGGGGCCTGGGAAGAAGTGGTCGACGTGGCGGGAACTGCCCGCTACTACGCGAACACTGCCCCCCGATTGATGAGGCGAAAGCGCCGTCAGGGGGCGATGCCAGTGTTCACCAAGACCCACGAATACCGCCATCCGAAAGGGGTGTGCGGGTTCATCTCGCCATGGAACTTCCCGTTCAACCTGTCGATCGGTGACGCCCTCGCTGCCCTGGTCGCGGGCAACACCGTGGTGCTCAAACCCGACGAGAAGACACCGTTCTCGCTCCTCGCAGCAGTGCGGCTCCTCGACCAGGCCGGGGTGCCTGCTGGCGTGATTCAGGTGGTGACCGGGCGCGGCCAGATCTGCGGGCCGGCTTTGATCGATGCCGTTGACTACGTGATGTTCACTGGCTCGAATTCCGTGGGCAGCAAGGTGGCAGAGCAGGCAGGCCGAAACCTGATTGGGGCTTCGATGGAGCTCGGAGGCAAGAACGCGGCCATCGTCCTCGCCGATGCAGACCTGGATCGGACCATTCCCGAGTTGGCGAGAGGCACCTTCGGGCACGCCGGACAGATGTGTGTCCACGCGGAGCGCATCTACGTCGAGCGACCCATCCTTGAGGACTTCACACGGCGCTTCGTCGAGCACACCGAGGACCTGGAAATCTCCGCTGCATTCGAATTCGGGCCCCTAGTCAGCTCCCTGATCACTCGCCGGCACCTGGAGGCTGTCGAGTCCCATGTCGAAGATGCGTTGTCCAAGGGGGCGAATTTGCTGACGGGCGGCAAGCCACGGCCCGATGTCGGCCCGCTCTTCTACGCCCCGACGATCCTCACCGATGTGGACGAGACGATGACCATGTGCCGTGGGGAGACCTTTGGACCGGTAGTCGCCATCTACCCGGTTTCCTCCGCCGACGAGGCGGTCCGACTCTCCAATGATTCGGATCTCGGGTTGCACTTCAGCATCTGGTCAGCCGACACCCGCCGGGCGGAGACCCTGGCCACCCGCCTCCAAGCCGGGAGTGTCGCCGTCAACGACGGATACGTTGCCACCTGGGGCTCCCATGACGCTCCCATGGGCGGGTTCAAGAAATCGGGTCTGGGACGACGCCACGGGAGCGAGGGCTTGCTCAAGTTCACCGACCCCCAGACGGTGGCTGTGCAGCGGCTGATCCCGGCCTATCGGCCGGCCCTTGGCCTCTCCTACGAGACCTACCGACGGTTGATCGAGCGGCTGGTCGCCCTGTTCCGTCGGCTGCCGTTCTACAAGTAACTGAGGGCTTGCTATGCCTCGGACATCTCGGCGAGATCGGCAGCCAGGACGTCCCGTTCCTCGGTGTCTTCGACTTCGGGCAGCAGGGCTTTTGCCATCTCGAGATGCTCGGTGAAGGTATCGACGTCGTCGACCTCGGCGGCGGCCCGGGCTATCGCCTCATGGGCGAAACCCCTCACGAAGGCGTCGAGGTCGTTCTCTTCACAAACGGCCAGGGAGCGCTCCCCGAATCGCTGAGCCAGTTCTGCGTAACCGAGGACCACTGCCACCCGGGACACCTGCCAATCGGCGATAGCTCGACTCCGGGCGTCTCCAACGTGATACCAATGAAATCGCTGAGTGAATGTGGAAGCGAGCATGTCCTCGTCCTCGCTGCGCGTCCTTACCTCGAGATCGAGAAGCTCCCAGGTGTGGTTGAAGGCCTGGGGTGCGAACGTGCGATGCCAGGCGGCCGACTGTTCAGGCGTCGGGTCCTTCACCGGATCGGTCATCCTTTTCGCTCCACTCGGGGATCGGTAAGGCTTACCTTAGGTAGCCAATGAGCGACCACACCACTGTGAATGTTGGGGGCGAGGAGGTCCGCGTCTCCAGCCCGGATCGGGTGATCTTCCCCCGCCAGGGCTGGACCAAGCTCGACGTCGTCGAGCATTTCGTCGTTGTGGCCGAAGGCGCGATCCGTGGCATCGCGGGGCGGCCAACAATGCTCAAGCGGTACATGGGCACGGTCGACGAAGACCCGATCTATCACAAGCGGGCATCGAACAACTCACCGTTCGAGTCGGTGCAAATCCGCTTCCCCTCTCAGCGACCGGGTCGGATGAATGTGCCTCGGCTCGAAGCCGACGTGGTTCGGTTGGCACAGTTGGGTTGCCTCGACTTCCACCCATGGCCGGTGCGCGCCGAAGACACCGACCATCCTGATGAACTGCGTTTCGACTTCGACCCCGGCCCCGGAGTCACTTTTGACCAGGTCCGTCAGGCGGCGGCTGCGGCCCACGATCTTCTCCAGGAGGTCGGGCTCGTCGGTTGGCCCAAGACCTCGGGGAGTCGCGGGATCCATGTCTATGTCCGCATCGAGCCGCTATGGGACTTCTTCCAGACCAGAAGGGCGGTGCTCGCCTTCGCCCGTGAGTTGGAGCGACGGATGCCGGGTCAGGTGACCACCAAGTGGTGGAAGGAGGAGCGCCATGGCGTTTTTGTCGACTACAACCAGAACGCCAGGGACAAGTCGGTGTCTTCGGCCTATGGGGTGAGGCCCACCGGGTTCATCTCGGCACCGATCACCTGGGACGAGTTGGCGGACGTCGCCATAGAGGACTTCCCACTGGACACCTTCCGAGAACGGTACGGCAAGCTCGGAGACCTCACCGAGGGAATAGACGAGTCGGCCGGACGGATCGACACCCTTTTGGAGTGGATGGCCAGGGACGAGAAGAACGGCATCGGCGACGCTCCCTGGCCGCCTCATTACCCGAAGATGCCCGGCGAGCCACCGCGGGTCCAGCCTTCGAAACAGCGTCGCCCCGACGACGAGTACTGACGGGCTGACACTCAAAGAGCGTCGCGGCTGCGAAGGGTCCAGGTGAGGACACCGAGCCCGATCAACACCACAGCCGCCAGCTTGGCCACCCCGCCACCCACGCCCGCAGTGACCGGTCCCAAGGTGTCACGGGCGACCTGGCCGAAGTCCTCTTCCAATCCGGCGTAGATGGAGAGCGCGATGTGCCAAATCGAGAACTGGGCGAGCCCGGTGACGACATTGGCGAGGATGGTCTCCCAGACGATGATGTAGCCGAGACCGATGAGGAGTGATCGGGGGGCCAGATAGCCGAGCGGGACGAACACCGCCGCATATCCGATCGCTGCCGCCAAGAAGAGTGATAGCGCCGGGATGGTGGGGCCAACTCCGTTCCCGACGGCGACCGAGGCGAGGACTGTCGCCACCCAACCGCCGAGGCCAATTGCCAGCGCTGCCGACGAACCCGCGATTATCGACTGGGCCGCGAACCATGGTCGTGAGATCGGGCGCATGTAGATGTAGGGGAGCGTGCCAGCGTCCTTCTCTTCGCGCAGCGTTGCCGCGGTGAGGATCAGAGCGGCGACCACGAAGGTGTAACCCACCGACGCGAGGATGTCGGTATAGAGCTCGGTCAGGCCGCCTGATTCGCCGTCGAACCCCACCAGCCAGTAGACGAGACCGGGAACCGAGGAAAGGGCGACCAGGGCGATGACCCGGCTCCGCCGCATCATTCGCCGGTAGAGATGGATCGCAAGGGTCATCAACGGCCCTCGACCAGATAGCGGAAGACCGACTCCAACGACTCGTCGACCGGCTCCACCCGGGTGAGGCGCATCCCGAGCTGAGTGGCGATGATCGGCAGGCGCCGAGCCAGGTCTCCCGAATCAGAGGCCTCGACATGGACGGTGTCGCCGTAGATGCTCACCCCAACCACGCCTTCGGTGACGATGAGCGACGAAGCCAGGGCTCGAGGGTCGCTGGCTTCGACATAGACCTTTCTCGGCTTGTCGGTCATCGCGGCGCGAATCGTGCCCACATCGCCGACTGCGGCGAGTCGGCCGTCGACCATCGCCACCACCCGATCGGTCATGCGCTCCACTTCGGAGAGGACATGCGAGGAGACGATGACCGTCCTTCCCTCGTTCCCCAGCTGTCGGAACAGGCCGATGAGATGGGCGCGTTGCACCGGATCGGCACCGTTCAACGGCTCGTCGAGTAGCAGCACTTCGGGGTCGGAGACCAGTGCTTGGGCGACCTTGGCTCTCTGTTTCATTCCTTTGGAGAACCCGCCGAGCGCACGGTCCGCGGCATCTGAGAGACCTACGGTCTCGATCGCGGCGACCACGCGATCCTTCGGGTGCTCGACTCCAGCCAATCGCGCCGCCAGCTCTACGAACTGCCGCCCGGTGAGTCGGTCGTAGACGGTCTCGTCCTCGGGAACCAGGGCGATTTTCTTGTAGATGGCGGGGTCGGCCCGAGGGTCGACTCCCAGAATCCGAATCTGGCCCTGGGACGGACGCTGGAGACCGGTGATCACCCGGAGGAGAGTGGTCTTGCCGGCACCGTTCGGTCCCAGCAGACCGGTGACTCCCGGTTTGAACCCGATGGTCAGCTCGCTGACTGCGACCTTCAGCCCAAACCACTTCGACATCTCGGTGACGACGATGGTGTCGTTCATGCGAGTCTTCGATATCGCTGTCTGATGAACCACGCACCGGCGACGAAGAGAACAACGATGACGAGCACCGAAACCCAGACCTCGAACCCTGCGATCTCGGCCGGATAATCCACTGTGTCCTCGAAGAGGTAGTCGCGGATGATCCGCGGGTGCTGGTCGAGGGCGAGCAGCGAAGCGAACCTGGCCCCGGGGAAAGTCGCCTCCGCAACCCTTCCTGCCACCCCGCCCCCGGCAACCAGGATCCCGAGGAACGAGGCAGCTGCGATCCCGGTCCGGTCGATCACCGAAGACAGGATGAAGGTGACCGAGCCATGGAGAGCGATGAATGCCATTGCGGTGACCGGCACCTTCCAGAGGATGTCGAGGTTGTCACCGATATACGGCAGGAACCCTTCGTCGGAGATCAGTGAAAGCCCGAGATGAAGCAGCACCTGAGGAACGATGTAGATGGCACCGACCACAGTGGCGAAGGCTCCCATCTTGGAAGTGAGGTAGCCGTCGACAGTCAGCGGTCGTGAGAAGTAGACCGAGAGCACCCCCTTGGTCCGATCAGGGATCAACAGCTGGGGTCCGGCGAGGGCGATGAAGAGAAGGGAGATCGCCGAGTAGAAATCGAACAGGCCCCCGTAGGTGGGGGCACCCTCCCGCAAGCTCTCCTCGATGTTGCCAATCGCCCAGTGGATGCCGATGAAGACCGCCGCCGCGATCACTGCGATCCCAATAAGTGACCAGGGGAAGATCTTCTCCCGTGCCTTCCGCCCCAGGCCGAGCACACGGCGCACGCCGTCCTTGAAGACCGCCCGGCGAGCACCGGTCGGGCCGAGCCGGGGCCCGTCGTACGTCCGATAGCCACGGTCGTAGATGACCTGGTCGGTCATGGCATCACCTCACGAGCCAGGAACAGGTCTTCGAGCGACGCCGACCCCCGGATCATCCTGACCAAACCGGCATTCGCCGCGGCAGTCTCGGCAACGATCGCCACTTCTAGGGTTTCGTCACCAGGGCCTACCACCAGCCGTTGCCCCTCGACAGTCGCCTCGAAGCCTCTGTTGCGAAGCGCGGCGGCGACCTGGTCGGCGTGATCGAGGACTTCGACGATCACCGTGCCCAGCTTCTCGAAGCCTTCGAGAGGCCCGGAGCGAAGCAGGTCCCCGGCGTCGAGCATGACCACCCAATCACAGGTCTGTTCGATGTCCGTCAGCACATGTGAGGAGAGAATGACGTTGACCTTGAACTCGGCGAGCCGGCGTATCAGTTCCAGCATCTGACTGCGACCCTCGGGGTCGAGACCGGACGCGGGCTCGTCGAGAAGCAGCAGGTCAGGGTCATGGACTATCGCCTGAGCCAGTTTGACCCTTTGCTGCATGCCGGTCGAGAAGTCCCCGAGATAGCGGAACCGCTCTTCCTCCAACCCGACGAGGAACAAGGTCTCCGATGCCCTCCTTCTCGCTTCGCGGGGAGGTATGCCGGCCAATTGGGCGGTGTAGGCCACGAAATCGGCAGCCGTCTGGTCCTTGGGGAGACAGTCCCCCTCAGGCATGTATCCGATCACCGTCCGCACCGCCAGCGGTTCCCGTTGCGGGTCGTGGCCGAGCACTTGCATCGACCCCGAAGTTGGGTGGAGCAGCCCGAGCATCAGCCGGAGCAGGGTTGTCTTTCCCGCGCCATTGGCGCCGACCAACCCGGTCACCCCCTCGGGGATCTGAAGGGTGAGGTTCCTGATGGCGACCACTTCTCCGTAGTCGTGGGTCAAGTCCGAGACTTCGAGCACGGTCACGCGACCACCTCCTCGAATCCGGGGCCTCCCGGGCGCTCGAGCTGGTCCATTGTGCAGCTCCGCGGGTCCTTGTCCGAGCGCCATCTATGAAATCTGGTTGCGTGTCTGAACCGGTGCCCCTCGAGCTGGTCGTAGCTCACCTCGACTACGACACTCGGGTCAACCGGCGTCCATGAGGCGTCCTTCTCCGACGACCACCTGCTCTGTGCTCCGGGTGCCCGGGCCTCCTCGTTGAAACTGTCGTCGGCCACCAGTTCGAGAAAACGGGTGTAGATCTCGACACGTTGCCCATCGGGGAAACCGGAGCAATGCCCGATGAAATGGAGCTGGCCCTGCTCGTCGTAGACCCCCAGCAGCAGCGAGCCGATCTTGCCCCCGTCTTTGTGCTCACGGAACCCCCCGACCACGCAGTCCACGGTCCGTCGGTGCTTGATCTTGATCATCGCCCGTTTGCCATGCTGATAGGCGAGGTCGGGAACTTTGGCGATGATCCCGTCACAGCCGGCGGATTCGAACTCGTCGAACCAGCGGCGAGCGGTCTCTTCGGAGTCGGTTTGTGGGGTCAGGTGCCATGGGAACTCGAGACCGGAGGCCAATGCCTCGAGACGCTTGCGGCGCTCCACAAAGGGGCTGTTGCGGAGATCCTCCCCCCGATCGGCGAGGATGTCGAAGGCGACCAACTCGGCGGGGGTGGCTTCTGAGAGCATCTTGACTCTCGATTCGGCAGGGTGGATCCGTTGCTGGAGGGCTGCGAAGTCGGTGACGCCGTCGACAACCACGATCACTTCACCGTCCACCACGGTTCCCTCGGGAAGTTGCTCCAGCGCAGTTATCAGCTCAGGGAAATATCGAAGGAGTGGTCTCTGGCTTCGGGAGTCGAGCCGGATCTCGGGTGCTGACCAGGAGATCGATCTGAAACCGTCCCACTTGGGCTCATACAGAAAATTCCCGTCGGGCCAGCTCTCGGAGACCTTGGCCTCCATCGTCTCAATTGGCGCTGCGAAGGGATGACTCACGGTCGGCGAGTGTATGCATCGATACGCTGGCCTCATGATCGAGCGACTGATCGAGAGGCTTCCACGAGGGATCAAAGCTCCGGCCGAGATCCTCTTCGGAGCAGCCAGAGAATACGGGCTCGACCGTGCCGGGCGCATGGCGGCGGCGATCGCCTATCGCACCGTGTTCGCGTTGGCTCCGATGCTGATCCTCGCCGTCTCGATAGCCGGCTTCTTCCTGGGCAGCTCGGCGGAGGCCCAGCGCGAGCTATTGGACGGGGTCGAGTCACTTGCCGGCCCGGATGTAGCCGAGGCGATGGCCAGTCTGTTGAGGACTGCGGTGAGGTCGGCCGACACCGCTGCTCTCATTGGCTTCTTGTTGTTGCTCTGGACCGCATCGAGTCTCTTCAACGAAGTGCAGCATGACTTGAACGACATCTTCGAGGTTCCGTACGAGCGAATCTCGGGTCCCGTCGCGCTGGTGCGCAGCCGGGGGATCGGGTTTCTCTGGGTGTTGGGTCTGGGGATCATCATGATTGCCCTATGGCTCGTGAATGCGATATGGAGCGTGGTCGACTCCTTGCTCCCGAGCGGGCTCGAACGCCTCGACTCGTTGCTCGCGGTGTTGGCCCCCCTGGTGTCATTGACCCTTCTCCCGTTCGTATTCGGGCTCATCTTTCGGACGCTGACCGCAGCGAACCTCAAGTGGCGAGCCGCCTGGGCGGGCGGCCTCTTCACATCGGTGGTGTTCGTAGCCGCCGCGTATGGAGTGCGTCTCTTCTTCACGACGCTCGGGACTCCCACTGCCCTCGGGTTTGCCGGATCATTCGTGATCATCCTCTTGCTCGCCAACATCCTCTCCGCGGTGTTCCTCTTCGGAGCCGAGGTGACCAAGGTCTACGCCGACCGGCTCGCCACCGAGCAGACCCGGGGTGCCACACGGTCCGCCCCCGCGGATCCTCTGGTGCTGGTGGCAGAGCCCTCCCGATCTCTGCCCGGCGCGGCCCTCTTCGCCTTCCTCAGCGGGTTGCTCATCGGATGGCGACGCCGACGCCGGTGATCACCTCACTGTGATTTGAACCCGGACTTCAATAACCTTCGAACTCAATGTCGATCGACATCGCCGGGTTTGTCACAGATCTCAAGGAGCACGCCACCGAGCACGGATTCCATGTGCACGACGAGCGTCATTTCGTCGAGACCTACTCACTTCGCCAGTCATGGGAGGTGGATCTGCACCCGGAAGCCGGTTGCGGGGGGCCTATCGACCTCCATCTCGCCCTCGATGGGGACCCGCGGGTGATCCTCTCACTGCGGGAGCGTCTCGAAGAGATGGATTCGGACTTCGAGGAGCCCGAAGACGTTTACCACCTCGACCTCTTCTTCAACTGGGCCGTTCCTCCCCTCCACAATCCGCCGGACCTGCTCGTGCTGGCCACCGACCTGGCCGGAATCGGCCGGCTTTCACTCGCCGTCGAGGTCCAGGCCATCGACTCCTATGGCGCGGTCACCGACGCCCCAGAACGTCGACTCACACTCACCGGCAAGTCGTCGGTGAGCCTGGTCGACGTGTTGATGGGTCGGGAACAGCTGTGTGACGTCCTCGATCGCTCCCACGACGTCAGCGTTTACCTCCTCGACCGAGTCGGGGGGTGGATGGAGCTCCCGACCTGATCAGTCGAGGAGGCTGACCAGCGCCCAAAAGCCCATGGCCGCGGTCACCAGGCACAGCGAGTAGAAGCCGACAAGGGTTAGCGGCTTGGCAGTAGGCCCTTGGGGAACTGTGAATTCCCCGCTGCCGGACTGTGCTGAAGTCCTGCCCACCGTGTCGGTCACCGACTCCGGGTCGATGATGAGATGCCCGGCCAATCCTCGTACGAAGCGGCCGGGATCGTCGGGAAGGAAGAAGACGGAATCGTCCTCAGCTTCGATGACCCAACTGCCGTCGCCCTTGTCCATAAACGTGCATTCGGCCGCGGGCCATTCACCGATCTCGATCTCACCGGATATCAGGGTGATCTTGTCGAGATCGATGCCCACGGTGACCGGTACCCGGTCGTTTTCAAACGCAACTGTCCCCGGAAAGGTCGTCATTTCTCAGCTTCCCCCCAACGGTTGGGATACCCACAAGTTACGCCGATGCCGGCTGGGCGCAAACCTAGAACGGCAGCCCGATGGCGTCACAGATGAACGCGGTGAAGCCTCTGGCCTTGCGAAACATTGCGGCCAGGTCTCGATCGAAGCCCGGCGAGGTCACCACCTGGTCAGCCACCCGTGTTCCGGCGACGAAGCTCTTCATTCGCAAGTCGCCGGCGTAAGGGTGATCCTGATCGAGCTCTCTGGGCACCCGCTTCAGGGTCTCGTCATCATCCTGTTCGATGGACCACACCTCGGAAAAGGCTGTGCCCTTGGCCGCCTTCCTCCAACCTGCCGGGTCGTCGTTAATGGCCTGGCGTATCTGGCGGGCCACCGGTGTCTCGGGGTGCCACATGCCGACTCCGACGAAGCAGGCATCAGGTTCGAGATGAACGTAGAAGCCAGGGGCGTGGATGTCCTTGCCGGCTTCGTGACGGAACTGGATCCCGACGTTCGTCTTGTAGGGGGTCTTGTCGTTGGAGAACCGGGTGTCCCGATATGGGCGCATCAGCGAGCCGCCCACCGTTCTCGAGTCTGCGGAGAAATGAGGAGAGATCCGGGTGAGACGCGGGCCGAAATCCTCGATGAAGTCGAGCGCCGGCTCCCGGATGACCTCGATGTAACGCTGTTTGTTCCTGTCCCACCAGCCCTTTTCGTTGTTTCGGTTGAGCTCGGTGAGAAACGTGAACACGGCCGGCGAGAAATGCTGCTTTGCGATGACCTACCCCCCTTGCCTCCCGCAACCTACAACGGCGGCCAGACGGTTAGAAGGGGGCTGCCGTCGGCGGGGTCTCCTCCCGGGCCAGCTCGTCCCACGGGGTGCTTAGGCCTTCGCGGACTACCAGGACGAGTTTGCGGAAGTCCTTGCGCAGAACCCAGGCCGCAGCGAGGAGGAATACGACGCCGACCCAGATCCGAGCCTGCGCCGATGCCTCGTCGGAGATGTGGCCGAGCTCGGTCAGAACCGATTCCAGGATCTGGGCGAAAAAGAGGGAGAGCATCACCCACGCCTCTTTGGTGCTCACCGAGCGGCTGGCAACGATGGCGACGGCGAACACCGACTGGGCCGCGGTCACCATGAGTTCGACCCGCTGCTGACGGTCCAGGGGCAGCCCGTGGGTAGTACCTGAGAAGATGGAGAAGACGATGGGGAGGGTGCCCACCAGCAACGTCCACTGGTTCACCTTCGACGAGATCAAGGCTCCGAACCCGGTCCGGGCCGCCAACCGCCATGCAAAGAGGGCGGCGACCAGGAGCTCGGGAGCCTCCGAAGCGGTTGGGGCGATCCATTTCACCAATAGGAACTGGCTGACTCCGAGGGCGGCGCCCATCTCGACGATCGCCTCGGCAAAAGCCTCCGCGCACAACAGGATCACGCCTGCAGCCACTGCGAATGAGGTGTAATTGATGACCCGTCTTCGTTTCTTGGGGAGGGAGCCGATGTAGGCGGAGGGCCCAACCAGGTGAGGCGCAGACCGTGGGGCTCCGGACAAACGCCGCAGGTAGAGAACATAGATCAAGACGAGGATCCCGGCATCCCACAAGGTCAGGCTGTCCTTGAGGAACAGGCTCAGTCCGTAGAGGGAGGCGATGGTGAGGTATGCGATCTCCACCGATTGGGATCGGTCCAATGTGATCGTCGTCGCGGTGGTGCCCTCGGCCCGTAGTGGCGAGGCTTGCGTCTTCCGCACCCGATACGTGCCGACGAGGATCACCAGGGGCCAGCCCAGGCCGATCAGCAACTGGTTGCCACCGGTCATATTGGCCAGGGCGAGGGGCCCGTTGACGGCGGCCGCTCCGGTTTCGGCGAATTCCTGGCCGGCCTTTGCAGTGAATACGAAGTCGACGGCGTATTCGGGGAGGATCGCAATCAGGGCCAGGAGGGCCAGCGCGAGACCGGCGGCGATGTCCAACTGGACCACTTCGGCAGCCCAGGAGAGGATGAACGCCGCTCCCACGATCGCTAAACCGAACAGGATCGCTCCGACGACCGGGTCGGGGTGCGTTCCGGTTACTCGGAGGAAGACACCGGGCAGGGTCGCCGCGAAAGCGAGTGATACGAAGAGGATCTGGCGGCGGGGATTGAGGTCGACGTTTTCCATGAGAGCGTTGGGATCTTAGGAAAGGCGGTTCGGGCTCAGTTCAGCACCCGTCGACAGGACCAGGGCGTCCAGAAACCCTGACCCAGGTCTTCGTACTGGGCGCTCAACCAGGCCGCGGTTCCGATGTTGGCAACCGCATCGAAAGGCTCGGCGCCCGCGAAACCGGCCTTGGGGGCGGTAATCGCCCAGGTAGACGGGAGGAACTGGAACAACCCAGAAGCCCCTGAATACGGGTTGTACGCCTCTGGATTCCCCAGGCTCTCGCATTGGATGATTGCCAGAGCCTCATCAACTCGAGAGGAGGGGAAGAACTGAGAAACCTCGTCCCTCCATCGCTCTACGGCCGCCGGGAAGTCTGTGTCCCCGCTGCCGCCACCGCCGCCGGTGGTGGTGGTGACGGGGGCCGTGGTGGTGGTGGAGGTTTCGGCAGACGCGCCCGGCGTCGTCGTGGTGGGAGGCTCTCGCTCGTCTTGCCGTTCTCGTTCTGACTCTCGGGCCTGGGCGGCATCGACTGCGCTCAGCGCTTCGCTGTAGTCCGCGGCCAACCTGTTGGCCTCACGGATCGCGTCGGCAACGTCGGCGTCAGCGTCCTCATAGAGAAGTGCCAGATTCTCGGCCTCCTCGTCGACGTCGGCCTTGAGTTGCTCCACCCTTTCCTGGTCGGCAAGGAAGGTGGCAACGAGGGCTTCGAGGTCGCGCCGCTTCAACACCAGCGCGTCCACGCTCTCTTGCCCGGTCTCGATGACGTCTCCGACGAAGAGCCCGGCGACCATTGCTGCTTCCACGTCCTCCGAGTTGACGAAAGAGATGCCCGGGGCGCTGAGAGCCGTCATATAGGCGTTCACCGCGTGGGACTCGATGTCCGCCTTGATACCTAGCAGTTGAGCGTCTGCAAAACCGATCTGGCCTTGAAGCCGGTCGACTCCGGCGGCTACCGACGAAAGCTGATCTGCCAGCTCGTTGAGCCTGACAATGCTGGCGGCCAACTCGGCTTCGATCTCGGAGCGCTCGGCAATCGCATCGTCCACCAACCCGGCGGCGACCGCTACCTGCCGCTCTGTTTCGACCGCGGTTTGCTCGGTGTCGTCGACGCTTTGGGCCCGCGCCTTGGGGGCCGCGCCGCTGACCACGGCAGCGGCCAGACTGGCAGCCAAAAGCGAAGAGAGAAAGCGACGACAGCGCATCGGTTGGGGGGGAAGGGTAACCAATGCCCCAAGACACGGGAAGTGGGATCACCACTCCGATCACGAATTGGCAAGGGCCGACACCGGCCGGTTGCCCGGTTTAAGGTCCGATGTGGCTCGATTCAACATCTCGTCCGGCTCGCCTTTCGAGCCGGTGATCGGCTTCAGTCGCGCGGTCCGGGTGGGTGACCGGGTGCTGGTGGCGGGGACCGCTCCCATCTGGCCGGACGGGCAGGTCGACCCTGATCCGGTCATTCAGGCCAGACGCTGTCTGGAGATAATTCTCGATGCGCTCTACCAGGCCGGCGCCCAGGCCAGCGATGTGGTCCGCACCAGGACCTTTCTCACCGACGTCTCATATGCCGACGCGGTCGGGCTTGCCCACGGTGAGGTTTTCGGCCAGGTCTTGCCTGCCTCGACCATGGTCGTTGTCGCCGGTCTCCTGGACGAACGTTGGAAGGTGGAGATCGAAGCCGAGGCCATCGTCGCCGAGCCGGTGCAGTAGAGCCGATCAGCTGCCTGAGGCGAAGGTGTCGCACGCGGCAGGATCGCCGGATTCGTAACCGGTCAGCGTCCAGTCGGACCGTTGCTCGGCCGAGCCGTGGGTCCAGGTTTCAGGGTTGACCTGGCCTGTCCCTTGACTCTGGATGCGGTCATCGCCCACCGCCTCGGCGGCATCGAGCGCCTCTTGGATCTCGGCGGGGTCCAACTCGATCGTCTCACCGGTGTCGGTGCCCACGGCCAGGGTCGAGGCCCAAACCCCGGCGAAGCAGTCAGCTTGAAGCTCCATCAGGATCGAGAGCTCGTTGGCCTGGTCCGGGTTCGCCTGCTGCTGCCCGCGCACCTCCTCGGACACTCCGATGACAGTTTGGATGTGATGCCCGAACTCGTGGGCGATGACATAGGCCGGGGCGAAGTCGCCTTGGGCCCCGAACTGGTCTCGGAGTTGGGTGAAGAAGTCGAGGTCGAGATAGATCATCTCGTCCACCGGGCAGTAGTGGGGGCCGAAAGCTTCGTCGGCGCCGCCGCAAGCCGAATTGGTGAAGGCTTCAAAGATGACAAACCCCGGTGCCCGGTAGTCGGTTTGCCCGGCCGCGGTGAAGATCTCAGACCACATCGCATCGACGTCGATGTACACCGCATTCATATAGGCCTTGAGGTCGGCGTAGGGATCGTTGGCAGGATCGAGGGTGCCCTCGTTGACAGGGCCCGCCTCCCCCGGCGCCAGGGCGTCGGTGATTTCATTCAAGGACTCGAGATTGACTCCGCCGCCCCCGAGCCAGGAGACGAGCAGGACCACGATCAAGACGATTCCGCCTGCGCCCCCGCCTAGCGCCACACCGCGTCGCGATGTCGTCTGACCCCTGCGGTCGTCGAGTCCCTTGCTGACTGGCTCTTTCTTGAATCGCACCATATGGGTCTCGACTGGAAACTAGGCGATTCGGGAACGCCGGGGCAAATGTTCGGGTTGTAATGGGCCAGGAGGTCGATGCAGATGTTTGGACGAAAGAAGACCGAGATGCCTGGAACAAGCGACGCATTGGCAGGTCGCAGCCAATCGGTCCAGGTGCCGCCTGCCCACTTCGTCAATGGGAACCCGCTGCAGCCGCCTTTCCCTGATGACACTGAGAGTGCTGTCTTCGGGATGGGTTGCTTCTGGGGCGCAGAGCGACGGTTCTGGAAGATGCCAGGCGTCTACAGCACTGCTGCTGGTTATGCCGGCGGATACACCCCCAACCCCTCATATGAAGAAGTGTGCACCGGGCGCACCGGTCACAGCGAGGTCGTTCTGGTGGTCTATCGCCCGGCCGAGGTGTCCTACGAGGAGCTGCTCCGGACGTTCTGGGAAACCCACGATCCCACTCAGGGAATGCAGCAGGGAAATGACATGGGCACCCAGTATCGCTCGGCGATCTACACCACCACCGACGAGCAGTTGGAGACCGCCAAGAGGTCTCAGGACAAGTATCAGGCGGAGTTGACGCCGCTCGGGTTCGGTGACATCACCACCGAGATCGCTCCGCTGGGAGAGTTCTATTACGCCGAGGACTACCACCAGCAGTATCTGGCGAAGAACCCTCACGGGTACGACTGCCATGCCAACACCGGGATCGCCTACCCGCTCGACTGAGGCCGTCAGCTGGCAGTGAGCGAGGCCTCCAGGGCCATCCTGACCACGTTGTCGACGGTGAGCCTGCTGTCGAACTGCTGTTCCACGTCGGGGCTGACCCCTACCTCGCCGAAGTCGAGCCCTCCCGGGGTCACCCAGCGTGCGATCGTGAGCTTCAACGCGCCCCCGTTTGACAGCCCAAACCGCTGCTGAACGGTGTTCTTGCCGAAGGTGCTCTCCCCGACAACGGTCGCTCTGCCCCGCTCCTGGAGCACGGCGGACACCACCTCGGAGGCAGAGGCGCTGCCTTGGTTGACCACGAACACCACGTCGACGGTTGCCGGGACGATCGGATGCCCTGACACTTCATAGGAGGTGGTCGACTCGGGGCCCTCGGTCACGACCACGTCGCCGTCGGCGAGAAAGACCGATGCGACCTCGATGGCGGTGTCGAGGAGGCCGCCGGGATTGTCCCGGAGGTCGACGACGAGGGAGTCGATATCGCTCAGAAGGAGGTTTGTGACCGCCTCTTCGAACTGCTCGTCGGCTTCGGCCGTGAACAGGTTGAGCCTGACGTAGCCCGAGTTGCCGACCATCTGGCTCTCCACGACCGGGATGATCACCTCGGCTCGGGTGATGGTGACCTCGAGATGGAGAGCTCCTCGGACGATGGTGAGTGTGACGTCGGTGCCCGCCTCGCCGCGGATGGTGGATGTGACCTCGTCCACAGTCCATCCGCCAACCTCGGCGCCATCGACTCCGATGATGACGTCGTCCGGGACCAGCCCGGCGGCTTCGGCGGGACTGCCGATGACCGTGGAAACGATGATCAGACGGCAGTCGTCGGAGACGATCGAGCATTGCTCCTCGGATCCGCTCGTTGAGTCTTCGGCGATCACCAGAGCACCGATTCCCTGGATTTCGCCATCCTGTTCCTCCTCGAGAAGGGCAAGTGAATCGCGGTCCAAATACACCGAGTTGGCATCGAGTGCATAAGTCGCCAGACCCCACACCATCGCCTCCGCGGCTTCGGTGGTGGTCTCTGCCTCGTCGACGGTCAGTTGGCAGGTGGTTGCGAAATCACCGGAGGGAGCGGCGCAGACCAGATCGCCGGTTGAGGTCGACCCGTCGAGATCCGCCACCCCCAATGATGCGGCCTCGGCGAGATTGGCGTCGGTGAGATCGTCCACGTAGTGGCGCCGAATCAGCTCGTAGGCCTCACAAACGATTTCGACGTCTTCGATCTCCTGATCACAACTCACGGTCTCGAGGTCTCGGCCGGTGACCGCAGGATTCGTGGCGGATGTGACTGGCGAAGCCGTGGTGGTTGCTGCGGGGTCGGTGTCGGTGGTTTCCCCCGCGGCGGTGCAGGCGCCAATTACGAACAAGAGGGCGGCGATCGCGGTTCTCGCGCTTCTCATGCTGCGGCCTCGAGTGACAAAGCGACGAGTTCCTCCGGAATCAGGTTGGCGGGCAAAGAAAGAACGTGGTCGGGGATGATTCCCCCCGCGGCCACCGATTCTCCGTTAGGGCTCGTCCAAAGGGCGACGGCCACGTAGAACTCTCCTCCGTTTCGAAGCTCGAAGGGTATCTGCACCGCGTTCTTACCAAAGGTGGGCTCTCCGACGATCACCGCTCCTCGCCGATCGCGGAGAGCGGTGGCAGTCATCTCGGCCGCCGAAGCGGTGCCTTGGTTGACCAGGACGATGAGGTCGATTGCGGTGGCGAGACCGTCTCCCAGAGCGGTCACGTCGGATTCCTCGTTCGGTGCGGAGGTGTGGAACAGCACACCTTCGTCGATGAACTCGGACATCACCAGCACGGCGACGTCGATGTAGCCGCCGGGGTTGTCACGGAGATCAACGATCAGCGTGTCGATCCCGGCGTCGACGAGCTCGCTCAGGCCCTGTCGGACGAGATCTGGGATGTCCTCTTCAAAATCCGGGATCCGAATGAAACCCACGCCGGGCTGGGGGATCTCAATCTCGACCGAAGGCACCATGAACTCGGCTCGTTCGATCCCGAAGACCTCGATGGTGCCATCGCTTCTCTCAACGGTGATCTCGACCATCCCGGTCTCGTCGCCCGCAAGCCGCCTGACGGCCTCGACGAAACCCAGGCCATCGACACTGACACCGTCGATGGCAGTGATGATATCCCCTGCCCTGAGGCCGGCCTCGGCTGCCGGGTTGTCCTCCACGACGAAGACGATTCGAAGCGGGCATGTCGTAGCCACCCGGGCACATCGCGAGCCGACCGAATCGGTGGCGTCGAGGAGAACCCCGACTCCTCCCACGACGCCGTTCGACCTGAAGACCCCGACCTGATCGGGAGGCACGTAATAGGAGAAAGGGTCGAGGCCGTGGTCGGTCATCCCGATCACGGCGGCTTCTATCGCCGGGCCTACCGGGATCGATGCGGCGTCGATACGGCTCGCCAAGTGGCTGCATACCTCGCCAAACGCTGGATCGGGTATGGCACAGAGCAGGGCCCGCGGCGGGGCCGCAGTCTCCTCCGTGACGTAACCGTCCAAGCCCTGGAGGGCGGCCGCGGCCAGAGTTGCCACGTCGACGGGCCGGTCGACATGCCACTCCTGGATCAGCTCATATGTCTCGCACAAAGGCGAGAAGGGGGCGGGTGGAGCTGAGCAGTCGTCGATCCGAACCGGGAGGGGGAGAGAGGTGGTGGGGGTCGTGCTGGCCATCGTGACCGGCACTTCCGGTGTGGTCGTTGTCGCCTCATTTGTCCCGCCGGTGCAGGCTGTCACTGCCAAGGCTGCAGCTAGAACCGACTTGAGCATGCGGGCATTATCGGCAAGGGGAGACGGTTACCGTCGCACTTGTGTCAGTGCGATTCATGCTCCGGCCTCCCGGCGGGGAGCCCTTGATCCGAGACGTCGCTAACGGCGATTGGGCAGAGCCGGCCGGCACGCCCGGTTCGACTTTGGGGGAGGGGTTGTGGGCCCTTCCGGGCCTGGTGGACGCTCACGCCCACTTTGCCGCCGCGGAGGGAGCCGATTGGGTCACCGATGACGTCGCCGGGGCCAGTGCTCGCGCCGGCGAAGCCCTGGCGGCAGGAGTCATGCTGGCGCTGGACAAGGGCTGGAGTGACCTGACCACAATCGAGATGATGGGACGGATCGCATTGGCGGACCGTCCCGACATCGAGGCGGCAGGCGTCATCAACTCAGTCGAAGGCGGATACTGGCCAAACTTCGGGCGCCAAGTCGGGCCCGGCGAGATGGCCCGGGCGGTTGCCGTGGCCGTGGCCGAATCGAAGGGCTGGGTGAAGCTGGTCGGTGACTGGCCGCGACGAGGAATCGGCCCGATGCCCAACTTCACCGAGGCAGAGCTCGGTGAAGCGGTGAGGGTCGCCAATGGCCTCGGGGCTCGGGTTGCGATCCACACCATGGCTCGTGAGGTGCCGTCGATGGCGGTCCGGGCGGGGATCCACTCGATCGAGCACGGCCTGTTCCTCACCGAGGACGACATCGTCGAGTTGGGAGCGCGAGGTGGGATGTGGGTTCCCACGATTCTCCGGATGGAGGCCGTGATCCGACAGCTCGGAGCCGACTCAACCGGTGGCCGGCTGATCCGCGAGGGCATCGACAATGTGGCGAGGCTGCTCGACACCGCGGTGGAGGCCGGGGTCTTCGTGCTGGCCGGCACCGATCTGGCCGTCGGAACCCGGGCGGTCGCGGCCGAGGCGATCCGGCTGTGGGAGCTGGGGATGAGCCCGGCTCGGGTCGTGGGAGCGGTTTCCAACGCCGGGTATCGGGCGACCGGTCGCGCCGACGCCTTCGAGGTCGACACCCCTGCCAACGTGGTGCTCTATGCCGAGGACCCGACAGCCGATCCCCGGGTCCTTGGGCATCCACGACACGTGGTTCGCCTGGGGAGGATCCTCGGATGAGGTTGGTCCTCGCCTCAGGTTCTCCTCGAAGGAAGGCTCTACTCGAAACACTTCGCCTCGATTTCGACGTGGATCCGTCGGGGATGGACGAGACCCGGTTGCCCGACGAGGCACCGGGTGTGTATGTCGAGCGGGTGGCGCGCGCCAAGGCTGGTTCGGTGGCTGGGCCCGAGCGGCTGGTGGTGGCGGCTGACACCACGGTCGTTCACGAGGGCAGAGTCATGGGCAAGCCGGCCCATCCCGAGGAGGCCCGTGCCATGCTGCGACGCCTCCAGGGAGAGACTCACGAGGTGTTCACCGGACTGGCCGTGGCGTGGTGGGACGGGGGGCCTTCGGTCCAGGCAATTGTCGACGTCGCGATGGTGGAGATGACCCCGATGACCGATGACGAGATAGCCGACTATGTCGCCACCGGCGAGCCCATGGACAAGGCAGGCGCCTATGCGCTGCAGGGCATGGGTGGCGTCTATGTGCAAAGAGTGATCGGTAGCCCTTTCACCGTGATCGGGCTCCCAATTCATCTCCTGGGGCGGTTGATCTCGGCTGCCGGGGCCCGTCTCTCATACTTCCGACTACCCGACACCGGGTAGGTTGGACGCGATGCGTCGTTGGACAATCGGTCTTTCCATCCTCTTCGTGGTGATCGTCGTGGTGCTCATCATCATGTTCACCGGTGACCAGGCCGGCGAGACAACCACCACCGCCCTGGGAAGCTCGACGACAAGCACCATCCAGGGGAGCACGACCACTGGTGATGGGAGCACGACCACCAGCGGTGAGACCACAACCACCCCTGTCGAGAGCACTACCACCTCGGCACCGGAGGGCTTGGAGGGCAACTGGGCCGATCAGCCATTGATCGCAGCCGGTTTCGGTGCGCTTGGATGGTGGGACGGCTCCGGGTGGGTTCAAGTCGAGGAAGGCACGAGTCTTCCGGTTGCCGGTGGCGAGGACTATCAGATCGCCCTTCTCGGGCTGGAGGCCAGGACCACCGGGAGCGGTGAGGAGCTGTTGTGCGAACCATTGAACAACCCGGGGGTCATCCTCGCCAGCGAGGAGGTCTTGGGTGACTGGCCTGGTCCATACGGCGTCGCCATCTCCGCCAATTGGGTATTGACGCCCCATCTGGTCGAGGAG
>CAZSMJ010000005.1:0-41593 GCA_964608055.1 uncultured Acidimicrobiaceae bacterium | reverse complement strand
GGCTCCTCGACCTGATGCCACTGCTCGCCGAGCAGATATCCGGCACCGATGAGCAAGACGTTCCAGATCAGACTGCCCAACAGCGTATAGAGCGTGAACGGCACGAGAGGCATGCGACGAAGCCCGGCCGGTAACGAGATCAGTGACCTCATCAGGGGAATGCAGCGACACACCAAGACTGCAGTAGCGGCTCGTCGATCGAACCATTGCTCCGACTTGTCCAGGTCGCCCTCGTCGAGACCGAACCATTTCCCGTGTCGGACGACCAGACCACGCAGCCGGACCGGCCCGATTGCCGCGGCGATCCCGTAGAGGGCATAGGCGCCAACCATCGAACCGACGGTGGCCGCGATGACCATGCCCACCACCGAGGCTTCGCCTTCAACCGACACAAAGCCAGCCAATGGGAGGATGACCTCAGAGGGGATGGGGGGAAATAGGTTCTCCAGGGCGACCAGCGCGGCCACGCCCCAGTACCCGAGAGTCTCAACTACGGACGTGACCCAGTCGACCAGTCCATCGAGCACGTTCTTCTCCTCGTTTACGGGCTAATGATGCCCGGCCTACCAACCTGGTGTCTTATCGACAACCGAATGGATGGGCTGCAGCTCAACACCGGTCCGGCCTGAAGGTACTTCTGCGGCGATTGCCAATCGTGGCAAGCAGGAGAAGCTCAAATGAGCACAACCGCCAAGGCACCGGTACCGAAAGCGAGTAGCCAGCTCGCCAGCGATCCGACCAGGACGTACTCGGGGTCGATCGCGGCCGGTTTGGCACTGATCTCGGGAAAGCGGAGGATGCTCTTGGCCGCGACCACGAGCCCGGCCGCCGCAGCCGCTCCGGCCAGCATCAACACGTAGATCAACAGGCGCTCCAGGATCCCGATCCAGCGACCAGCCTGGTTGTGACGGGGAGTCGTCTCCTGTCTGGTGAGCCGCAACACCTGTCTCACCACCCAATTGGAAGGAAGCGTGAGGAGGAGGGCGCCAAGCGCAATCACCCCGATGTCAGCCCATCTCATGATCGTGAGGGGATTGGCGGCACCCCGATGCTCCTTGCCTCGACCAGAGCAAGGATGCCATGGGTGTTGGCCCGACGACTGATCGAGCTCTTGTTGAGACCGAGTCTTTCCGCCAATTCGGTCTGGCTGAGACCCTCGAAGAGCCCGACAGCGATCTGGGCATCGACTTCGTCGAAGCCGGAGAGCAAGGTATCGCGGAGCACCAGATAGCCATTGAGCAACGGGTCGAGCAAAGTCTCGGTCCGCACTGCGGTGCGCAAACCCTGAGTCCGTCCTTTGGATGAGCGATCCACCAATTCGATGGCATCCCGCGCTCTCCACCAACATGGCCCGTCCTGGCCAAATGGTGAACGAGCGGGATCCTCGGCTATCAACTCCCCCCAGCCGATCCCGATGCGCAACCTGATCACGTCCAGACTGCGCAGGTGGAGTTGGATCGAGGCTTCGATGGCATCGCCCAAGGTCGGGTAGCGCGCCTGGAACTCATCCCCGATGGTGAAGGTGGGGTCACCCCCGACCACACGGTTCACTTCGTGGAGAACCTTCTCCATCTGACCCTGCAATTCGACTCGATCCGGTGCCTGCCGGGAACCAACCATGTCACCGATCAGAGCCGCTACCGCAGGAAGGGGTTGTTGCACAGGCTGCAACTTTACTCGTGTTGCTGTATATACACAACTCCGTTGCCCTTATTATCAATCCTGGGCGGAGTTGCGAGCACTCAGGCTAAAACCGATGTCACCGCGAATTCGCCCTCGGAGTAGGCCATCTCTACCGCCCGCGCCGCTGCCTTGAGATCGGTCTCGGCCTGACGAATCAGGTCCAGAGATTCGGCGGCGGCTGCAATCGACACCGAGGCGACTTCTGCCGCCATCGACGCCTTGGCATCCGATTTGGCACGCCGAACTGCAGTCAGGACCTCGCTGGTGATGCGGAACACAGCCGGGTCTCCGACGTGGGGCTCGAACTCGTCGTTCACCGGCCATGGAGCCCGATGCACCGACCCTTCCCGCCACCAAGACCAAACCTCCTCCGCCACAAATGGAAGAAATGGGGCCAACAGCCGGAGATAGATGCTGAGTGCGAGTTGGAGTGCAGCGTGGGCCGACGCGCCCGCTGCTCCCCCGTCGTACGCCCGACCCTTGACCAGCTCCAGGTAGTCGTCGGTCCAGTTCCAAAAAGACTTCTCGACGATGTCGATGGCCCGGGCGTAGTCGTAGCCGTCGAAGGCGGCGGTTGACTGAGCCACCACCTCAGAGAGGGAGGCCAGCATCGAGCGATCGAGTGGCTCGGTGATGCTGGCCGGGTCAACATCGTCGGCAAACCCGAGCACGAAGCGAGCCGCGTTGAGAATCTTCAATGCCAGCCGGCGGCCGATTTTCATCACCCCGAAATCGACCGCAGTGTCGGTGCCTGGCCTCCCGTTGCAGGCCCAATAGCGCACGGCCTCCGCCCCGTACTCCTCGATCAGGGGAGACGGCGTCACCACATTGCCCCTGGACTTCGACATCTTCTTGCGATCGGGGTCGAGGATCCATCCGCTGATCGCGGCGTGATACCACGGAAGGGCGTCGTGCTCATAGTGGGAACGAAGAAGGGTGGAGAACAGCCAGGTTCGGATGATCTCGGGGCCTTGGGGCCGGACGTCCATCGGAAACACCCGAGCGAAGAGATCGGGGTCGTCGTCCCAATGCCCGGCGATCTGAGGAGTGAGTGAGGAGGTCGCCCAGGTGTCCATCACATCGGGATCGCCGGCGAACCCGCCAGGCACACCCCGCTGTGCCTCCTCGAAACCGGGAGGGGCATCGGTGGTCGGATCCACGGGCAAAGACTCCAGGTCAGGGAGGATCGGGCTTTCGAAGTCGAGCTCTCCCCCGGAGTCGACCGGATACCAGACCGGAAGCGAGACCCCGAAGAACCTCTGGCGTGATATCAGCCAGTCGCCGTTGAGCCCCTCCACCCAGTGCTTGTAGCGGACCCCCATGAAGTCGGGGATCCAATCAAGCTCCTCTCCCCTGGCGAGCAGAGCCCGACGCAGATCGTCATCGCGGCCCCCGTTGCGGATGTACCACTGACGGCTGGAGATGATCTCGAGAGGTCGATCCCCTTTCTCGAAGAACTTGACCTGGTGGGTGATCGGGCGGGGGTCCCCGTCGAGGTCACCCGACTCCGCCAACAACTCGGCCATCTTGCGTTGCGCCTGATTGGGGTACAAACCTGCGATCTGGCCATAGGCGGCCTTCCCTTGTTCAGAGACAATCCACTCCGGGGTGTCCTCGCGCAACCGGCCACTCTGCTGGATCACGGCCCGGGTCGGCAGGTCGAGCTCACGCCACCAGGTGACGTCTGCGGTGTCACCCCAGGTGCAGATCATGGCGATCCCGCTCCCTTTTTCGGGGTCGGCCAGCTCGTGAGCAACCACCGGAAGCTCGACACCGAACAATGGCGAGGTGACCGTGGTGCCGAACAATGACTGGTAACGCTCGTCGTCAGGGTGCGCCACCAGCGCCACACATGCACAAACCAACTCCGGGCGCGTGGTCTCGATATGGATGTTTCCATCCGGGCCATGGAACGTGATGCGGTGGTAGGCGCCCGGGCGCTCTCGATCCTCGAGCTCGGCTTGGGCGACTGCTGACTTGAAGTCGACGTCCCAGAGCACCGGCGCCTCCTGGGAGTAGGCCTCGCCACGTCCCAGATTGCGGAGAAACGCCTTCTGGCTGGTCCGCTGACAATGCTCGTCGATGGTGGCATAGGTGAGGGCCCAGTCCACCGAGAGCCCCATCGTCCGCCAGAGGCCCTCGAAGTCTTTCTCGTCCTCCGCGGTCAGGATGTGGCAGAGCTCGATGAAATTGCGACGGCTGATCGAGATCGGCGAATCCTGTGGCTCCGCCGGCGGTGTGAAATCGGGGTCGTAATGCAGGGTCGGGTCGCAGCGAACGCCGTAGTAGTTCTGAACCCGGCGCTCGGTGGGTAAGCCGTTGTCGTCCCACCCCATGGGATAGAACACTTCCATCCCCTTCATGCGCTGATAACGGGCGATCGCGTCGGCTTGGACATATCCGAAGACCGATCCCATGTGAAGGGAGCCAGAGACCGTGGGAGGCGGGGTGTCGATGGCGAAGATCTGCTCCCGGGTCTTCGTCCGATCGAACCGGTAGGTGCCCTCGGTTTCCCAGCGCTGCTGCCATTTCGCCTCGAGGCCCTCGAGAGCAGGCTTTGCTGGGACGTTTCTCGTCATCGGGGACTGAAGGGTAACGGTGACCAAGGGTCAAGACTCTCACCCTGAATGTCGTAACGATCCCGGAACGACCGTCGTCTAGTTTCCGGCTGTGGACGAGTCCATTGCCCGGCGCACGGCGATCGCCGTCGCCGTTCTCATCGCCATCATCTACATCGCTACGTTGATCGTGTACGCGAGGATCGAGTCCTGGCAGTTGGCCGACTTGACAGACTCGCTTGGCTTCAGCCTCTGGATATCTGCTTTCACCGTGGTGGGCGTGATCATCGCCTTTCATCGGCCGGGCAATCTGGTGGCATGGATCTGCCTCGCCTTCAGCGGGGTGTGGTCGATCTGGATCCTCTTCGACGGCCTCCTTATCTACGAGTCGGCTCACCCTGGGACTCTTGCCAGACCCGACCTGATTGCCGCCCTGGCCAATCCACTCTGGGTGCCCGGCGTCGGCCTGATCGGCTTTCTCCTCTTGCTGTTCCCCGACGGGCGCCTCCCCTCGCCCCGCTGGCGGCCGGTCGCCTGGGTGCTCACTGGCACCATCGCCCTCCTCGCCCTCACCGGGCTCTTCCTCCCAGGAGTCCTCCAGGACAGGCAGTATGTGAACCCGCTGGGCATAGAAGCGTTGGAGCCGTTCGATCAAGGTGTCCCTGGCATCGCCCTCGTGATCATCCTCATCCTTTGCATCCTGGCTTCGGCCATCTCAGTCGTGGTCCGCTATCGCGGGGCGGTCGGAAACGAGCGTCTGCAGCTGAAGTGGATGATGGCTGCCGGGCTGGTGGCCGCCCTCGCCTATGCACTCCTCTTCTTCTGGGGCGAATTCGACATCCAGTTTGTGTGGATAGTGATCCCGGTGGCCATCGGGCTCTCCATGCACCGCCACCGGCTCTACGACATCGACCATCTGATCAGGCGCACAGTCGGCTACACGCTGATCATCGGCCTGCTATTCGTGGTTTACGCCGGCGTTGTGTTCGTCCTTCGCGAGCTACTACCGGTCAAAGGCAGCATCGCGGTGGCCGCATCCACGCTGGCCGTGGCCGCGCTGTTCAACCCTTTGAGACGCCGGGTCCAGGAGCGGGTGGACCGCCGATTCAACCGGACCCGTCATGACGCCTGGCAGGTCGCAGACCGGTACGCCCACAGTCTCGGCGATCAAATCGACCCCGACCGGATCGTCGACGGGTGGATCCGGGTGATATCTGAGACCGTCCAACCGGCGACCGTCGCAGTCTGGATGCGGTCGGAGGCGTGACGAGCTGGCTATTGCCTTCCGACAATCTCTATGGCTAGGCTCCTGATCCACATGAACCTGCTTTTCGCCCACGTCCATCATCACCACCACCCGTCACGGGTCGGCTGATAGTGGGCGCATAGCGAAAGCAAAAGGCAATCCACACGCCGACCCCAGCGGTCGGCGTTTCTCGTTTCCGGGCAACCCACCGCAACAGTCGGCGGGAAAGAGCCCAAATGGCTTCTCTCGAAAACGGACAGATAATCCACCTCGCGGTTCCCAAAGGCCGGATCGAGCCCGGGGTGACCGCCTTGCTTGCCGCCGCCGGCATGGAGCTGCGCGCCGGGCCTCGCGGCTACCGCCCGGTGCTCTCGGTGCCCGGCTACGAGGTGAAAATGCTCAAGCCGCAGAACATCGTCGAAATGTTGGCAGCCGGCTCCAGGGATGTCGGGTTCGCCGGCGCCGATTGGGTGGCCGAGCAGTCCGCTGATCTGGTCGAGCTCCTGGACACCGGCCTCGACCCGGTGCGCATGGTGGTGGCGGCACCTGAGTCGCTTCTGGTCGAGGGGACCTTGCCGTCCAACCACCTAGTCATAGCCAGCGAGTACGAGCGTCTCACCCGGAACTGGATCGCCAAGCAGGGCCTGGACGCGACTTTCGTCCAATCCTACGGCGCCACCGAGGTCTTTCCCCCTGAGGATGCCGACGTCATCGTTGACATCAGCGCCACCGGAGAGACGCTCGCCGCCAACGGTCTCGTCGTCGTCGATGAGGTGCTTCGCTCCTCCACCCGTTTCTACGCCAGCCCACAGGCGCTCGACTCCCCGGCCAAGAAGACCGCCATCGACGGTCTCGTCCTCAGCCTTAGATCGGTGATCGAGGCCCGTGACCGGGCCATGGTGGAGCTCAATGTCTCCCGGGACGATCTCGATTCCGTGATCGCCATTCTCCCCTCGATGCGGGAACCGACTATCGCCACGCTCCACGGTGGCGATGGACTCGCAGTGAAGGCGGCGGTCCCCCGGTCCGACCTTCCGACGCTCATCCCATTGCTCAAGGAGCGAGGAGCGACCGACATCGCAGTGTCACGGCTGGAGCAGATCGTGCCATGAGCCAGCCTGTCGTTTACACCCCGCCGGGATTCACTGTGCCCATCGACCTCGACCTTTCCAAGAACGAGGGCAGTACTCGAGCCGCCGAGCTGCTCGCCTCCATTTCCGAACCTGAAAGAGCGGTGAGCCGATACCCGGACACGACCAGGCTCAGAACCGCGCTGGCCCGGCTCCACGGACTGCCCGAAGACTCGGTCCTGGTGACAGCCGGGGGGGACGATGCCCTGTTTCGTTGCTTCCTGGCACGGGTCCGCCGCGGGCGGGAGGTGGTTTCCACGTACCCCACGTTCGAGATGATCCCCCGTTACACCGAGCAAAGGGGCGCCCAGCTGATCGAGACCCCGTGGTGGGACGGAGCGTTTCCCACCCAGGACCTGATCGCCTCGGTCAACGACCAGACCGATGCCGTCTTCATCGTCTCTCCCAACAACCCGACTGGGGCGGTGGCGACCGAGGCCGATCTGCGCAAACTCGGGGCCGAGACTCCGTTGCTGGTTCTCGACGCTGCCTACGCCGAGTTCGCCACAGATGATCTGACCAGGGCGGCCCTCGAGCTCGGCAATGCGCTGGTGATTCGAACCATGTCCAAGGCATATGGGCTCGCCGGGCTCCGAGTCGGTTATCTCCTCGGTCCGCCAGACTTGGTGACCGAAGTCGCCGCTTTTGGCAATCCGTTCCCGGTAGCCGCTCTTTCATCCGCTCTCGCCGTCGAGCGGCTCGAGCGACCCGTATCCGAGCTCGATGAATTCGTCAAGGAAGTGAAACGAGAGCGGGTCGAACTGAACTCGGTCCTCCGGGATCTCGGCACCCGGCCGTCCGCCACTGAGGCCAACTTCGTACTGACCGAATGTGACGATGCCACGTGGCTGGCGTCAGCTTCCGCCTCACTCGGGGTCGGGCTCCGTCGTTTCCCGGAGCGCCAGGGTCTAGAGACCATGGTGCGCATCACCGTCCCCGGCAATCAGACGGACTTCGAGCGCCTGACTCGAACCCTGGAGGCGGTGCTCGCCCCAGAGGCGCTCATCTTCGACATGGACGGGGTCCTGGCCGACGTCAGCCGGTCACAGACCATGGCCATCGTCGAGACGGCGCGCAGCTTTGGCGTCGAAGTCGCCCTCGCCGACATCGAGCGGGTCAAAGCGGCGGGCAACGCCAACGACGACTGGGTGCTGACCCAAAGCCTCTGCCTGGAATCGGGAGTCGAGACTCCCCTCAACGAGGTCAGGGATCGATTCGAAGCTCTCTACCAGGGAAGCGAGGGATCTCCCGGGTTGAAGGTCCACGAGACCCCGATCGTCGACCCGAGAATCTGGTCACGATGGGCTGAATCCTGGCTGCTGGCGGTCGTCACCGGTCGACCCCGCTCTGACGCCGAGGAGTTCCTGGAGCGATTCGACCTCATGCGAAACGTCTCCGCCCTGGTGACCCGGGACGACGCCCCGCTCAAACCCAACCCGGCTCCGGTGCGCTTGGCGCTGGAAACACTGGGAGTCCGCCGGGCTTGGTTGCTCGGCGACACCCCCGACGACCTCGTTGCGGCGCGTACCGCCGGAGTGGTCCCGATCGGGGTGGTGGCCCCTGGTGACGACCCGGGTCGAGCCCGTCAAACCCTTCGCAACGCAGCCCGCATCCTCGACAACACCAACGACCTGGAGGCATTGTTGCCATGACACGCACAGCACAGATCACGAGGGCGACCTCGGAGACCAACATCGAATGCCGCCTCGATCTGGACGGCTCCGGTCGATCAGACATCAAGACAGGGCTCGGGTTTCTCGACCACATGCTCAGCGCCCTGGCCAAGCACGGTCGCTTCGACCTGGATCTGGTGGCAGGGGGCGACACCCACATCGACGACCACCACACGGTCGAGGACTGCGCCATCGTCCTCGGGAGGGCGATCAACGAGGCCCTCGGCGACCGCGCCGGGATCACCCGGTTCGGCTATTCGTATGCCCCGCTCGATGAGTCGCTCTCGCGTGCCGTGGTCGACCTCTCGGGGCGACCCTGGCCCGAGATCCAGCTCTCGTTGGCCCGGGAAACCATCGGGGACGTTGCCGCCGAGAATTTGACACATTTCCTCCGTTCTCTGGCGATGGAAGCCCGCATGGCGCTCCACGTCGACGTGATCCGGGGAGACAACGACCACCACAAGGCGGAATCCGCCTTCAAAGCAGTGGCCATCGCCCTGCGCGCTGCTGTGACGGTGAATAGTCAGGACGTCCCGAGCACCAAAGGGTCGTTGGTTTGAGACAGGTCGTAGTCGTCCCCACCGGCACAGCCAACACCGCATCGGTCATCGCCGCCTTCAAACGCCTCGATGCCGAGCCGGTGCTGGCCGCTGACCCTCGGGTCGTCGAAGAGGCAGACCGGGTCGTCCTCCCGGGCGTAGGTGCGTTCGCCCCCGCAATCAAGCGCATCGACCAACTGGGGATGCGTGAGGTCCTGACCACCCGCATCGAGGGCGGCCGGCCCACCCTGGCGATCTGTCTCGGAATGCAGCTCCTCTGCGCCACGAGCGAAGAGAGCCCGGATTCGGTCGGACTGGGAATTGTGCCCGAGACCGTCATCCGGTTCGCTGCGGAGCTTCGGGTTCCCCAACTCGGATGGAACATGGTCGAACCCGACGGATCGACATCGGTGGAACCAGGGTGGGCCTACTTCGCCAACTCTTACAAGGTGCCCCAGCTCCCAGAGGGCTGGTCGGGATCAACCACCGACTACGGGGGACGGTTCGTCTCGGCCATGGAGCGAGGCGCAATCCTGGCCTGCCAGTTCCACCCCGAGCTATCCGGCGCATGGGGCTCCAACCTCTTGCAGCGCTGGCTCTGGAAGGCGGCCTGATGCTGGCGGCACGGGTCATTCCCTGTCTCGACATCAAAGACGGCCGGGTGGTCAAAGGGGTGCGGTTTCAGCAATTGCGTGACGCGGGGGATCCTGTGGAGAACGCCGCTGCATACGAGGAACAAGGAGCGGACGAGATCATCCTCCTCGACGTGTCGGCCACCCCAGAGGGTCGGGGCAACGCCGTGGAGACAGTTCGCGCCGTGCGTTCGGTCCTCTCCATACCGCTCACTGTTGGAGGTGGTGTCCGGCGCGAGTCCGATGCCGGCCGCCTCCTCGACGCCGGGGCCGACAAGGTGGGAATTAACACCGCTGCAGTCAGCAGGCCCGACTTGATCACCGAGATCGCGCAACGTTTCGGGTCTCAATGCACCGTTCTCGCGGTGGATGCCGCAATGCGCTCCACTGGCAGTTGGGAAGTGGTGGTGCAGAGCGGGTCCGATCGCACCGGTCTCGATGTCGTGGAATGGTGTCGCAAGGCCACCGCCCTCGGAGCCGGAGAGATCCTCCTCACCAGCTGGGACCGCGACGGGACCCGGGACGGCTACGACGTGGAACTGGTCGCGGCGGTTGCCGACGCGGTCACGGTGCCCGTGATCGCCTCCGGGGGCGCGGCCCGCTCCGAACACCTGGTGGCGGCACTTCGCGCCGGTGCGTCCGCAGCCCTGGTCGCCTCGATCCTCCACGATGGAGACACCACCGTCGCCGACCTGAAACTCGGGCTGAGCCGAGCCGGGATCATGGTGCGACGATGATCATCCCTTCGATCGACATCTCCGGTGGACAGGCTGTCCAATTGGTAGGGGGGGAAGCACTTGCGCTCGAAGCCGGCGATCCGAAGCCTCTCATGGAGCAATTCTCGGTGGCGGGTGAGGTCGCGGTGATCGATATCGACGCGGCACGTGGCGATGGGGACAACCGGGACCTGATCGCTGAGCTCTGTCGGCGCGGCCGGGCCCGGGTCGGGGGGGGCATCCGCGACCTCGACACCGCACGTCGCTGGCTCGACCTAGGGGCCGAGAAGATCATCGTCGGAACGGCAGCTTCTCCCGAGTTCCTCGCCTCACTTCCCCGTGACCGGGTCATCGTCGCCCTCGACTCCCGCGATGGCGATGTGCTCAGCCACGGCTGGCGCCAGTCGACCGGACGAAGCCTGCTGGATCGAGTGGTCGAGCTCCGTAGTCTGTGCGACGGCTTCTTGGTGACCTTCGTCGAGCGAGAAGGTCAGTTGGGGGGCACCGACCTCGACCGCGCCAAGCAGGTGATCGACGCCGCCGGTGAGGCCCGGGTGACCGTCGCGGGAGGGATCACCACAATCGAAGAGGTCGCGGCGTTGGATCGGCTCGGGGCCGATGCCCAGGTCGGGATGGCCCTCTACACCGGAGTCATTGCCCTGGCGGACGCGATAACGGCACCCCTCGCCTCGGAACGTGCCGACGGTCTGTGGCCCACCGTCGTTGTCGACGAGGCTGGTGTGGCTCTCGGGCTGGTCTGGTCCAGCCCCGAAAGCATCCGTCAGGCCGTCGAGACCAGACAGGGGGTCTATCAGAGCCGATCCCGCGGTGTCTGGGTCAAGGGTGCAACCTCAGGGGCCACCCAGGAGTTGCTCCGCGTTGACGCCGATTGCGACCGCGACACTCTCCGTTTCACCGTCCGTCAACACGGCCCCGGGTTCTGTCACACCGGTGACCGCACCTGTTGGGGCGCCGACCACGGGCTGGGTCGTCTTCAACGCCGCATCCTGACCGCCGGCGAGGACCCGGCCTCCAACACCCAGAGACTGCTGGACGATCCAGAGCTTCTCTCCGCCAAGATCCGTGAGGAAGCTGATGAACTGGCCGAGACCGGTCAGCATGAGCGCGTGATGGCCGAGGCGGCGGACCTTCTCTACTTCCTGTTGGTCAAGACCGCCGCCGCCGGAGTCTCTTTGGAGGAAGTCGAGGATGAGCTCGATCGCCGGGAGCGACGGGTCACCCGGCGCCCGATGACGGCCAAGGAGCCCCAATGAGCAACCTCCGTCGCGCCGACCCTGGAACTGTTCCCATCCTCCGCCGGGCGGTCGAGTCGGCGACTCTCGCCGAGTCCGCCGCCATCGTCGAGGGCGTGCGTCTCGGCGGCGAGAGTGCCTTGCGTCAGCATGCCGAGAGACTGGGCGACCTCGAACCGGGCGGCGAGATCGTCTTCGACCGGAGCCGTCTCGAAGCAGCCCTGGCATCTCTGACCATCGAGGAACGTGGTGTCCTGGAACGTGTTGCCGGAAGGATCCGGTCGTTCGCCCAGACCCAGCGCGATTCGCTGCAGGATCTCGACATCGATGTGATCGGGGGCCGCGCCGGACACCGCTGGATTCCGGTGTCGTCGGCGGGGGCCTATGCCCCGGGCGGACGCTATCCGCTTCCGTCGTCGGTTCTGATGACAGTGATTCCGGCGCGAGTTGCCGACGTGAAGGCGGTCTGGGTTGCCTCCCCCAGGCCGACGTCGGTCACGGTGGCCGCGGCGGCGGTTGCCGGTGCCGATGGGCTCCTGGCGGTCGGCGGGGCCCAGGCGATCGCGGCCCTCGCCTTTGGGACGCTCACGCCGGCGTGCGACCTGGTGGTCGGGCCCGGCAATCGATGGGTCACTGCAGCGAAGAAACATCTCTATGGGGAGATCGGCATCGACGGCCTCGCCGGGCCTAGCGAGATCCTGGTCATCGCCGACGATTCGGCCGATCCCGAGTTGGTGGGCGCCGACCTCCTGGCCCAGGCCGAGCACGACGACGACGCGGTGCCGATGTTGATCACCACCAGCCCAGCCCTGGCCGACGAGGTGGATGATGCCATCGGACGCCAGCTGTCCGACCTCCCTACTTCAGAGACCGCATCACGCGCCCTCGAGAACGGGTTTTGCCTGATCGTTGGCTCTCTGCGGGAGGCGGTCTCGATGTCGGACCAGCTTGCTCCAGAGCATCTGGCGTTGCATGTCGACGACCCGACGCCCCTTGTCGAGCAGCTTCGCTCCTACGGTTCGCTGTTCATTGGAAGTGGCACGGCCGAGGCGTTCGCCGACTATGGGGTGGGGCCCAATCACGTCCTGCCCACCGGAGGAGGTGCCCGCTATCAGTCGGGTCTCTCGGTGCTCACCTTTCTGAGATCTCCAACCTGGGCCGCACTCGATGAGCCGGAGTCCCTGGTCGAGGACACGATGTTGCTGGCCCGTCTCGAGGGTCTCGAAGCCCATGCCAGGGCGGCTCAGATCAGACGTCCGTCCTGAGCGGGCCTGCACTCACTCCGTGTGGTCTGCCACCCCTGAAGCAACGCATCGACCAGCTTCTCCTCCCAACCCTCCTCGACGCCTCGCAACGGCTCGATCAACTTCCTGAGAATGGCCGCCCCGGTGATCATGTCCACCGCCAACTGAACATCGAGATCAGAACGCAGAGTCCCGATCTCGATGGCGTGGCCGATCACCTGGGCAATCATGGCGCGCCGGGGAATGATGACCGCGTTGGCGTAGTGCCGTCCCACCTCAGTGCCTGCGGCCACCTCGCCGACGAGCCATGGGAAGATGCTCCCCCCCTTCACATCGGACATGAAGACTCGCAGTCGCTCGAGAAGGGTGATCAGATCGGTGCGGATGTCGTCGGACTGAGGCATCTCGACAGCCGCCACCAGGCTGGCCATGACGTCGATCACCATGTCCTCTTTCGAGCTCCATCTTCGGTAGATGGTCGCTTTGCCGACTCCGGCGCGGGCCGCCACGACATCCATGCTCATTGCCGGGAGGCCAACCTCGTCGAGCACCTCGAGAACGGCCTTGATGATGGCCGCATCGGCTGATGCGTCCCTGGGCCGCCCCAGCTTTCGGTCAGTGGGTGTCATCGACCCGAAGACGTCCCGCCTCCGCTGGGTCCAAAGGTCGGGCGGGTAGGAACAGACCCGTGACCACGGCTCCGAGCAGAGCCACTCCTGCCGCTACCCAGACCGCGGACTCCATCCCGCCGATGAAGGCTGATCTGGCCGCCTCGAGAAGCGGCGCCCCGGCGTCGCCTATCTGAGAAGCGACCGCAGCCGCCCCTCCCACCGAGTCGCCGGCGATCTCCGCAGCCTCAGCAGGGAGACCGGCTACGACCGGTGCAATCGAAGCCGCATAGGACGAGGCCAGGAGGCTGCCGAGAATGGCGACCCCGAGTGCCCCACCGATTTGACGGGTGGTGTCATTCATTGCCGACCCCACACCGGCTTTGGCCAGCGGCAGGGAGCCCATGATCGACTCAGTGGCCGGGGCCATCGCAGTCCCCATGCCAGCGCCCAGGATCGCCAGGGCGACGGCCACTCTCCCGTATCCGGTATCGACAGTGATCGTTGCCAGGATCGACATCGCGATCGCCACTATGACCAGCCCGGTGGTCACCACTCGCTTGGTCCCGAACCTCTCGGCGAACCGGGCCGACAGCGGCGCGGCCACGATCATCGTGGCCACCGGCATCACACGGAAACCGGCTTCCAACGGTGTGAACCCAAGCACGAATTGGAGGTATTGGGTGTTCAGGAACACGGTTCCGAACATCGCAAAGAACACGAGGGTGATGGCGACGCTGGCCGCGCTGAACCTCGGGTTCTCGAAGAAGCTGAGTCGCAGCATCGGATGGGGGGTCTTGTTCTCCCACCACAGGAAGACGGCGATCAACACTGCTGCCACGCCAAATGCGGATAACACCAGCGAGTCGGTCCAACCTCGTGACGGGGCCTCGATGATGCCGAAGACCAAAGTGACGAGAGCAGTGATCGACAACACCGCGCCGAGCGGGTCCAGCGGGGTGGCGTCGGGATCCTTCGACTCAGGCACCAAGACCGCCCCAGCCCCGATGGCGACGATCACCACGAACACATTGATCAGAAATATCGAACCCCACCAGAAGTTCTCGAGCAACCAACCGCCGAGGACAGGTCCGAGGACGATGCCGAGACCGGCCACCGCGGCCCAGGCGGCAATCGCCCGGCCCCGCTCCGGGCCCTCGAAGACATTGGTGATGATCGAGAGTGTGGTGGGCATGATCAGGGCCCCACCGATCCCCATAAATGCCCGGGCCGCGATCAGAGTGTTGGCTGAATCGGCAAACGCGGCCGCAATCGAGCTCAGCCCGAACAGCACCAAACCGACGTTGAGCGCCAGCTTGCGCCCGAATCGGTCACCAAGGGCCCCCATCGTGAGCAAGAGACCGGCGAACACCAGGACATAGGAATCGACCATCCATTGCAGCTGACTGGCAGTGGCTCCCAGTTCCCGCACCAAAGTGGGGAGGGCAACGTTGAGGATGGTGTTGTCCAAACCGATGATCACGAGGCTGAGGGAGAGCACAACGAGTGTCGCCCAACGTCTCCGATAGATGGTTGCCGAGTCCACTCCGCTCCTTCGATTTACGAAACTGGACAGTATCGTATCGTAAATCATCCCGGAGACAAAGGCACTAGCTCACACTCAGACACCGATCCGAGCAGGGTTAGGGTGACTCCATCTAGGAACGGAGCGAGAGATGTCTGGCGAACTGACGTTTGTCGAGCTCGGCGTCGAGGACGTCGAACGAGCGCGCAGGTTCTATGAGGGCTTGTTCGGGTGGAGCTTCGAGCCCGGGGCGTCGGGACAGGGTTTCGTGATCGGCATCCCCAACGTTGGCGGCGGAATCCACGGCGGAGACCCCGGCTCAGCGCCGTATGTGTTCTTCAAGGTGGACGACATCGAAATCGCCGCCGAGCGTGTCAAGGATTTCGGGGGCACGGTCGAGGAACTGGACATCGACGGCGGCGAGGAATCGATCGCACGTTTCGGCCGGTTCAAGATGTGCAAAGACGACCAGGGCTCGCCGTTCGGGCTCCATCAGCCTCCCAGCGGCTAGAGCTTCTCCGCGGCCAAGGAATTGAGCAATCTCCGCTCCTCGAGAAAACGCCGCTCCGCCTGATTGCTCACTAGGGCCAACGCCTCTGCATAGGCCGAATCCGCTGCCTCGACATCACCGCTTCGGTGGAGCAGCTCAGCCCGCGTGGCATGGAAAAGGTGATAACCGTCGAGCTCGAGACCGTCGAGCTCGAGGAGGGCGGCGCCAACATCTTCGACCTCGGCCACCGCTACGGCTCGGTTGAGGGCGACAACCGGCGTGGGAGCCATCACCATTAGCTGGTCGTAGAGCTGGAGGATCTGACTCCAATCGGTCTCTTCGGCGGTGGCCGAATCGCTGTGTACCGCAGCGATTGCGGCCTGGATTTGGAAGGGGCCGGGATGATTTCTCCGCAGACAGGCTCGGACCAGCGATTGCCCTTCCTCGATGAGCTCGCGATCCCAGAGCGACCGATCCTGGACTCCTAGGACGACGATCGAGCCATCGGAGGTGGTTCGGGCTGCTCGACGTGACTCGGTCAACAGGAGCAACGCGAGCAAGCCGACTGCCTCCGGCTCATCGGGCATCAAGTCGGTGAGGATACGGGCGAGTCGGATCGCCTCACCACAGAGATCGGAGCGAATCAGCTCGTCGCCGCTCGAGGCCGCATAGCCCTCGTTGTAGATCAGATAGATCACCGTGAGGACCGCTCCGAGGCGGTCGGGAAGATCGGCGTCCCTGGGGACGCGATAGGGAATATTCGCGGCCTTGATCTTTCGCTTGGCCCTCACCAGCCTTTGGGCCATAGTTGGCTCCGGAACCAGGAAAGCACGTGCGATTTCCGGAGTCTGCAGCCCTCCGAGCAGCCGCAGGGTCAGGGCGACTTGAGCCGGCGCATCCAAAGCCGGGTGACAACAGGTGAAAACGAGTCGCAGGCGATCGTCGCTCACTGGCCCCTCGCTCGGATTCGGCTCCGGTGGGGCGTGGAGCATGAGGGCTTGGGCATGACGGTCCTCTCTGGTCGACTCACGTCTCAGACGGTCGATCGCTCGATTTCGAGCAGTGGTGACGATCCACCCCCCGGGGTTCGGAGGCAGACCAGTCTCCGGCCATCGCTCGGTGGCCACCAGAAACGCGTCCTGAACCGCCTCCTCCGCGGTATCGATATCACGGAAGAGACGGATCAGAGTGGCGACAGCCTTGCCCGATTCCTCGCGGAAGATCCGGTCGATGGCTGCAACGTCAGAGGTGGCCGATATCACTTCAGACTTCGGGCTCGTCCTGGAAGGGACGCACCTCGACCGGGCCCCGGCAGGCAACGGTGGCCTTGCGAGCCCAATCGAGTGCAGCGTCGAGATCCGGGGCCTCGATGACCCAGAAGCCGCCGATCTGCTCCTTGGTCTCGGCGAATGGCCCGTCGGTGATCATCGTCTCGCCGTCTTGGGCGCTGACCACGGTTGCAGTGTCGGCGGGATGCAAGCCTCCGGCAAACACCCAGGCGCCGGCCGCCTTGATCTCGGCGTTCACGGCGTCGACATCGGCGTACATCTGCTCGATCAGCTCAGGGTCGGGCTCCTCCTGGCCTTCCGTGTAGAACACCGACAGCAGGTACTGGCTCATCAGAATCTCCTATCTGTGGGGAGGCACTTTGCCTCTCCCTTCATACCCACTACGAACGCGTTCGCACCATTTCGACAGCTCGCACCGAATTTCTTCTGCCGATCCCCTACATGTTCCGTCGGTACTGACCACCGACGTCGTAGAGCGCCTGGCTCATCTGGCCCAATGAGGCGACCTTGGCCGTCTCCATCAGTTGGGCGAAGATGTTGCCGCCGGCAACCGCCACCTTCTGCAACGCGGCCAGGGCTGACGGTCCGACGTCAGCGTTCCGCTCCTGGAAAGCGCGCACATTGGCGATCTGTCGGTTCTTGTCCTCATCGGTGGAGCGAATCAGTTCCTGAGGGACCACGAATGGCGACCCCGCCTTGGAGATGAAGGTGTTGACCCCAACGATCGGATAGAGACCGGATTCCTTCTGTTGCTCGTAATAGAGCGACTCCTCCTGGATCTTGGTCCTCTGATACTGGCGCTCCATCGCGCCGAGGACTCCCCCGCGGCTGTTCAGTCTCTCGAACTCGAGCAGCACTGCTTCCTCCACCAGGTCGGTCAATTCCTCGATGATGAAGCTTCCCTGAAGCGGATTCTCGTTCTTGGCCAAGCCCGATTCCCGGTTGATGATGAGCTGGATGGCCAGGGCGCGGCGCACCGACTCCTCGGTGGGAGTGGTTATCGCCTCGTCATAGGCATTGGTGTGGAGGCTGTTGGTGTTGTCGTAAATGGCGTATAGGGCTTGGAGCGTGGTCCGGATGTCGTTGAAGCTGATCTCCTGGGCGTGCAGCGACCGGCCTGAAGTCTGTACGTGGTACTTGAGCTTCTGGGACCGATCATTCCCCCGATACCGGTGTTTGGTCGCCTTGGCCCAGATGCGACGGGCCACCCGGCCGATGACCGCGTACTCGGCGTCGATCCCGTTGGAGAAGAAAAACGAGAGATTGGGGGCGAAGTCGTCGATGTCCATCCCCCGCGCCAGGTAATTCTCGATGTAGGTGAAGCCGTTGGCGAGGGTGAAGGCGAGCTGGGTGATCGGGTTGGCGCCGGCTTCGGCCATGTGATAGCCGCTGATCGAAACCGAGTAAAAGCTGTCCACGTCGTTGTCCACGAAGTACTGCTGGATGTCACCCATCATCCGCAGCGCGAACTCCGTGGAGAAGATGCAGGTGTTCTGCGCTTGATCTTCCTTGAGGATGTCGGCTTGGACCGTTCCTCGTACCCGGTGCAGCGTCGCCTGCTTGATTTCCTCGTAGACCTCGGCGGGAAGCACCTGGTCGCCGGTGACCCCGAGGAGACGGAGCCCCAGTCCCTCGTTTCCATTAGGCAGCGGGCCGGCATACTCGGGGCGGGGACGGTCGCCGTAGAGGTCGGTGATCCGGGCCTCCACCTCGTCCCAGAGATCGTGCTCCGTGATATGACGCTCACAAGCCTGGTCGATCGCCGCGTTCATGAAGAAGGCGAGGATCATCGGAGCCGGGCCATTGATCGTCATCGACACCGAAGTGGCCGGGTCGGAGAGGTCGAAGCCGGAGTAGAGCTTCTTGGCGTCGTCCAGGGTCGCAATCGACACCCCGGAATTGCCTACCTTCCCGTAGACGTCAGGCCTTTCGTGGGGATCCTCCCCGTAGAGCGTGACCGAGTCGAAGGCGGTGGACAGTCGCTTCGCCTTGGTGTCCGCTGCCAAATAGTGGAACCGGCGGTTGGTCTGCTCGGGCGGGCCCTCGCCGGCGAACATGCGAGCCGGATCCTCCTCGGCCCGCTTGAAGGGGAAAACACCAGCGGTGTATGGAAACTCACCGGGGACGTTCTCCTGAAGCAGCCATTGCAGACGATCACCCCAGGACCGATACCGGGGCAGGGCAACCCGGGGCACCCGGGTGTGGCTCAAGGTCTCGTGATGCAACGGCACCTTGATTTCTTTGCCTCTCACGTAATAGATGAAATGCTCGCCGCTGTACTCGGCGAGCATCCCCTCCCAATGCTCCAGGGCACGGAGATTCTCGGGGTCGAGTTTCTCGCCTGCATCCACCGTGACTCGCTTCACGTCGACGCCGGCCTCGGCTGCACCCTGGAGTCGGTACAGGGTCTCGGCCACTGCAGATTGCTCCTCGGCCCAGAGGTCGTATTCGCGGATCGTGGTCACTACTTCAGCCAGGTACCGGGTTCGCTCGGGGGGGACCACGTGTCGTTTGGCGGTGTCGCTGATGGGCAGTTCGATCTTGGACTCCACTCCGAGACCCTTCTCCCCCAGCGCCGCTACCAACGCCTTGTAGAGCCGATTGGTCCCCGGGTCGTTGAAATCGGAGGCAACCGTGAGATGGATCGGCAACGAGGAGTCCTCGGCGCTGAACTCGAGGTGATTCCTCTTGTACTGCTTGCGGACGTCTCGTAGGGCGTCCAGCGCCCCCTCCTTGTCTGCCTTGTTGATGGCCACCATGTCGGCAAAGTCGAGCATGTCGATCTTCTCCAATTGAGTGGCCGCCCCGTACTCCGGGGTCATCACGTATACCGAGTAATCGGAGAAGTCGACGATTTCGGTATCCGACTGGCCGATTCCCGAGGTCTCCAGGATCACAAGGTCGAAACCGGCAGCCTTCATCACGTCCAACGCCTGGCGAACGTGAGGTGACAGCGAGAGGTTCGGTTGGCGGGTGGCCAACGAGCGCATGTAGGCGCGGGGATGGGGCAGAGAGTTCATCCGGATCCGATCGCCGAGCAGAGCGCCCCCGGACCGCCGTTTCGATGGGTCGACGGAGATCACTGCTAGACGCAAATCCTCGAAGTCGAGGAGAAGGCGTCGCACCATCTCGTCGACGAGACTCGACTTCCCGGACCCGCCGGTGCCAGTGACCCCGATCACCAAAGCGCTAGCTGCTGCCGCCTTGGACTCGATCTGCTCGAAGACATCAGCGTATTTCTCGGCGTAGTTCTCGGCGGCTGAGACCAAGCCGGCCACGACCTTGGTCTTGTCCGCCGTCAACGACGAGAGATCGAAGTCGTCGCCGAGTTCCCCGGTTGCGAAGTCCGACTTCGCCATCATGTCGGCGACCATCCCCTGTAGACCCAGCTCCCGGCCGTCGTCCGGCGAGTAGATCCTGGTGATCCCGTAACCCGCGAGCTCGCCAGCCTCGTGGGGGAGAATGGTCCCTCCCCCGCCTCCGAAGAGGCGGATGTGGCCAGCATCGCGCTCGACCAATAGGTCCCTCACGTAGCGGTAGAACTCCATGTGGCCGCCCTGATAAGAGGTCACCGCGATGGCGTGGGCGTCCTCTTCGATCGCGGTCTCCACGATGTCCAGCCCGGTGCGGTTGTGCCCGAGATGGATCACCTCCGCCCCAGATGCCTGGAGGATGCGTCGAAAGATGTTGATCGAGGCGTCGTGGCCGTCAAACAGGGTGGTCGCGGTGACGAAACGGACCCTGTTATTCAGACCCGGTCGCGATGGGAGTCCGTCAGTCATGCTCTCTTTCAGGGACTAGTCCAAATTGTATCGGCAGATTCGGATGATCTTTCCCGTTTCAACTTGATGACAAGCCAGCTAGATTGTGTTTTGGGATGGCTTATTACCTAGGGCGGCTACAAGGCTCCAGACTGGAGCCCACAAACGTGACGATCGAAATCGACGACGGGCGCTTTCGCATCACGACCGGGCGACGGCACATGGGGTCGTGGCCGATGCGCGAGGTCAAGGTCGAGCGAACCTCGATCTATCGATTCTCCTTCGACATCGAAAACGATCATCTGGAGTTCTTCCCCGACGACCCGTCGGAGTTTTCGGACGCAGTCGGTGCCTTCATCGACCTCACCGACAGCAAACGGGGTCGTTTCGGCCTGAAGGCACGTATCCAGAACGCATCAGGCAGTTGATTCTGCCGTCTGGCAGTATCACACCGTGGCCCGCCATCTGATCAAACGTGGGGCAATCGCCGGCGCGGTCGTGATCGGTCTCGAAGCCGCCTACGCGGTGCTGCGGCCCACCCCCAGACTCACAGAGTTCGATCCTTCGGCCTCCTTCGGTGATTCGACCTTGCCCGAACTGCGGGTGGTGGTCCTCGGCGACTCCTCGGTGACCGCGCCGGGTGTTTCTGGCCCGGAAGAGGTGTGGGTGTCCCTGGTCTGTCAGCGCTTGGCGGCTGAGCATCATGTCATTCTCGAGTCTTTGGCTGTCGGAGGATCCTGCGCCCACGACCTCATCCAAGAACAGGCTTCTGCGGCCATCGAGTTCGGCCCAGACCTGATCCTGGTAGCCGTGGGGGCCAACGACGTGATCCGTGGCGTCTCCCGCAAGCGATTCGAGATGAATCTCGATCATCTCGTGGGCGAACTTTCCTCGACCGGGGCGACCATCATCCTGAGCGGAGTCGGCGACCTGGGGACCATCCCCCGGCTCCATCCCCCGCTCCGTCAGCTTTTCTCGCATCGTTCGGCGGCGTTCGACCATATCCATCGCAGGGTCGCCGCCCGACACGGCGCTCATGTCATCGAACAACGCTCCGACCACCCCGACGACTGGTATGCGGATCGATCGTTGTGGGCGGAGGACCTCTTCCATGTCAGCGCGGCTGGGCACCGCCGGTGGGCCGATGTCGTGTGGGCCACTTTGGAGCCTCAGTTCGCCGGTGTGAATGGATCGCGCTGAAGCCCTAGCCAGGCTGGAGCGTTCCCCGATCGCCCACCTGGCCACCACCCGGCCGGACGGCGGGCCGCACTTGGTTCCCGTCACTTTCGCCCTCGATGCGGGGCGAATCGTCCACATGATCGATCACAAGCCGAAGTCGACGACCCGTCTCCAACGCCTGGTCAACATCGCGGCCAACCCCAGGGCGAGCCTGCTCGTCGATCATTACAACGACGATTGGGCCCGGTTGTGGTGGGTCCGCGTGGACGGCACAGCACAAGTGGTGGAAGCTGGCCCGGATTGGGAGGCGGCGCGCGCTTCCCTCTCCTCGAAATATCACCACTACCAGGACCGTCCGCCACAGGGGCCGGCCGTTCTCATCGCCCTCGAGAAGGTCACGGCATGGGTTGGGTCAGGATGACGCCCCCCTCTGTGGCCAACCAGTCCACCCGTTGGTCGTGGTCGACGACCGGGACAGTGTCGATCACCCGGCCAGCCACCGTGACGCCGATCACGTCGCTGTCGGCGCGGCGACCGGCGAGCACGCGGTCGTAGTAGCCGCCACCCCGGCCCAGCCGCCCGCCCGAATCATCGAAGGCCAATCCGGGCACCAGGAACACGTCGATCTCGGCGACAGGAACAATCCGCCCCGAATCCGACGGTTGAATCAGGCCCCAGCGATGGGTCTCCCGGACCACGTCACGATCTCGAAAAGTGAGGGTTGCGTCGTCCTCGATCCGGGGTAGCACCCATCGCCATCCCGGGAGCCGATCGAATAGGGCGGTGACATCGACCTCGTCGCTGATTGGCAAATAGGCAGCAGCTGTCCCGGGGAGCCGGGTGGAGAGCCAGGAAAACAGCACAGCCACCACCTGGGATCCCACGTCGCCGGGTACAGGCCCTGACTCACGGGAGCGACGTCGTGCTTCGTCCTTGTCCACGGGGTCAGCGTAAGACCCGCTGGCTACGCTCGCCGAAATGCGCTGGGTGATCGACATTCCGAGAACGGTCGTCACCCTGCTGGCAGGCGTCGTCGCCACACTGATCGCCGTTCCCGTCGTCATCATCGCCGCAGCCATCAACGATGTCTCACCGTTCATCGAACGCGTGATCCGGACCTGGAGCCGGGTATGGCTGTTCTTCTCCGGAACCAAGCTGGAAGTGGTGGGCAGAGAGAACATCGATCCCGCGAGGTCGTATGTGGTCGTCGCCAACCACCTGTCGGCTCTCGACATCATGGCCTGTCTGCTCGCAGTCCGGCTCCCGATGCGATTCCTGGCCAAGACCGAGCTCTTCAAAGTGCCGATATTTGCCCAGGGCATGCGTGCGGTTGGGATTGTCGAGGTCGATCGTGCGGCACGGGGTTCGATTCACGCCGATGTCAACCGCCAGGGAAAGAGCCTGATCGGCAAGGGACGGTCGCTGATCATCTATGCCGAAGGGACCAGATCCCGGGACGGCGCATTGAGACCCTTCAAGAAGGGAGCGTTCACCATGGCTCTGACCAGCCATCTTCCCGTCCTGCCGGTGTCCCTTCACGGTTCCTACGAGGCGTGGCCCCCAGGCAAGCCGTGGCTCCACGGTGGGCTGATTCGGGTTGTCATCGATCAAGCAATCGAGACCCAGGGGATGACTCAAGCTGATGGCAACGAGCTTCGGGACCAGGTCCGTGACCTGATCGCGAAGAGAGTGACCGACATGGGCGGAAGGGTGGGGCCGGTCTAGGAGGTGAGGTCAAGAATTCCTCGCTTCGGCTGATGAAGGTATGGAATTTGTCGGGGGTGGGTTGTATGTTTGGGTCATGGTCGAACATATGTTCGAGAGTGAGGGGATCCCGAGAGGTTTAGCCGAAATGCCACCCGGCCCGCAGCTGGCTGCGGTGTTGACGTCCATAGACCGGAACCGGATCTCGGGTTATGAGCGAGTGGTCCTGATGAAAGCCAGGTCCCGACAGATCGCCCACGACCAGGCCGAGTTCTACGCCGACATCCAATCGGTGGCTGAAGCCGAATTGGAACTGCTGCCCAAGCTTGATGAGGCACTGGAATCCGCTGAAGGGGAGATCCGAGCTGCATTGACTTTGACCCGACGGGCCGCTGAGTTCCAGTTGGGAACCGCCTATGAACTGCGCGACCGGCTTCCCGAGGTGTGGAAAGCACTGCATGAAGGTCGGATCGACCTGGCCAAGGCTCGGGTGCTGTGCAACGAAACCGTGCACCTCCCCGTAGAAGCCGCAAGACAAGTCGCCGAGGTGGCCCTGGAACGTGCCCCCCGCCAGACCACCGGTCAGTTGGGTGCTCGGATCCGCAAACTGGTGATCAGTCTCGACCCCGAAATAGCACGGACCCGATATGAGGAGGCGGTGGAGGAACGGCGGGTGGTGCTCGAACCCAACCACCACGGCACCACCAACCTCCTCGGACTCGACCTCCCCGCCGCCCAAGCGCAAGCTGCGATGAGGAGAATCAACAATCTGGCCCGAGCCGCCAAAACCGCAGACGACCCCCGGACCATGGACCAGGTCCGAGCCGACGTCTACCTGGACCTCCTCAACGGCCGCCATTTGAAGCAAGGCAAAGGCCGGGGAATGGTCGACATCCACGTCGAACTCACCACTTTGGCTGGGCTCGACGACCACCCCGGAAACCTCAACGGGTACGGACCAGTCATCGCCGACATCGCCCGCCAAGTCGCATCCGACCAACCCGAAGCAGAGCATCGGGTCACCGTCACCGAACAGGGAACACCCATTTGGACCGGTGCCACCCGAAGAAGACCCACCACCCACCAACAACGCCAAGTTCAGACCAGAAACCCAACCTGCGCCTTCCCCGGATGTCGAAACCCAGCATCGGAGTGCGACCTCGACCACACCATCGCATTCTCAGAAGGCGGACCCACCGACCCCTCGAACCTCGCCCCGCTCTGCCGCCACGACCACCAACTCAAACACACCCCAGGATGGAAACTCAAACCCACCACACCCGGCAGCTACCAATGGACCACCCCACTCGGCCACACCTACACCACCCAACCCGAGCCTCCCTAGACACGACTCGAAAGCGGGTCAACTCAGATGTTCGTCGAGGAACCGGGTGATTGGCCAGGCCCCGTCGGAGGTGTTCGAGATCACGGTGTGGGTGATGTCGGAATGCGGATCGTGGACGGTGCGGAAGGAGACTCCTGGATCGGAGCCTTCCAGCATCACGGTGTCGGTCGACTGGTGGAGCCAGAAGCCGAGGCCGTAGCGCTCGAACTCGGCCATGCTGCGAGGTCGCACCATTTCGGCGACCCAATCCGGCGAGACGATCCGACCCGCAAACATGGCTTTCCAGAAATTGCTGACGTCGGCGACGGTCGTGTAGATCCCACCGTCTCCGGTGCCTCGCACCGGGAGATGGAAAACGTTGCTTCTCCAAGCACCATCGACCTCTAGGTAGCCAAGGGCGGCCCCGTGGGGAAGCTCGTCAGAGCGCAGGAACTCCGTGTCGGGCATGCCTGCCGGCTCAGTGACCCGCTGACGCACCAGGTCGTGGAACGACTGCCCACTGGCCCGCTCGGCGATCACGGCCAGAACAACGAAGCCGCCGTTGCAGTAGGCGAATCGCTCGTCCGGCGCGAACTTCGTGGCATGTCCGTCGAGCACTGCCAGGAAGTCTTCGGTCGTTGCCAGTTCTTGAACCGGAACCGGCATCATGTAGTCGTTGGGCTCATAGCCAACGTCCTCGTCGAGATAGTCACCGATACCCGAGCGATGCGAAAGCAGATGCTCGATCGTCACATCGTCCCCGATGAGGGGAAGATCATTACCCAGCATTGATCGTGCGGTTGTCGAGAGCCCGAGGACACCGTCCTCGATCAAGCTCACCACCGCGAGTGCCGTCATCCCCTTGTTTCCACTGGCGATTCCGAACCGGGTACCGACCTCATTGGGGATCTGCCATCCGCGGTGAGCCAGGCCGTATGCCTTCGCTACTTCGATCTCACCGACGCGGTCAACCCGCACCACACCGGAGAATCCCGTTTCGGCGGCCTTCGAGTCGAGCTCACGCTCCAAATCGGGCATGGGAGGACGCTACCGCAGCTTCAGCCGATGATCGCCCGCACCAGATAGAAGCAGGCCGCACCGACACCAAGAACTCCCCACAGTGACCGGCGGAAGACGACTCCACCGACCACCCCACCGACGGCGCCCGCCAGATTGGCGGTGAGTTCAGCGCTCCCCCAAGGCGCTGCCAGACCCGAGGTGGCGATGGAGATGAAGAGGGCCAGTGGGAACACCGCGAGGAACCGGCCCACCCTTCCTCCCGGCGCCGAGCGGGGCTTCAAAAGGAAAGCCACCCGGGTGGCGAAGGTGATCGCCGCCACTCCTAGGACCATGGCCAAGTTACTCATCGATCGCCATCCCGACCAGAGACGCAGCCACGGCGGCCGTCGAAACTTGCCAGGCCACGGGAAGGGTGGCAATGGCGATCAAGGTGGCCACCACCGCAGCCCCGGCCACCACCCAGTCCCGCCTGATCTTCACCATCGGCGCCGCCAATCCCAAGAAGAGAAGGCCAAACAGGACCCCGATGCCGGCGGTCTCGGGATCGATGGAGGAGCCGAACCAGGCGCCAACCGCGGTGCCGACGATCCAACCCGAGTACAGCATCAGATCGGCTGCGGTCTTGTAGGCGACGACATCCTCCACACCCGCTTCGTGGGCCCGGATGGTCAGGCCGAAGGTTTCGTCCACCAGGATGAAGGCGAGACGCAACCGGGTCCACAGCGGCGGGGTCTCGATCATGTCGGCGAGCCTTGCCGACATCGGAAGATGTCGAAGGCCGAGACCGGTAGCTGCAAGCAGAACAGGGATCGAGCCGGCGGCGAGGAGCCCGACCATGGCGAACTGGGCTGCCCCCGAGACGATGATGATCGAGGAGAACAGAGTCAGCCATTGCGACAGTCCGGCGTCGACGGCGAGGACCCCGTAGGCGACGCCAAAAGCTCCCACCGCCGCAAGGATCAGGACCGCGTCCCGGGCTCCCTTTCGGAACGATGGGTCGCCAAACATCGCCAGAAGCTACTCAGTCATAAATACCGGCCAGGAACGCCTTTCCCTCGGCCACCACACAGAGCAACGCCCCCGCCGAGGTGACCAGCTGGTAACGGTCGGCGTCCTTCTCCCCCAGCCACCAGCGGCCACTGAGACGCCACGGGCCACTCCAGGTGAGCACCGGTTCCCATCGAGTGCCGAGACGCACCCGGGATGGCATCCCCCCGTCCCACTCCACTTCCAAGGACTGAAGACGGGGCGGGACCAGCGCCGGGCTGGGACCTGGGGTGGCTCCCGGCCAGGGAGCTTCAGGATCCCGGGTGGCAGCGGTCGGCGGCTCCCCCCATCGCGACCACGCCACTCTCTCCTGGGGCATCCTCCCGCCCTGGGCCATCCCCTGGAGCACGGCGTCAGGGCCGAGCAGTGCCTGGGCCCGGGTCAGGGCACGCTCTGCTTCGATCCTCGAGGTTTCGTCCTGGAGCAGACCGAGCTGTCGTCCCTGATCGGAGAGATCGGCGGGAGCTATCCGCAGTCTCACGATCCCACCGGGCACCCCGCCCGCCTCCACCCAGGCCCGGAGTTGCCACCACACCCGATCGGAGAGTGCCTTCTCGGTGAAAGGGTCCGCCGATCTCCATATCCGCTCCCGCGCCTGCCCGGTCGCAGATTCGGCGAGGATCGATACTCGATGTGGCGCCACACCGTTCACCCGCAGGCCGCGCAGCAAACGCTCTGCCAGGGCCCGGGAGGCGAAGGCGACCGCATCGAGAGTCTCCAGAGGGTCCTCGAAGGCAGCATCGACGGCGAGATCGGGTGAGATCTCCCGAGGATCGATCAACCGGTCCTCCCCACTGGCCAGCCGGTGGGCGAGCGCCCCCTGATTGCCGAAACGTGTAGCCAGTGCCTCACGGGGCAATCGGGCCAACTCTCCGAGGGTGCCGATCCCCAGCCAGCGGAAAGTGTCGATCAATTCCTCTCCGTTCATGCTCTCCCGGAGGGTGGCCAAATCGAGCCGGGAGAGAAACCCGATGGTGTCCTCGACGACTTGGGGCCGACCCACCGCTGCGGTTGCAGAAGCCCAACGAGCAGCAAACGGCCCGTCGGCCACCCCCGCCAGGGCCTGGCCACCACGGAGATGACCGACGAGGTTGTCGACTTCCTTGACCACACGCTCGGCGAGAGACACCTCCCCCCCATAGAAGCGAACCGCACCGGAAACCGGGACATAGACCAGACCCGGTGACACCACCTCGACCCGTGGGACCAGGTCTTCGATGACCTCCACCACCGACTCGAAACGGCGGGCTTCCTCCCCCGGGTCCCGGATCAGCACAGTCGCAAACGGAGCCAACGCCTCCGCTTCCCGCCGGGGCATGCCCAGGGTCACCCCTGCAGCCAGAACTTCACTTGTGGCGCCGACGACCCGGTCGTCGACGATCAGCACCGGGTCAACCGATGGAGCGTCGGGCCTCCCCAACGACCACATCGGAAACCACACGCACAACGTCCGCACCTTCATCCTCGACCTCGAATCGCCGGGTCACCCCGGCCGAACCTCTACCGGACGCCTCCAGCACCAGACGTCGTCTCTTCAATCTTCCGTGGCCCCGATCCGCTCCTTCCCAGGTGACCCCCAGTGCCCTGAGCCGGAGATGGGCAACACCGCTGGGAAGGCCCCTGCCCATGGGACGCATCGCCACCGCAACTCCCCTCGCCCTGGCCAGTGCCGCCAGACGACGCAGGTCCTGATCCCTGACTTCCGCGGGGACCTCGGCATAGAGGGCGTGCACCCCTTCGAGAAGGGCGGCGGCCACCTTCGGCCAGATCCGGGGCTCGTCACAACGCACGATGACCAGATGCTCGGGAATCACCCCGGTCTCCCAGGCAGCCTCGGGTGAGATCCAACTCCTGGTGTCGAGGACCACCACCGGGGCAACCTGGGAAGGTTCGGCGAGAAGTCTCAGACCGAGACGGGTGAGCCCGGTCCCGGAGTCACCCACCATTTCGGTGATCCGCCCCGGTTGGAGACGGAGCGAGCCCTCCATGTCGAAGAAACGGTGAGGTTTCTCCAGGACCAGACGCTCGATACCCAAACTGACTCCGCTATCGGGCACTTCATCATATCGAACATATGTTCGGGTGACAAGAGCGGGTTGTCCCCCTGCGAAGCGGGGGGACCGACGCAAGCGAACGAAGTGAGCGCGTCGAGGGGGGCTATCAACCCTCCTCCAACTCCTCCAGGGTTTGCGGCCAGTCGTCCTTGAGCAGGCGGGACAACGAACGATCGGCCAACAGCTTGCCCCCGGTCTGGCAGGTAGCGCAGTAATTGGTCTCGTTGCTGGCGTAGACGATCCGCTGCACCGGTGACCCACAGCGGGGGCATGGCTCCTTGAACTTCCCGTGCACCGCCATGTCCTCTCGAAAGGCAGTGACCTTGGTTGGCCAGCCCTCCCCCACTTCGGTGCGAAGCCGCTCGGTCCACAGCTGCAACGAGCTGACCACCGCCCCGTGTAATCGGCTCACCTCTTCTTCGGTGAGCTGCGATGTCCGTTTCACCGGGGAGAGTCGGGATTCCCAGAGGATCTCATCCGAGTAGGCGTTGCCGATCCCGGAGAAGATTCGGGGATCGGTGAGAGCCCGCTTCAAAGTCCGGTTCTCGGAGCGAAGCGCCTCACCGAAGGCGTCGGCATCCACCTCCAGTGGTTCCACGCCTCCGCGGTCGAGCGCCGCCACGCCTTCCATGCCTCGGCTCATCCAGATCCCCGCCCGCTTGTGGGTGCCCTGTTCAGTCAGCACCAACGTCCCTGGCTCGAAGTCGAGCGCCGCCAGCCCAACCTTCTTCGGGATTGGCTTGCCCCGAGCCTCCCATCGAAGCCGCCCCGCCACCATGAGATGGATTACCAGGAAGAGATCGTCTTCGAACTCGAAGACAATCCGCTTTCCCACCCTGTGCACCGCTTTGACCCGCGAGCCCACAGCAGCGTCGTAGGGAGGATCGAAGGTGCGGAGGACTGATGGCGAGGCGATCCGCACCGCTTCCAGGCTCTGCCCCAGGACCCGACGCTCCAGGGCCTCAATGTAGACGACGATGTCTGGCAGTTCCGGCACCGTGCCGACGCTACCGGCCGTCTACCGATCTCCGACCAGGGTCCCGCTGAAAAGGACACTCACCCCAACGACGATCCCACCGGCGATGAAGCCATAGGCCATCAGATCATTGGCGTCAGTTCGTACCTCCTGGACGGCGAGCGCGAACACGACGATCAGCCCGAGCAGGGCGAGAACTGCAGCGATTTGGGCCCACCTGACGCCGCGACCGAGCAGATAAGCGATCGCAACCATGACCGAACCGCCGACGGAGAAGGCCAGCCAATAGGGGCCGAGCGGACCGGACTCCAAACCAACCAGGGCCGGTCCCGCCCGCAGGACCACGCCACCGGCCAGAATCAGGACACCGCCGAGGGCGAATGCGATCGCGGCGAGATTGGACCTGGGTGTTTCTGTCTCCGGTGCGGGCGCCTCCCTCGCCACGTTGTGGGAGGCGGCGATCTTTCGGGCGAGACGTGGCGAGGAAGTCAACAGTCCGAGCTCTTCGGCGAGGGCAACATCGTTGTCGGTCTTGAGGATCAGCTCCTCACCCTCTGCGCGAATCGCGAATCCCTCGTTGAGGGCGTGAATCCCCATCCCCTTGACGGCCCATTCGCCGATCAACTCGTTTCCGGAAAGAAGTCGAAGCCGATCGGAATCGGCGAATACCTGCACCACGATTGTCTGTGAGGTCTCGCCCCTCATGTGGACGATTCCCTGGGCTTCCATTGCCAAGAAATTCAGCCCCCTGATCAGGATCGCCCGCCAATTCTACGACCCGAACCAGGCGTTTCTTGTGCAACTGCAGACGCTCGCTCTACCGTTCCCGTCATGGCTCCCACCGAGGTTTCGCCACGGCATTTGCCCGATCTCAGGCGCATGCAGGCCATCTTGAGCGCAATCCTCGAGCACCGCGGCCCCGGCTACGCTTTCCATCCCGGGGATCTCGCCTGGTCGGCGTATCACAGCGACCCACGGACAGACGACGCCGTGAGTTACTGGCTCGACGGCGATCGTGGATTCGTGGTCCTCGATGCTCACGAGCAACTGATCGTGGCCTTCTGCATACCCGACCAGTCACCGATCCCCTTGTTGGAGTGGGCCCGTGGGCAGCTCGGGCAGGATGCGAAGGTCTGGTATGTCTCGAGCGAGGACAAGGGTCTCGTGGCCGAACTCGAACGAGCCGGATACCGCGACGTCGGGATCGACGGCCCGGTCTTCACTCGCATGACCGCCGAAGACACCGTGCCTCAGCCGCCAACAGGCTTCACCCTCCGAGCTATGACCGGCGAGGAGGAGGCTGACCGGCGTCGTCGAGCCTCACACGCCGCCTTCAAGTCGACGATGGACCCGGCTCAGCACCTGGAGCGCTATCTCCGGTTCATGCGCTCCCCTGTGTACGAGGCGGAGCGCGACCTGGTGGCAGTGGCTCCCGACGGAACCATCGCCTCTTTCATGATCTGGTGGCCAGATGCGTCAGGCATCGCGCAAATCGAGCCCATGGGCACCGACCCTGCATTCCATCGACGGGGTGTGGGTCGGGCGCTGATGGAGTTCGCCTTCTCCCGGATGCGGGAGGCCGGCATGACTGAGGTGCGGGTGATCACGGATGAGCACCGACAGGATGCGGTTGCATTCTACGCGGCGGTCGGCTTCACCCGGGTCGCCGACCTGCGTTTCTGGAAACACACGGCCACGTGAAAGGGGGCGGGATTCCTCCCACCCCCTTTCCAACTCAGCCGGTTTTGCTCAGCTGTTGCGCAGTTCCTCGAAGACCTCATCGAATGGCTGAGCCACCCGTCGTCGCTCGTTGCCGGCTGCCGCCGGTTCGGCTGCGGGCGCCGGTGTCTCCGGAGCCTTCTCAGGAGCGGGGCGGTCGTCCCGATTCCGGTCGCGACCATCACGGCCGCCACGGCCCCGATCACGATCGCCGCCACCTGAGCCTCCACGGCCCCGATCGCGGTCGCCGCCACCCGAGCCTCCACGGCCTCGGTCACGATCGCCGCCACCCGAGCTGGGTGGCTCCGAGTCAGGCAAAGTGGCGCCTTCGAGCGCTTCGACCAATTCGAGGCTGACTTTGCCCCGGTCGATCTCACGCACCCGGACCTTGAGCTCCTGTCCGTCGGTCAGATAGTCCTCAACCCGCTCGACCCTTGTCGAGCCGTCGAGACGTGAGATGTGGAGCAGACCGTCACGTCCGGGAAGGATGTTGACGAACGCACCGAACTTGGTGATGTTGACCACCTTGCCCGTGTACTCGGTCCCCAACTCGACTTCGGGCGGGAAAGCGATCTGCATGATCTTCTCCCTCGCAGCTGCCAAAGCAGTGCTGTCTGAGGAGGCGATCCTGACGATGCCCTTGCCGTCGGCCTCTTCGATCTCGATCGCGGCCCCGGTGACCTCTTCGAGTTCACGGATGACCGCACCCTTGGGACCGATGACCTCACCGATCTTGTCCTTGGGGATCTCGATCGACTCGATGCGCGGTGCGAACTCGTTCATCTCGGCGCGTGGCTCGGCAATCGCCTCGGCCATCTTGTCGAGAATGATGAGACGGGCCACTTTGGCCTGATCCAGCGCGTCGGCCAACACCTCGGAGGGCAAACCTTCGAGTTTGGTGTCGAGTTGGAGGGCGGTGATGACGTCCCTGGTGCCGGCGACCTTGAAGTCCATGTCACCAAGAGCATCCTCGGCTCCAAGGATGTCGGTGAGGGTCACATACTTGCCATCCCTGTGGATGAGGCCCATGGCGATGCCGCCGACCGGTGCCGAGATCGGCACCCCGGCGTCCATTAGTGACAGCGACGATGCGCACACGGACGCCATCGAGGTCGAGCCGTTCGAGGACAGAACCTCGGAGACGAGCCTCAGGGCGTAGGGGAACTCGTCCTTGGTCGGGATGACCGGGAGAAGGGCCTTCTCGGCCAATGCCCCGTGACCGATCTCACGACGCTTGGGGCCACGCATGAACCCGGCTTCGCCCGTGGAGAACGGTGGGAAGTTGTAGTGGTGCATGTAGCGCTTGGAGTCTTCGTTGGCCAGCGTGTCGAGCATCTGCTCCATCTTGAGCATGCCGAGCGTGGTCAGGTTGAGAACCTGGGTCTCGCCTCGCTGGAAGAGACCGGAGCCGTGTGTTCTCTTGACCACTCCGACCTCGGCAGTGATCGGACGGAGATCGGTTGGGCCGCGTCCATCGAGACGGATACCGTCTTCGACGACTCGCTTCCTCATCAGGTCCTTGACGACCGACTTGAAGGCACGCTTCGCCTGGTCACGACCTTCGCCGTCGTTCTCGTCGAGAGCCAACTCGGCCATCGTTGCCTCGAGGGCAGCATCCTGAGCGACGTTGCGCTCCTGCTTCTCGGTGATGGTGACCACTGACTGGAGCTTGGGCTCGGCAATGGCCTGCACCCGGTCGTGCAACTCAGGGGTGTAATCGACGACAACCGGCCATTCGACTTCCTTCTTGGTGACCTGGGCCACCAGCTGGTTCTGGAGATCGATCGACTCGCCGATGTAGGTCTTGGCCTCCTCCAGACCGCGGGCCACGGTGGCTTCGTCGGAGGGGGCATCACCGTCTGCGATCAATCGCAGGCCGTTGGGTGTGGAGCCGGCCTCGACCATGATGATGTCGATCCCACCGGCTTCATTGCGGGTTCCGGCCACGACCAGTTCGAAGACCGACTCCTCGAGGTCGGCGCTGGTGGGGAACGGGATCCATTCGCCCTTCTTCAGACCGACCCGCACCGCGGCGATCGGTCCTCGGAACGGGATCGAGCTCACGCTGAGAGCGGCCGAGGCGCCGTTGAGAGCCACCACGTCGTAGGGGTTCTCACCGTCCACGGCGAGGCTGGTCACGACGACATGGGTCTCACACCGGTAGCCCTCGGCGAAGGAGGGACGGAGGGGACGGTCGATGAGACGACAGGTCAGGGTGGCCTGCTCGCTGGGACGGCCCTCACGACGGAAGAACGAGCCAGGGATCTTGCCAACGGCATACATCCGCTCCTCGAAGTCCACGGTGAGTGGGAAGAAGTCGACGCCCTCGCGCAGCGACTTGTTTGCAGTGGCGGTAACCAACATTTCGGTACCGCCGAGTCGGGCGACCACGGCTCCGTCCGCCTGTCCGGCCAGTTTGCCGGTGCTCAGGACGAACTCTTTGCCGCCAATGGTCCCCGTAACGGAGATTTCGGGCACTAAGTGCTCCTTGTGTATGGAGCCACGCCCGTTGGCAGTAGTCATGTCTCAGATTTCCGAGACATCGCCACTGACAACCGACAAGGCTCAGTGTCTGTTTCGGGTCCGGGCCTCTTGGGCGGGACCTCTTGTTCCGGGCCCTCAGGCCCGTGGTCGTGAGCTGCGCGATGCGCGCCCACGAATGCTGTTTAGCGACGCAGCCCCAGCTTTGCGATGAGGCTTCGGTAACGCTCGACGTCCTCCCTGCGGAGATAGTCGAGTAGTCGACGACGCTTGCCGACCATCATCAGCAGGCCACGCCGGCTGTGGTGATCATGCTTGTGCTCACGAAGATGCTCGGTGAGCTCGTTGATCCGCTCGCTGAGGAGCGCCACCTGGACCTCCGGCGAGCCGGTGTCACTTTGGTGGGTGCCGTATTCGGCGACGATCTCGGTTGTTGTCTTCATTGCGCGTAAAACCTGAATATTTTCGGGGGAGCGATCACAACTTTAGCAGGTAGGGATATCCAACCCGCAACCGGGCTCAACGAACCTGGCCCGAACCGTAGAGAACGTAGCGTTCGCTGGTGAGGGATTCGAGCCCCATGGGACCCCTGACATGCAGCTTCTGGGTGGAGTTGCCGATCTCGGCCCCGAACCCAAACTCCTCACCGTCGGTGAACCGGGTCGAGACATTCACCGCAACTACGGCGGTGTCGATCCCGCTCACGAACCGATCTGCTGCCGCCATGTCTTCGGTGACGATGGCCTCGGTATGACCGGTGCCGAAGCTTCGGATGTGCTCGATCGCAGCATCGACATCTGACACCACCCGAACCGCCATCACCAGATCGAGGAACTCGGTCGCCCAGTCCGCCTCGGTCGCCACGAGCATCTCGGGCACCAGATCCCGCGAACGTTGGTCCCCTCTCAACTCGACACCGTCGGCCATCAGAGCCTTGGACACGTCGGCCAGGAACTGATCGGCAATGGCTTCGTGCACCAAGAGGGTCTCGGCCGCGTTGCACACCCCGGGCCGTTGCACTTTGGCATTGACCACGATTGATCGGGCCATGTCGAGGTCTGCCGCGGCATCGACGTATACGTGGCAGTTGCCCGCGCCGTCGATCACAGTGGGCACCGTGGCATCGGCGCGCACCGCGTCGATCAACCCGGGTCCACCCCGGGGCACCAACAGGTCGACCCACTCAGTGGCCTGCATCAGCGCCTTGGCCCCGTCACGTGTGGTGTCGTCCAACAGTTGCACCGCCTCTGCCGGAAGCCCGACGCCGGAAAGGGCCGAGCTCAAAGCACCACTGATCGCCTTGTTGGACCGGAGGGCATAGGACGACCCACGGAGGATCACCGCGTTGCCCGATTTGATGCACAGCCCCGCTGCGTCGGCAGTCACATTGGGGCGCGCCTCGTAGATCACGGCCACAACTCCGAGCGGAACCCGCACCCTGTGCAGCCGAATCCCATTGTGGAGGACCCAACCGCCGGTCTCCCGCCCCACCGGATCGGGCAACCCGGCGACTGTCCTCAAACCTGCAGCCATGGCCTCGATACGGGCCTCGGTGAGCCGGAGACGGTCGACCAGGGCCCCGGTGATCTCCTCATCGACCGCCTGATCCATGTCTACGGAGTTCGCGGAGAGGATCTCGGGAGTGCTCTCGGTCACGGAGTCTGCCATTGCCAGGAGGGCGCGCTCACGGGTTTCCCCCGTCGATTGCGCCAGCTCGCGTGACGCCGCCCTGGCCGTCCGCCCGATCTGGTCGATCATGGAACCAGCCTATCTGCGGGCTCAGAATCAGTGACCAACAACACGAAGTCGTCGCGATGGATGACAACGCCGCCCACCTCGGAGCTGTGCCTACCGATCGAGCGGCGCGCCTGGTCGGCCGTCATCGCCATAAGCCCCTTGCCGATCAGCTGTCCGTCGAGCCCCGCCACCTCGACCGCGGCCTCTGCCGCAAACTCGCCATCCACCGAAACCACCCCAACCGCGAGCAGCGACTTTCCCCCATCGAGGAGAGCCAAGGTGGCTCCCTGGTCCACCGTTACCCGTCCCTCCGAGGGTTGGCCGAACGCGATCCAGAGCTTTCGAGCCGGGAGCCTGGTCTCATGGGGATTGACCCAGGTGCCCACCTCCTCGCCGGAGACTGACCTAACTGCAACATCGGGCTCGCCGGCGCTGGCAATCACGGTCGGGATCCCCGACCAAGCTGCCATCCTGGCTGCGGCAATCTTGGTTGCCGCGCCGCCGGACCCGAATGGACCGGCATCGCCGATCACCCCGTCGAGGGCTCGGTCCGTGGGATGCACCGCGGTGAGCAGTTCGGCGTCCTCGACCGTCCTCGGGTCAGCCGAGTAGATCCCTTCGGTATCGGTGAGGATGATCAACATCCCGGCTTTGACCAGATGGGAGACGATCGCCGCCAGACGGTCGTTGTCACCCAGACGAAGCCCTTCGACCACGACGGTGTCGTTTTCGTTGATGATCGGGACCACGCCCAGGGCCAACATCCGCTCCAGCGCACTACGGGCGTTCAGGTATTGGCTTCTGTTGGCAAGCAGGTCCTTGGTGAGCAGAACCTGCCCGACGACCATGTCATGAGCGCCGAAGAGGGCCGTATATCGCTCCATGAGCCGGCCCTGGCCGATGGCCGCCGCAACTTGAAATCCGGCAACGTCATTGGGGCGTCGTTCCAGGCCGAGCACGGGCAGGCCGGCAGCCACTGCTCCAGACGAGACCAGCAGGGTGGGGTAGCCGATCTCCCACATCCCCGCAACCACGTCGACAGTCCGCGCCAAGGCGTCGAGATCGAGCTCCCCGGATCGGTGCACCAGACTCGACGAGCCCGCCTTCATCACCACCGGCCTCCCGACCGGGATCTGGCGGCGACCTCCTTCAGGCATCTCGAGACTCCGCACCCGCAGGGTCGAGGACATCTCGAACCATTTCGACATCGACTCTCATCTGCTCGACCAACTCAGATACCTCTGCGAACTTCAGTTCGGGGCGAAGCCGCTCAACGAACTCGAGAGTCATTGTCTCGCCATAACAGTCATCGTTGAAATCCAGCAGATAGGCCTCGACGACGAGATCGCTCCCGTCGAAAGTCGGACGGACCCCGACATTCACAGCCGCCAGGTGACGCGCCCCGCGAAGCAGAGCAAACGCCGCGTAGACCCCGCGACTCGGGATGACCTTCCGCTCCGGCGGCTCGAGGTTCGCAGTGGGAAATCCGATGCCACGGCCGCGCTTGTCCCCATCCACCACGACGTTGGACAACCGATAGCGGGATCCGAGCAGGACCGCGGCGACGCTCATGTCACCCACCTCGATCAATGCGCGAATCCCGGAGGACGAGACAACGCCATCCACCGCCCGCAACTCCACCACGTCGACCTGGAACCCATTGCGGACTCCGCTGTGCAGCAAGAAACCGACGTCCCCTGACCTGTCTTTTCCAAATTGGAAGTCCGTTCCGATCACCATCGCCGCCATCGTGAGCCGTTGCTCGAGCACCTGTCCGACGAACTCCTCGGGCCGCAGATAACGGATCTCGGCCAGATCGAGCACCCCGACCAGCTCGACACCGGCATCGGCCAACAGATCGAGTCGCTCGTCGAGTGTCGTTATGAGACGAGGATGTGTACCCGGGGACAGGACCTCGGCGGGATGAGGATCGAAGGTGAGGACCGTCGGGACATATCCCGTCGCCTGCAACCGGTCGATCAACGTGCGATGGCCGAGATGCACCCCGTCAAACACACCCACCGTCACCGCGGTGGGAACAGTCTGTGGCTCCCAGGTCTCCAATGGCCCCGTCAGGACTCTCATGAAGCGAGAACCACCTCAGGAATCGCCTGTTCTCCCACGCGGCGGTAGATGGCGAGGAGCTCCCCGGCGTCATCGAGCACCCGGACCGAGCCATCAGGAGCGTCGACCAATTCGCCGCCGACGAAGCGCACCCCGTTGCTGACCCCTTCGGCAGTCTCCGGCCCCACCGTGACCGCTGGTAGGTCAGCGAGGGCCTCGGAGGGGCTGAGCATCCGCTCCTCCCATCCCTCGAGATCGTCAAGGGCAACCCCGAACACATCCACTTCCAACGATCCGATGCGGGTCCGCCGAAGCGCGGTCAGATGTGCGGAGCCACCGAGCACGAAGGCCATATCCGCAGCCAGCGAACGCACGTAGGTGCCCTTCCCGCAGACCACCCTGAAATCAACCTCCGGGTAGGGCCCGGGACCGACCGAGAGGATCTCGAGCTCGTACACCTCAACCGGGCGAGCCGCCCGCTCCACCATCTCTCCGCGGCGCGCCAGTTCGTAGAGACGACGGCCCTGATGCTTGATTGCCGAGACCATCGGGGGGATTTGGTGGATCGTCCCGACAAACCTCTTCGAAGCCGTTTTCAACTCGGTCTCGCTGAACTCCATCGGCTCGCGTTCGAGGACCGCCCCGTCGGCGTCCAAGGTGTCGGTGGCCACTCCGAACTGGGCGGTCGCCAGATACTCCTTGGGTTGCTCCTGGATGAAACGGATCAGCCTGGTGACCGGACCCACCGCCACCACCATCGCCCCCGTGGCGAGGGGGTCGAGGGTCCCCGCATGTCCCACCTTCTTGATGCCCGTCGCCCGGCGCACCTGGGCGACGACGGCGTTCGAGGTGATGCCGCCGGGCTTGTCGACCACGAGAAAACCCCTCGTCACCGGAAGTCCTCGATCCGCTTGCGCACCTCGTCGAGGGCATCCTTCACGTCGCCGACATAGGTAACCCCCGAAGCGAGCCGATGACCGCCACCTCCCATCGCGGCAGCAAGGGAGCCGACATCGGTCGCCCCTCTCGATCGCAGGCTGAGCTTGACCGTGCCATCAGCGTGAACCTTGGCGAGCACCGCCACATCCGCTTCCACCGCGAGCCGGACGGTGTTGATCAGGTTGTCGATGTCTCCCCAGTCGATTCCGGCTTCGTTCAGATCGGCCTGAGTTATCACTGCGGTGACCAGGCCCTTCTCCTCATCGAGCTCGGCACGGCTCAAGGCGGCGCCTGCCGCCTTCAGGTAGCCGAACGGCGCCTCCTCGTAGATGTGGCGACTGATCTCGGGCGGTTCGGCGCCTGCAGCCACCAGTCCGGCGGCCAGCATCAACGTCGAAGGCCTGGTGTTGCCGTACTGGAACCGGCCGGTGTCGGTTACGAGGGCGGTATGAAGACAGGTCGCGATTTCAGGAGTCAACGGCCACCCGAGGACCCGAAGCAGGTAGGCGACGAGCTCCCCGGTTGCCGCCGCTTCGCCGTCCACAACAGCGATGTCGCCGAAACCCTCGTTTGTGACGTGGTGGTCGATCACGATGGTTGTGCCGGCCCGGGCAGCATGTGCGGCCAGCTCACCGAGCCGGTCGGGCGAGCCGGCGTCGAAGACGATCATGGTCGGCGGGTCGAGTGGGAAGTGCTGAGGCGGGATCAGGAGCGATGTGGGAAGGAATGCCAGGCTCGCCGGCACGGCGAAAGGCGTCCCGAAGCTGGCAACCACCTTCTTCCCGGCATTCTCCGCCGCGATCCCGAGACCGAGCATCGAGCCCAACGCGTCGCCGTCGGGCCCGACATGACAGGCAAGCGCCAATGAGTCGGCGGAAACAATCGCCTTTGCAGCCTTCTCCAGAATCGCCTTGTCGATCACTCGGGTTCGCCCCCGTCTTGACGCAAGCTCCGGAGAATGTGCTCGATGCGGTTCCCATCGAGCACCCCGGGGTCGATCGCGAATTCGAGAGTGGGCGTGAATTTCATCCTGACCTGGCGGCCGATCGCCGCTTGCAGTCGGGGGGCGGCCTTGCGCAATGCGATCAGCGCGATGTCCTGGGCGTCGGCGCCGAGCACGTCTACGTATACGGTGGCCGAGCGCAGGTTGAGACTGGTCTCGACCGCGGTTATCGAAACCATTTCGAGACGGTCGTCGTTCAACCGCTCCACTTCCTCGGCGAGAACCTCCCGGAGAGTGGAGTTGACCTTGAGCATTCGTGGGCTGGTCTCCCTCATACCGGATCCTCCAACTCGCTGATAAGGATGTCGATCACCTCGACTTCCAGGCGTGTGTCAAGGTAGCGACGAAGCTTTGCGATCTGCATCGCGAGACTCTCGCCGTCGCGGGCCGCGATTGCTATCCCGATGGCTGCCTTCTGCCATCGGTCGTGATGGTCGACCTCGGCCACACTGAATGATCCCAGCCGCTTGATCCCCTCGATCACCGGGCGCAGAATCGCGCGTTTCGCCTTGAGAGACTGTGGGCTGGGCAGATGCAATTCGACCCTGAGGGCCGCGGCGCGCATCAGGTCCGGGCAACCTCGCGGATCAGATAGGCCTCGATGCTGTCGCCCTCCTTGACGTCGTTGTAGTTCTCGAAGCTCATGCCGCATTCGAAGCCGGCTGCCACCTCTCGAACATCGTCCTTGAAGCGCTTGAGCGTCGAGATCAGCCCATCGTGGATGACGATCCCGTCCCGGAGCAATCTCGCCTTGGCACCACGCTGGACAACGCCCTCGACGACGTAACACCCCGCCACCGTCCCCGCCCGGGGAACTTTGAAGATGGCCCGCACCTCAGCAGTCCCCAGCACCTGCTCGTGCTCGACCGGGGCCAGCTGGCCGACCAACAGCAGCTCGACGTCGTCCAACATCTCGTAGATGATCCCGTAGGTTCGGATCTCGATCCCGGCCTGCTCGGCCGCTTTCCGGGCCTTCGGCTCGGGGCGCACGTTGAAGCCGACGATCACAGATTCGGTGACCTCAGCCAGGGTGACGTCGTTCTCGTTGATCCCGCCAACCGCCCCATGAACGATCTGGATCTTTCCACCTTCGCGCTCGATCTTGACGATCGATTCACGGAGAGCTTCGAGCGACCCCTGGGCGTCGGCCTTGACGATGAGGTTGAGATGGGCTTCGTCGGTGCGAAGTTGATCGAGAAGTCCCTGCAACCGGTCGCGAGCCGAAGGGACGACCTGATTCGCCATCTTGAGGTCCTGCTCGCGTTCTGTAGCGAGGCGACGGGCCTCACGATCCGACTCGACCGCTTCGAAGTAGTCCCCGGCGACAGGCACATCGTCCCATCCCATGATCTGCACCGGGTCGGAAGGCCCTGCCGACTTCAAAGGCTGGCCGTTCTCGTCCATCAGGCCACGGGCTCGCCCGGCGACGGCGCCAGCCACGAAGGAATCACCCTTGTTGAGAGTGCCGCGCTGGATGATCACAGTCGCCACCGCGCCCTTCCCGGTCTCGAACCGGGCTTCGACGACCACCCCTGAAGCGGGGGCATCCGGATTCGCTTTGTACTCCTCGAGCTGGGCGATCAGGTCGACCACCTCGAGCAGGTCATCCACCCCGTCACCGTTCAGCGCGGACACCTCGACACTGGGCACATCGCCACCGAGCTCCTCGGTGATGATGTCATGCTCGGTCAGCTCGGTCCGCACCCGAGTCGGATCCGCTCCCGGCACATCGATCTTGTTGACTGCCACCACGATCTTGACCCCGGCTGCCCTGGCGTGGGAGATGGCCTCCACCGTTTGCGGCATGACACCATCGTTGGCGGCGACCACCAACACGACGATGTCGGTGATATTGGCCCCGCGGGCCCTCAGCGCAGTGAAAGCCTCGTGACCCGGGGTATCGATGAAGGTCACCGGATGCCCGTTGACCCCCACCTGGTAGGCGCCGATGTGTTGGGTGATCCCGCCCAATTCGCCTTCCACGACGCTCGTCTTGCGG
>CAZSMJ010000004.1:0-43455 GCA_964608055.1 uncultured Acidimicrobiaceae bacterium | reverse complement strand
CGAACATGCGCTCGAACATCTCATCGACGGTGGGCAGAGGCAGGGCTTCCGCGGTCGCCACCGCCGCCTCGATGGCCGCAGATGCCCGGGTCTCCAACTCCTCCTGCCACTCCGGCGTCCAACCACCGGCTTTCTCGAGGAGGATCCGGATCCTGATCAAAGGATCCTTCTCCCGCCATGCGTCGGCGACGGTCTCGTCCCGGTATCGACCGGGGTCATCCGACGTGGTGTGAGGCCCCAAACGGTAGGTCACTGCCTCGATGAGGGCCGGCCCGTCGCCATTGCGGGCGGACTCGGCCGCCTCACGAACGGCAACCAACACCGCGGCGACATCGTTGCCGTCGACCTCCACACCGGGCATGCCGTAACCGTCAGCCTTGTCGGCGATCGAGGTGGCCATGGTCTGCTCCGACCTCGGGTAGGAGATCGCAAACTGGTTGTTCTGGCAGAGGAAGACAGTCGGTGTCTTGAAGACGGCAGCGAAGTTCATCGCCTCGTGGAAATCACCCTCAGAAGTCGCGCCATCGCCGAAGGAAGTGAGCGCGACGCGGTCGGAGCCTTGGAGGCGCTCTCCCCACGCCAAACCCACGGCATGGATCATGTGGCCGCCAACCGTGATCGACGGTGGCAGCACGTTTACGCCTTCCGGAGCCTTGCCTCCACGCTCATCACCGGTGCGCCCGGCGATGAGCAGATCCCACGGATACCCGGCGCGCCACATGAGCGCAGCGTCGCGATAGGTGCCTGCGACCCAATCGTCGGAGCGGAGCGCAGCCGCGGCGCCAATTTGTGCTGCCTCCTGGCCCTCGAAGGGCGCATACGTCGCCAAACGCCCCTGACGCTGCATGGCCATGCACTTCTGGTCATAGGTGCGCGCCTCGACCATGTCGGCATAAAGGGCGCGCATCTCCTCGAGGGTCACCGGCAGGCGATCCCGGACCGACCCGTCCGGATTTATCAGGCTGAACATTCGGCGGCGAGCCTAGATGGGGATCGGAAAACCTGAAGAATGAGGGCTTCGGTCAGGTGGGAGTGAGGGTCCGGTCCGGCACCATTGCAGGTGTCTTCCCGCTCCGGATCGTGTAGAGACAAACAACGATCACCAATGCCCCTGTCACGCCGCCGGCCGGGCTCCCCCAGGCCTCACCGATCGCCAACGTGGCGACCGCCGTCTGAATCGCGAACATGACACCTCGCGACTGCGGCTCAAACCTGGTGAGTCTCCGGTGCAGCCCGTGCAGGTTGTCGAGGGTGGTGGCGCCGGCGCCTAAGAAGATGGCCAGACCGCGTAGCCCGCCGAACAGGAAACCGATCGTGAGCGCCTGGATGGGTGAACCGGTGAGGATTGCGATTATCACCGTCAGATACACCGCGGTGGTCACGATGTAGGTGGCGAGCCCGACACCGATCTGCCAACCGAACCCGGTGCCGTAGACCCAGGATCTGTAATGATCGAGCCAGAGCCGTTCGACCTGGCGTTTGTGACGGGGAAGTTGGAAACCGCCGACTCCGAGGTCGGAGAAGATGCTCACTACCGCAAACAGGCCGATGATCGCCAACACCGTCATTTCGGGGATGTCGGCCGCCCGAACCGGGATCGAGGCCAGGGCGGCGACACCACCGAGGGTGGCGCCCCCGGCGAGGGCGCCTAACAGGTACCAGGGGACAGTTGCGGCGTAACGACGGCCCCGTCCCTGCTCGGTGACCGGGGTGATCGTCGAGAGCATGGAGAGGCCACAAGGGGACCAGGTGGATCGGGCAGCCGCGGCCAGGGCGATGATCACACCAAGTGCAAAAACCAAGTTCTCTGGCCCTTCCAAATCTCGCTCGTCGCTGAACCGGGGCCAAACCTACCACAGGCTCCTGGCTCTACCGTTCGCACAACGTCAGACAATCAGACCTCGACCGCCTCGCGCGCGAGCATGTCTTCGAGCTCCTCGACCGTCATCAACACTTCGCGAGCCTTGCTCCCCTGTGAGGGCCCGACGACACCTCTTCGCTCCAGGATGTCCATCACCCTCCCCGCTCGGGCAAACCCGATCCGGAGCTTGCGTTGCAGCATGGAGGTCGACCCGAGCTGGCTGCGGACGACCATCTCCATGGCCTCCCGGGCCAGGACCATGTCCTCGTCGCCTTCGTCCTCGGCCTGGGCCACCGCTGCGGCGGCCACCACCTCCAGCACCTCCTGGTCCTGGTAGACGGCCTCTCTCTGCAACCTGACCCAATCGACCACTGCCTGGATCTCGCTCTCACGGACCCAAGCACCCTGGATCCGCTGGGCACGGGGCTCCTTGGCGGTGACCACCAGCATGTCGCCCATCCCCACCAGCTTCTCGGCGCCGGAGCCATCGAGGATCACCCGGCTGTCGGTCTGGGAGGCGACACTGAATGCGAGCCGGCTCGGCACGTTGGCCTTGATCACACCGGTGATCACATCGACAGACGGCCGCTGGGTGGCGATGACGAGATGGATCCCGACAGCCCGCGCCATCTGGGCGATGCGCACGATCGATTCTTCAACCTCGCGGCCGGAAACCATCATCAAGTCGTTGAGCTCGTCGATGAGAATCACGATGTACGGGAACCGGTCGAAACCATCACGATCGAGGCCTCCCGCCTCCCATTTCTCCCGGTAGCCCTCGATGTCGCGCACTTTGGCGTCGGCAAGAAGGTCATAACGGCGATCCATCTCGGCGACTGCCCATTTCAGAGCGTCATTGGCCTTCTTGGGGTTGGTGATGACCCTGGTGAGAAGGTGAGGGACGCCGTTGTACTGGCCGAGCTCGACCCGCTTGGGATCGACCATGATCAGCCGCACGTCGTCGGGGTGAGTCCGCATCAGCAATGAGGTGACGATCGAGTTGATGCAGGACGACTTCCCGGCCCCGGTCGCCCCCGCAATCAACACGTGCGGAAGCTCGGAGAGATTGAGCATCCTGGAGTCACCGGAGATGTCCATCCCGAGTCCGACGGTCAGGGGATGGGCCGGTATGGCGGCTTCTGGGCTGGAGAGGATGTCCCCCAAGGACACGAGACGCCGTTTGTTGTTGGGGACTTCGACACCGATCGCCGACTTGCCCGGGATCGGCACCAGGATCCGCACATCGGGCGTGGCCAGGGCGTAGGCGATGTCGTGGGAAAGGCTGGAGACCCGATTCACCTTGACCCCGGGGGCCAACTCGATCTCATAGCGGGTGACTGTCGGCCCGGGGACGATCTTGGTAAGCGTGGCGTCCACACCGTGCTGGACCAGTGTCTCTTCCAGCTGTCGTGCCGTTTCCTCGAGGGAGCGACGATTCACTTCGCCACCGGTTCCCGCATCCAGAAGACGCAGCGGCGGCAGCTTGTACCCCGTAGAGGTCAGGTCGACCACAGTGGGAGCGGGGGGCTTCAGCGCCGGCGCCGACCTCTCCACCGGCTTCTCCGGCTTCGGACGAGAGCGTTTGGGTCGCTCGTGCTTGCCCCGGGGAGGGGTTGCCGCGCCGGGCGGGGTCGTTGCGACATGGGCGAGGCGCGAATTTGGGCCACCCACGGCCGTGGTGGCGGCCAGGCGGCGTGCGGACCTGATCGTTTCGACAACACCGAGGAAGAGCTCGCGGACACTGGTGTGGGTGGCAACCAGGACCCCCATTGCCATCACCGCCGCCAGGACCACGAAGGCACCCCAATGCCCGAGGATCCGACGCAGTGGGAAAGCGAGCAGGGCGCCGACCGCGCCACCACGTTGTTTGACCAACTCGACGTTGGGCATCAGGGCAATCGCCCCGGTCAGAAGGTGGAACAGGGCGAGTGAACCGACAAACGTGGCGATGCTTCCGATGACGAGACGACGTGCGCCTTCGCGTGGTTTTCCGACGATGAGGGCCACCCCGACCCCAGCCAGGGCGAGCGGTACGGCGAAGCGCCAAACCCCGAAGAGGAAGAGACTCCCGCTTTCGATTCCCTCTCCGACAGGACCGGCCTTGTCGAGGAATGCCAGAACCACCAGGATGGCGAGGACGATGAGGCCAAGACCCCAGACGTCATCGGTCTGGCGACCCAGGGTGTTCCGCACATATTCACGTGACGTCACCAGCTTTTGACGAAACGTGCCCTTCTGCGGCTTTCTCTTCCTCGGTTGTGACACCCGTCTCCGCCCGGTGGAGCCCTTTCGGGTGGGTGTCCTACCTGGCATGTGTACCGAAACACTACATGGTGATTGGATTTGTTAGTGGCATGCTGGTGACGCGGCGGTAGCCCCGGCGGACCGGCGTCTGTTTGCCCGAGGTGTGTTCCGCTTGGTCGGGCTAACCGTGGTTATCGGTGTCCTGACCGAAGGGCAAAGTCCGCCGGCAATAGTAAAAGTCCGCCGCGACCAGCATGTCGACCAGGAAAGGCCGGTCGGCGGCCGTCGCCGCCCGGATCACAACTCGAAGACGACGGGCACGATGACCGGTTTGCGCGCCGTCTCGGCCTTGATGACCCGGCCCGCAGCCGACCGGACCGTCTTCTGCAACTCGCCGATGTCGCTCCGCCCCGAGGCATGCTCCCTGATCGCCTCCTTCACCGCTTCGGCAGCCTTCTCCAGGACGATCGTTGCATCGTCCATCACTCCGTGGCTGTCCAACTCCGGCCCGTAGAGGATCTGCCCGGTGTCGTGATCGATGCCGACGGTCACCACGACAACGCCCTCGTCGGCCAGGTGGGAGCGGTCCCTGAGAACCGCCGACTGGACGTCGCCCACCGAGAACCCGTCGAGGTAGACGTAGCCGGCAGGCACCGCCCGTCGCTCTACCAGCGTCCTCTTCCCGTTGAGAATGACCTTGTCACCGTCTTCGAGCACGTCGACCGAGTGGATCCCCATCCGGCGCGCCAACTCGGCGTGGGCATGGAGGTGTCGATACTCGCCGTGGACCGGGACAAAGGCTCGGGGCCGGAGCAGGTTGAGAAACGTGAGGAGCTCTTCGCTGTTGGCATGACCGGAAACGTGGACATTGGCGTTCTGGCCGTGGACCACGGTTGCCCCGCGCCGGATCAGGTTGGAAATCACCTTGGAGACTGCGGTCTCGTTGCCCGGGATCGGCTTGGCCGAGATCAACACGGTGTCGTTCTCGTCCAACTCGACGAATCGATGCCGGCCCTGGGACATCAGAGAAAGGGCAGCAAAGGGCTCGCCCTGGCTACCGGTCGTGATCAGAAGCTGACGATTAGGTGGAAGCTGGCCCAACTCGCTGATATCGACCAGGGACTTTTCGGGAACGGCCAAAATTCCTAGATCCGTGGCCACCGTGGTATTGCGATGCATCGACCGGCCGAAGAAGGCGACCTTGCGCCCGCCGGCAATCCCCGCATCGGCGATCTGTTGCACGCGGTGGATATGCGAGGAGAAACAGGCCGCGATCACCCGGCCCGGCGCGTCGCGGACGATGTCGGCGATCGGTCGTCCCACCGAGCTCTCGGAGGGCTCGAAGCCCGGCTTCTCTGCATTCGTTGAGTCGCTCAGCAGCAGACGGACCCCACGCCGACCCAAGGAGGCGAACGCCGGCAGGTCGGTTGGCACCTGATCGATCGGAGTCGGGTCGAGCTTGAAATCCCCCGAGTGGACGATCACGCCTTCGGGGGTGTCGAGAGCGACCGCGGCGGCCTCGGGCACCGAGTGGCTCACCGGTATCAGCTGGAACTTGAACGGCCCATGGTCGATCCACTTCTTCACCGCCACCACTCGCAAATCGGCCTCGACCCCGAGCTCATCGATCCGACCCCGCGCCAGCTCCATGCTGAGACGGGTCCCGTAGACGGGCACGTTGATCACCCTCAGAAAGTATGCGAGTGCCCCAACGTGGTCTTCATGGCCGTGGGTGACGATTACGCATTCCACGTCAGCGATGCGCTCCACCAACCAGGACCAGTCAGGGAACACCAGGTCGACCCCGAGCATGTCCTCCTCGGGGAACATCAGCCCGCAGTCGATCAACGCGATCTTGCCGTCTATCTCAACTGCTGCGCAGTTACGACCTATCTCGCCCAGGCCCCCCAAGAACGTGACAGAGACACTCATAGTCCCTGAATGGCCCCCACTGCCTTCTCGACTGCAATCAGGGTCTCCTCCGAGGCGGCGACCAGCGGCAACCTCACATCGCCAACCGGCTCCCATAGCCGATTCATCGCCCCTTTCACCGGGGTCGGGTTGGTCTCGAGGAAACATGCCTCGCAAAGTGGCAAGAGCTCGTGGTGGAGCCGGCGGGCCTCGGAGATGTCACCGGCGAGCGCGGCCTTCACCATGGCGGCGACTGTTCGGCCCGCCAGATGAGAGATCACGGAGACCACCCCGACGGCACCGACCGCGATCATCGGCCACGTATGCGAGTCCTGGCCCGAGTACACCGCGAGGTCCGGCACTCGATTGACCGTCTGGCTGGTGAATTCGACGTTCTCGACTGCATCCTTCACCGCCACGATGTTGTCGTGCTCGTTGAGACGGTCCAGGGTGTCGACCTCGATCAGCCGGCCGGTCCGACTCGGGATGTTGTAGAGCATCACCGGCAACCCGACGTCCGCGATAGCGATGAAGTGGGCGATCAGCCCGGACTGGCCTGGCTTGTTGTAATAGGGAGTCACCGCCAGCACCCCGTCACAACCGATTTCGCCGGCCTTCCCGGTCAACTCGATCGACTCGGCGGTGTTGTTGCTGCCGGTTCCGGCGATCACGAAAGTGTCTTTCTCCTTGACCGCGTCGACCACGGTTTTGTATAGAGCGAGTTTCTCTGCGTCGCTCAGCGTCGGCGACTCCCCGGTGGTCCCGGTGACCACCAGAGCTTGCGAACCGTGGTCAGAGAGGTGACGAGCCAGACGCCATGCTCTCTCGTGATCGACAGCCCCTGAATCGGTGAATGGGGTGATCATGGCGGTGGCAACGTGCCCGAAAGGGGCCGCGGGCGGAGGGCTCACATCGACAGGTTACCGATCGGTTGACTAGAACCGTCCCATGGAGCTTCGTCTCCCCGCCCCGAGCCTTGTCGTGTTGGTCGGACCGTCCGGTTCGGGCAAGACGACTTGGGCGCAGGACCACTTCCGGGCAGATGAAATCGTCTCCTCGGACCGGCTCCGAGCCCTTGTCGGCAGCGGCGAGGACGACCAACGCGCCAGTCCGGCCGCCTTCGACATCCTGGAGCGACGGATCCCGATCACGATCGGCGGCTCCGGAGAGCGCAAGACCCTCGCGCTCGTTGCCGGCGCGCAGACGCCTGCAGTCTCTTCGGCACACCCGAAACCGTATCCCGCAAGCTGGAGATCTTGCGCCAGCACTGCTCAGACGTCGGACGTGACCCCGCAGAGATCGAGGCCACCCATCTCCTCACGGTGATGGTTGGCCGTGATCGCAAAGACCTCGCCGAGAGGGTCGACCAGGCTCGGGGACGCGATCAGTCGGCGGACGAGTACTCAGCGCGCAACAACGCAGGCACAGTGGACGACCTGGTGAGTCTGTTCGAGTCCTATCACCACGCCGGCGCTACCCATTCCATAGTCAATCTCGCCAACAGCGAGCAAGCCTGGAGACTTTCGCTGATGTGATCGCAAGGTTCGACCCGCCGTAGACTTCGAGAACCGACTTCAACAGAAGGATCCAAACCGATGGCTGTCACTTCAACCATGCTCGCCCTGGGCACCGAGGCACCAGACTTCTCGCTTCCGGACAGTGTCACCGGAAAGACGATGTCCCTGGCTGATTACGTGGACGCTCCGGCACTGCTGGTCATGTTCATCTGCAATCACTGCCCGTATGTCAAGCATGTACGAGACGAGTTGGCTCGCTTCGGACGCGACCACCAGGACAGTGGGCTGGCGATCGTTGCCATCAACTCCAACGACCCGCAACAGCACGCCGAGGATTCCCCCGAGGCCATGAAGGTTGAGGCCGAGACCTACGGCTACACCTTTCCTTACCTTTTCGACAGCGAGCAGACCGCAGCCGCGGCCTTCACTGCCATGTGCACCCCTGACTTCTTCCTCTTCGACCGCGACCGGCGTCTCGTCTACCGCGGTCAGTTCGACAGCGCACGACCCTCCAACGAGATCCCGGTGACCGGCAACGATCTCCGCGCCGCAGCCAACGCGGTCCTGACCGGGGAGCCGGTGAGCGAAGTCCAGCGCCCGTCGATGGGGTGCTCGATCAAGTGGCGCAGCGGAAACACTCCCGCCTACTTCGTCAGCTGAGATCCCTCTCGAACTTCAGAAAGCAGAGCATCATGGCCAACCAGTATCCGAGCGCCCCCGACTTGATCATCGATCTCGACAAGACCTACTCCGCAACCCTCGAGACGAATCAAGGCGTGATCGAAATCGAGTTCGACGCGGTGCGGTCACCGTTGGCGGTGAACAACTTCGTCTTCCTGAGCCGCGAGGGCTACTACGACGGCGTGATCTTCCATCGAGTCATCGAGGACTTCATGATTCAGGGCGGTGATCCGACCGGAACCGGGTCCGGCGGCCCCGGGTACAAGTTCCGCGATGAGCTCGAGGGAGAGGGCAACTACTCCCGGGGAACGGTGGCTATGGCCAATGCCGGACCCAGCACCAATGGCTCCCAATTCTTCATCTGCCACAAGGACGCGGGCCTCCCCCATTCCTACACGATCTTCGGAAAGGTGACCTCCGGTCTCGAAGTTGTCGACTCCATCGCATGCACCGAAACCGACCGACGGGACAGGCCAACCGAGGACGTCATCATCAACAAAGTCACGGTGACAGAAATCTGATCGCTCTGTTATCCTCCCGGCGCTGTTGCTGCCTCGGCGGCGACTCGTTCTGATCTCCCCGTTCTGAATTGACTGGGCTGAGGACAAGGGTCGTACCGAATTGCGACGTAAAGCCCGCAAGGGCCACATAGACAAGGACCAGTCACCATGAACATCTACGTGGGAAACCTGCCGTTCAACGCAACGGCTCAGGACCTGGAGACTCTCTTCGGTGAGTACGGAACCGTCGAATCCGCCGCGATCATCAACGACCGGGAGACCGGCCGTTCCCGCGGCTTTGGTTTCGTCGAGATGCCGAACGATGAAGGCTCCAAGGCGATCTCGGAGCTCGACGGGTACGACTACAACGGCCGCGCCCTGAAGGTCAACGAGGCCCGCCCCCGCGAAGAGCGCCCCCGCCGGGGACGCTAAGTCGATCGATCCCGATGCACATGCCGGCCGGGCACCGGCCGGTGTGCCGGGTCGTCGATGAACAACTGCTGGCCTTCCACGTGGAGTAGGTTCGCCCCGTAGGCCGCGCTCAGGTTCTCCACACTGAGCACCTCTTCGGGCGGGCCCCATGCCAACACCCGGCCTGAGAGCAAGAGAACGTGGTTGGCCACATGCGCCTCCGCGAGGTCATGGGTGGTCATGACGATGGTGCAGCCCCGTGTGTTCTCGTCGTGGATCACGTCGTCGATCGCCTGAGCCGATGTGATGTCGAGCCCGGTGAGGGGCTCGTCCAGCAGCAGGATGTCGTGGTCCTGAGCCAAACCCTGCGCCACGAACACGCGCTGACGCTGACCCCCGGAGAGATCGCCCAGATGCCGATCCTCGAGATCAGCGATCCCCATTCGACGGATGGCTTCGTCTACGGCCGCCACGTCGCTGGAATCGAGACGTCGATGACCACCGGTCGTCGCATATCGGCCCATGGTCACCACCTCCCGGACGGTTATCGGCAGTGCCTCGTTGACCTTGGTTGTCTGCAGCACGTACGAGATCGACCGGGCGCCATCACCGCCTGTCATCACCTCGATGGTCCCCGAAGCGGGCTCGATTAGCCCTGCGATGGCGTTCAACAGCGTTGACTTGCCGGAACCGTTGGGTCCTATCAACGCGGTGATTCCGCCGACCGGGATCTCGAACCGAGAGCTGTCCAGGGCGATCTTGTGCCCGTAGGCGAGGATGAGATCGTCGGCGGTGACCGCTGCTCTCACACACACCGGGCGCAACGCCCATGGACCTCGAGAGTGTGACCGCTGGCCGAGAACGACATCTCGTCGGTTACGGTCTCCACCAGTTGCTCGAGACGAGCCTCGATCTCTGCTGAGAGTTGGATGTCCTCGACGGTCCCGCAGCTCAGACACACCAGATGGTGATGATGGCCGGCGAGCCATTCGGCGAGCTCGTACCTGGTGAGGCCTTTGAGACTGTTGTGCGGCTCGAGGACACCAGCCTCGTCGAGGACACTCAGACTCCGATAGAGCGACGAGAGCGGCACACCCTGCTCCATCTCCTCGTGAAGCTCGGAGGCGGATCGGGGCCCATCGGCCCTGGCCAATGCCCCCACCACGGCGCGGCGAGCGCGGGTGTAGCGCACTCCCGCTTCGCCGAGACGTGCCTCGATCTCGCGATCGATGGTGCTGCCAGTCGTCATTTGGTTCACATCATAACTGCTACTATCTTGATAATGATTCTCAGTTTTGATAGTTGGAGTGGCTCGTGAAAGCACGTCGAATCCCCATCGCCTTGGTCTTCATGGCCACGCTCCTCACCGGATGCACGGACGCCCCAAGCTCCACCACTGAAGACACCCAACCACCGGGGGTTCTGGTCGTGGCAACGACGACAATCCTCGGGGATATCGCCTTGGCCGTCGCCGGCGATGATGCAGTGGTCGAGGTGCTGATGCCGACCGGGGCCGACCCCCACGATTTCCAACCGTCCTCACAACAGGTTGCCTCGATCAACGACGCCGACCTGGTGATCGCCAACGGACTCGGTCTGGAGGAAGGGATGATCGACGTGATCGAGGCCGCCGAGGCTGACGGCGCCAACGTGCTCGAGGTAGCGCCGCTAGTCGACCCGATCCCGTTTGCAGAGAGCGGGCCCGACGAAGCTCAGGACGATCCCCACTTCTGGACCGACCCGCTCCGGGTGGCGACCGCCGCCGAGGTGATCGCAGACGCCCTTGCCGAGGTCGACCCCTCGATCAACTGGGCGACTCGATCCTCCGGTTACGCCGCGGAGCTGCGAACTCTCGATTCCGAGATCGAGGCCCTCTTCGGCGCGATCGCCGAGCCCGACCGCAAATTGGTGACCAACCACGACGCCCTCGGCTACTTGGCCGATCGTTACGGGTTCGATGTGGTCGGCGTTGTCATCCCCGGCGGGTCGACCCTGGCCGAGCCGAGCTCGGCGGAGCTGGCGACCTTGGTCGACGTGATGCAGGAACAGGGTGTCCGAGTCATCTTCGCCGAGACCATCGATCCAGCTGTGCTCGCCGTCGCAGTAGCGGACGAAATCGGTGGAACTGTCGAAGTAGTCGAGCTTTTCACCGATTCGCTCGGGCCTTCCGGCTCGGGGGCAGAGACCGTCATCGACATGCTTCGCATCGACGCGGAGCGAATCGCGGCAGCTCTCAGATGAAATTGGGTTCTACAGGGCCGTATGTGACCCCTCACCGTCCCAATTACGGGGTAGGCCGACCGCTACCTTCAGTTGACCAATGGATTGGCTGACCGAGCCCTTCGCTCTCGCTTTCCAGCAGCGAGCCCTGGTCGGTGGCGCGCTCGCTGCCCTGGCCCTGGCCGTGGTTGGCACCTGGGTCGTGATCAGGGGTATGACCTTCCTCGGTGACGCATTGGTCCACGGTGTGATCCCGGGGATCGCCCTGGCGATCCTCCTCGACTTCAACGTGCTCCTGGGCGCTGCATTGGCTGCCACGGTCATGATCGCGGGGATCAACCTCGTACATCGCCAGACCACATTCTCCGAAGACACCGGCATCGGCCTGTTGTTCGTGGGAATGCTGGGGCTCGGAGTGATCCTGATCTCGCGTAGCGAGTCCTACACCGGAAGTCTCACCGGAATCCTGTTCGGGGATGCGTTGGGGGTGACCGCCGAGGATCTGATCGTGCTCGGGGTCGTTGCCGGTTTGGTACTCGTGGTCTCCACGCTCCTCTACCGGAACTTCTTGGTCTTGTCGTTCAACGAGCACAAGGCGAAGCTGCTCGGCCTGAATCCGCGTCTCGCCCATCTCGCCCTCCTCGGGCTGACCACAGTCTCGATCGTCGGTTCGTTCCAGACAGTCGGCACGCTCCTGGTCTTCGGGCTTCTGGTGGGACCGGCGGCAACCGCGGCTCTGCTGGTCAAACGGGTGCCGGCGATGATGATGACGGCCGCCGCCATCGGAGTCCTCTCGGTGGCGATTGGCCTGGTGATCAGCTATCACGCCGACACATCGGGCTCGGCCACCATCGCTGTGGTCCCGATCGTCTTGTTCTTCGTGGTCCTGACCATCAGGTCGCTGGGCCAGGGAGCGCCTGCGGTCGCTCGATGACCCTCGGCTAGGAGCGGAGACGGGGGTTCTGGGTGTAAGTGCCCGTCACCGAGGCTTGATCGAGGGCATGGCCCGCGATCGCATCCCTCACCTGCTGGCCTGTGAACTCACCCACCACCGGCACCTCCTCGATATCGAGGGCGTAAACCGTGAAGATGTAGTGATGAAGAATCGAGTCGTTCCAGGGCGGCGCCGGTCCGTCGTATCCGAAGTACTTCCCGGCCATGTCAGGGTCACCAGCGAACCAACCCGTGAAATCGTTGAGGCCCTGACGGCAGCCACGTGGGCCAAGGGCGACGTTCTTCCCGTGAGGCATGACCCCGATGCAAAACTCACCCTCGGCGATGGAACGAAGCTCGGGCGGCAGCTCCACTGTCACCCAATGGAAGAAGTCGACCCGGGGCAGGTCGTAGGGCACCTCCCGGCCCGCTTGATTCACATCGTCGCCGCGTGAAGGGACGTCGGGGTCGTGAGTGATGATCGCGAAGGACCTAGTCCCTTCGGGCACCTCGTCCCAGCTCAACTCCGGGTTGACGTTCTCCGAAAACGTGAAGTGGGCGTCGAGATCGGGAGTGGCCAATGCGTAGCGATCCGGAATCGGACCACCATTGCGAAAACTGGACGTGGTCAGCTTCATGGCACCTCGGATCGCGGACCCTACTCAATCGATGAGGCGCAGCACTTCGCCCATCTCCTCGACGGTGCTTGCGTCGATCGGATCGAGAACCAGTTGGACCTGGCCCAGCCCGGCGTCCGCGTACTCGTCCAAGAGTTGAGCCAAATCCTGGCGGGACCCGGCTTGGGCTCGGTCCGACTCGATGACGCCATGACCCGTGATCCGACCTGTTCCTCCGGGGAGCTGGATGTAGACAGTGGCCGTCTTCTCGACCTCACCCGGGTCACGACCCGCCGCCACGCAGGCAGCATCGATCCGTTCCAGGAGCGGGCGCAAACCGGCAACCTCGTTGCCGAACGAGGAGTGCCACGAGTTCCAAAGGGCAACATGGGGAAGGGTGATTGCCAGCATCCGTGCCCCATTGGACCCGATCAGGATCGGAATGCCCGGTCGCGCCCGCGGCGCCAACTCGGCATCCCTCACGGTGTAGTAGTCGCCCTCGAAGTCGATCTGGCCATCGGTGAGCAGGGTTCGAATGATGGTGAACGCCTCCTCGAACCGGTCGACGCGGTGATCGAAGGGAAACCCGAAGCCTTCGTATTCGGCTCGGTTCCAGCCCGCACCTAGACCGAGGATCAGCCGCCCGCCCGAGATCTCGTCGACTGTGGCCGCCTTCTTCGCCAGCATCGCGGGGGCATGGAAGGAGGTCGAGGCCACCAGGGGCCCAAGGCTCACTGTCTCAGTCGCCTCCCCGAGCGCGGCCAACAACGACCAGGTCTCCCATGGCCCGCTGACCCCTTGCACCTCGTCGCGGTAGAGGAGATGGTCACCGAGCCAGATCGAGTCGAATCCAACCTCCTCCGCCGTCCGGGCCACGTCGCGCAATTCCACCCAGCCGATTTCTCTCTCCACTTCCGGGAGCTGCACCCCCACCTTGAGCTTGTCTGGCATGGGCGGCATCGTACGACGCCACTCCTCTCTCCGTTAGGCGGCCCAGGCGGGCTAAACCTGACATGGTCATGAGTCAGCCCAACCCATCGTCCAAGCTCAACGCCCCCCAGCGGTCGCTGGACCTGGGGCGAATGAGCTCCGAGACCTTCGACGTCGTCGTGATCGGCGGCGGCGTCACCGGTTGCGGCATTGCGGTCGATGCGGCCACCCGCGGTCTGTCCGTGGCCTTGATCGAGCAGCGGGACTACGCCTCGGGCACCTCGAGTCGTTCGAGCAAGTTGTTCCACGGTGGTCTGCGCTATCTGGAGCACCGCAACTTCACCCTGGTCACCGAGGCGCTCGCGGAGCGCAACCTGATGTTGAATCGGCTCTGTCCCCACCTCTGCACGCCGGTGTCCTTCCTCTACCCCCTGAAGCATCGGATCTGGGAGAGGCTCTACGTGGGCGCCGGGGTCTTTCTCTACGACACCCTCGCCTCGAGAACCGACAACCCGCTCCCCCGCCACCGCCACCTCACTCACCGGAGGGCTCTCGAGTTGGCGCCCGGGCTTGCGGAGGGATCGCTCACAGGTGGCGTTCTCTACTGGGATGTCCTCGTCGACGATGCCAGGCACACCATGACCCTGGCCCGGACCGCCAAGGAACACGGGGCAGCACTTGCCCCCAGCACCCGCGCCACCGGTCTTCTACTCGAGGACGGGTTGGTCACCGGGGTCCGGGCGCAGGACCTCGAGAGCGGCGCTGAACTCGAGATCCGCGGCGACAAGGTGATTGCCGCGGGCGGTGTTTGGAGCGACGACATCCAGGCCATGGCCGGCGACCGGGGCCAGGACGTGCGTGCCTCCAAAGGAGTCCATCTCGTCGTTCCCCGCGAGGCCATCGACTCCCAAACCGGGATGATCCTTCGCACCGAGAGCAGCGTCCTCTTTGTCATCCCCTGGGGCCGGCACTGGCTCATCGGGACCACCGACACGCCATGGTCGCTGCGACGAGCGCACCCCGCCGCTTGTCGGAGCGACATCGAGTACCTGCTCCACTGGGTCAACACCGTGTTGGCCTCACCGATCCGGCCCGAGGACGTGGTGGGGGTTTACGCCGGGCTCCGCCCCCTCCTGGTTGGAGAGTCCGACGAAACCAGCAAGCTGAGCCGGGAACATGCCGTCATCGAGTCCGGCACCGGTCTCATCACGGTGGCGGGTGGCAAATACACCACCTATCGGGTGATGGCGCGAGACGCTGTCGACGCCGCCACCAAGGGCCGAGAGCACCAAGCCTCACGGACCGAGACGGTTCCGCTGGTGGGGGCGACCGGTTATGAGGATATTTGGAATCGGCGTGAGACGCTCGGCCTCGACGTGGAGGTCGCCGAGCATCTCTTGAGTCGTCATGGCTCTTCAATCTTCGATTTGCTGGAGGCGATCGAGGCCGACCCCAGCCTGGGTGAGCGACTGATCGACGGCGCCCCCTACCTTCGGGCGGAGATCGCCCACGCGGTGACCCATGAAGGTGCGCTCCATCTCGACGACGTGCTCACCCGCCGCACCCGGATCTCGATCGAGACCGCCGACCGGGGCGCTCTCGCCGCCCCCCTCGCTGCCGAGATCATGGCCGGCCCGCTGGAGTGGGACCACGAGATGGTGGAGCGAGAGATCGAGCACTACCTGGCACGGATCGAGGCGGAGCTCGACTCTCAACGACAACCTGACGATCACACCGCCGACGCCGCCCGCATGGGGGCACCCGATGTCAGGACCGGCAGGGCGGAGTAGGGATCAGAGGGTGAGTTTGAGGACCATCACGGTGATCGTTGTCAGGACCAGCAAGGTGTCTATGGCCCCGAAAGTGGCCAGCCGGCTGGTGGCAGCCTTGGTGCCTGCCTCGTCACCGGCGTCGATGGCGTCGGCCGCCTTGTTCGAGACCGGGCCGAATACGAAAATCCCGAGCAAGGCGCCGATCACGATCGTGGCGAACCCGATGGTCACGAAGAGGGTGCCGAAGCTGTAGATCTCGCTCTGAAGCACGAGGACGATCCCGGTGAGCACGATGACGATGGCCGCCGGCATGTAGAGGACAGTCGAGAGGCGCCCGGCAATCCGATACCAGCCCGAAGCAGCGGCCCCCGCCTGCTTGAACGCCAACGACGGGACCACCGCCTGGACGATGTTGGCTCCCAACCAGGTGCCGGCGCCCGCAATGTGCAGCACCAATAGCAAGTCTCGTACTTCCAACTCGGTCCTCCTTTGTCGCCGGTCTCAAAGCTATCGAGTTCGCACGGGCAGGCGGGGGCATACCATCGCCTGCGCCGTGCCCAAAGCCAACGAACCACCAGGGTGTCGTGACGTCGCGATCGCTACCGGCTTCCTGCTGGGTTTTGGCATTGTCATGTTCGCCATCGGGTTGACTCTGATCAACCGCGACAGCTGCACCGGTGTCTGTGAGATCGCCGGTCTCGGCCTGCTCTACGCCGGAGGCCCGACCTCGGCCCTGATCGGGGTCTTCACTGACACGGTGGTGGTGGCCTGGCCTTTGGACGTCACACTCTGGGTGATTCTCGGGTTCGGGGTCGCCCGCTGGGCGGGAAACCGTCGTCGACACCTACTGGGATCGGCCCTGGTCGTGTTGCTTTTCTTCGTGATCTACGGACTAGTCCTTTCGCAGTTCGTCGAATTGACCGTTTAGAAAACCCCCATTTCACCTACCGTGAAGGGGCCGATGCAACGAGTGAACACAGTTCGCACCCCCTCCCTTGTCTTGATCGTCGCCGCTGTCGCGCTGGCGCTGAGCGCCGGTGCCTTGTTCCGGGCACCGAGCCCTGGAGCCGATCTTGCCCCAACCGGAGGCGCGGAGAAAGTGATCCGGATCCTTCAGGGGAGCCAAAACATCCTTTGGACGTCACTTTCGGGAAACGTCACCAGTCATGTCGTGCAGGGCTGGCCCTCGACATCCGGCGCCAACGAGTTGGGCGGAGCGCTGATGATGGAACGCCCGGCGAATGGTGATGCGGGTGTCATCGATTTCGGTGAGAAGCCGATGACCCTCCGCTTCGAGATCGACGGTCAGGCAACCAGGTAGGGCTCGAGATCGGCCTCGTCGAAAGGTCCGACGGCGCCCAACATCCGCTCCCCGGTGAAGAGATCGGTCGCAATCCCTTGGACATCTTCGAGAGTCACCGCCTCGAGTTTGGCCAGTCTCTCGCCGACAGACAGATGTGGCATCCCAGAAAGCTCGTCACGCCCGAGTCGGACCATCCTGCTGTTCGGATCCTCCAATGAGAGCGCAAGGCCTCCCCGCATCGACCCCTTGGCCCGCTCCAACTCCTCAGACGTGATCCCTTCCGCGACTACCTTCGACAACTCGTCACGAATCACATTGAGGGCAGTGTCGGCCTGACTCGGCGTGGTCCCGACGTAGACCCCCCAGGCCCCGGCGTCGGCGTAGGCCAGCCGGAACCCGTAGATGGCGTAGGCGAGCCCTCGCTCCTCACGCACCTCACGAAACAGACGGGACGACATGCCCGAGCCGACCACGTGGTTCATCACCTCGAACGCCCAGCGTCTCTCATCGGAGCGATTGAGGCCCTTTCCTCCCAGCACGACGTGGGCCTGCTCTGTGTCCCGACGGGTGATGGAAACGGTCGACACCGGCGAGTTCGGGCCGAACTCATGATCGACTCGATCCCCTGACCAATCACCAAAGCGTGAAGACACCATTTCCACCAGGGCCTCGTGCTCGAGGGATCCGGCGCCGGCCACGACCATCGAACCCGCCCCGTAACGACGCTTCCAGTAGCCAGCGATGTCATCGCGAGACATGCCGCGGATGGACTCGCGGGTCCCCAACACCGGCGCCTCCAACGGATGCCCGGCGAAGGCGACCCTGGTGAAATTCTCGAAGGCAACGTCGTCGGGATCGTCCTCGTTCATGTTGATCTCTTCGATGACCACCTGGCGCTCGGCGTCGATCTCATTCTGGCGGAACGCCGGTCTCTGGATCATCTCGGAGAGGACGTCGAACCCGGTCGCCAGGTCTTGGTCGAGGAGACGCGTCCAATAACAGGTGTTCTCCTTGGAGGTGAAGGCGTTCGATTCGGCTCCGATCGAGTCGAAGATCTCAGAAACCTCACGGGCCGAGAGGGTCTCGGAGCCCTTGAAGAGGAGATGCTCGAGGAAATGCGACGCCCCTTGCTCATTGGGAAGCTCGTCGCGGGTCCCGGTGTCGACCCAACACCCGAGGGCGATCGACCGCAGCGAGGGCATGGGTTCGGTGATGACGCGGATGCCATTGGGAAGGGTGGTGAGGTCGTAGTGCACGCCGGAAGTGTATGGCCCTTCGGCCCATACAACGCCGTTCCGGCTGGTTTGACACTGGTGAGACAATGACCCGCTATGCGTGGACGCGAACAGACGTTTCTCTCCGATCTGATCGCCCCCGAGGAACGGGCGATCGAGGCTGTCGTCAGCCGGTATCAGAGAGTGGCGCCGGCGGTGACCAGGTTCGCCAGAACGCTGGCTAAGAACCCGAATCTCCGGGTCCGGCTCGGCTCCGAGGCGGCGGCGTCAGATGATGAGGTGGTTTGTGACCCCCGGATCTTCCAGGCTGCTTACACCCGCAATGCTCCGGTGACTCCCGACGAGGTCGCACTGGCGTCCGCGCTACACGAAGTCATGCATCTGGTGACCACGAATCTCGATGAGACCCGTGAGGTCCCGGAGAGCTGGCCGATCGACCTGGAGAATCCGCCGGAGGGGCCCGTCGACCTTCTCACCGCGCTGGAGAGGACCAACCGCCCCGTCGCCGAGGTCCTCTTCTTCTCCCTCGAAGACGCTCGTCAGGAACGTCAGGGGCTCTCGGTCTACCCCGGCGCGCGCTCGGTGCTCGCCGACCTCTACATGTCCTCACTGGCGCAGGCGATCTCTCGCTCCGGCGCTCTCAGCCAGTTCGTGCTCGGGTGCTTCCTCCTCACCGGCGGCTATGTGGAGCGTGACGTCCTGGAGAAAAGGTTCGAGGCCAACGCCGCCATGGCCCTCGATGATGGTTCGGGTCACTGCGAGATGGCCGCCGAGGCCGGGGACCCCTGGGAGGTCGCCCAGCTCGCCCTGGAGCTGGAGGCAATCGCCAGGGCAAACGGTCTCATCAAAGAGGTCCAGGCCAACGATACCCATGCCAAACGCCAGATCGCCGCCGAGGCCGATGCCGAGAAGGCCCGCGACGGAGTGGATACGGTGCGGTTGACCACACCGATCCTCGCCGACGCCGATTCATACCAAGACACCAGGCGGTCGGCCGAGGCCCGCTCCGCACTCTCGGATCGCCGTGGCGCCTCGGACATCGCCGGTGAGGACTCGACCGACCAATTGCTCCGGGTGAGCCAGGCACCCGATGTCTTCCTCCCCACCGGACAAGGAGGGAAGGTCGTGGTCACCCCGATACCAACCAGCTTCGCCCGCTTCTCAGAGGAGGGGCTGGCGTCGCTTCGCTCCGCCTCGCGACGATGGAATGTCGCGCAACGAAGGGTGTCCGGTGAGCTCTTCCCCCTGTTCACCGCCAATCAGCGCCGCGGCCTCAGATCGGGCTATGACCAGGGAGACGTGTCGCCCCATGCCGCCCTCTTCATCGGCGCCGGTCTCTATCAGCGGCTCTACGAGCGACGGGCGGTGCGAACCAGACGCGAGTACGCGGTTTCCCTGCTCGTCGATGCCTCGGCATCCATGCTCAGCCCAAGACGGAACCCCGGGTCCCAATCGTCCTGGGCGATGCCGGCCGCCCTTCTCGGGGCCTGGACGATGGCCCATCTCTGCGAGGAGCTCCAGATCGACTTCGAAGTGGCCCTCTTCAACCGTGGCTTCGCCGCCGCTCCCGACGACTCCGAGCACACCTACCGCCACAAACGCTCGTCCGCCGCGGCTGGGCTCAAGCAGACCCACGGCACCGCCGCCGACCGGCTCACCTTGACGGTCAATCACTATCTGGTCAAGCCCTTCGAGCGCCGGTGGCGGGACGCCGAGCCGGCCCTCGCCGGTCTCTTCTACACCGCCGCCGAGCCGCGGGCGGCCGCCACGCTGGCCCGGCGTGATCCCAGGACTTCCCCTCCGGTGTCGCTCTTCGAGAAGGCAGCCAACGTGGACGAATTCAACGTGATCCATGCTGCAGAGCGCATGGCTCGCCTCGGCGCCGAGGTCAGGGTCTTGATGGTGCTGGCCGATGGGATGACTCGCGGATCAGTCGAAGCTCTCGCCAGGTCGGTTGCGGCCGTCGAGGGTGGGGGGACCACCGTCATCGGGCTGGGAATCGGCGATCACACCGTCGACCTGGCCTATCGCCGTCACGAAGTCGTGGAACAGCCCGAGGGCCTGGCCCAGGCCATGATCGACGGGACACGGAGCGCTCTGCGCCGGAGTCTCGCCTTGTGGGGCATGGACACCTGGTGGCTGCGCCCTTCCCAATACCGAACCAAACAGGAGAGATCCATTGCCTGAAACAGCAATCTTCCACGATCCAATCGGGGAGGGCCCAACTATCGAGTTGGCCCGATTCGCGGTGCCCAAGAACCTCGAGGACCGGGACCTGCGGATCCGGAAGATCCCCGAGCCCGATCCCTACTACGTCGACCTGGGGATGCTCTATCGGTTCGCCCAGATCGAACAGGCGAGGCGCTCTGGTGCGCCCGGGCTGGTGCCGCTCCACGTGGCCGTCCGCGGCCATATGGGGACCGGCAAGGACCACGACATCGAGCAGTTCGCGGCCGCGATGGGGCTCCCCTACTTCCGGATCCCACTCACCGGCGAGGTCCGCGATGTGACCCTTATCGGATCGACCCGCCTCCACGGCGACGGCAAGGGAGGCACCGAGAGTCGTTGGGAGGACGGAGACATCACGCGAGCCTTGCGCGGGCCCTCCCTTCTGAACCTGTCCGAGCTCAATGCCGCCGGCGCCGAGACTCTGTTTGCGCTGCACGGGCTTCTCGACCGTTATGCCGCCCTCGACCTCCCTCATGGTGAGACCGTCGCCCTTCGTGACGATGTCCGCATCTTTGGCACGATGAACCCCACAGATCTCCGCGATTACGCCGGCACCCAAACCCTGAACAAGGCCTTCGCCGACCGCTGGGTGATCTGGGAGAAGAGCTTCCCCGGAAGTGAGCAGGTCGAGGCGATGCTGACCCGCCGCTACCCCGAGTTGAAGACGGAATACGTGGAGGCGATCGCCAGGCTGGCGGTCGAAGTCAACGCATCCTTCGAGGCTCAAGACACCGGGGTGCGGGTAGAGACACCGCTTTCACTGCGCTCGATCCTCGACCGGATTCCCACCGGTCTCATCGTCTATCGGGATGGCTCGGACCCCTTGCGAAACACCTGGGAGGAGTATGTGCTCCCTCATGTCGACCAATTCGACCGGGACCACTACGAGACAGTGTGGAATGCTGTGGTCAGAAAGGGCCCGTCGGTCAGCCCATTCTGACCGTTTCTCCCCCCAGTGAGCGGAGCGAGCATTTCTCCCCCCAGCGAACGGAGCGAAGCCGGGAGGGGGGCCACCATCTCGGGAGGCCGTATAACGTCGGGGCCCTATGGCCTACGACCTGGGGAAACCTGAACTCGACGAGAAGGTGAGGGAGCTGGTCGCGGCGACGTCGAGCCACGAGAACCAGGAGTTGATCGCCGAACTGATCACCACGGTTCTGAAGCTGCATCGTGACGGGGCGAGCAGGGCCGACCTCCGACTGATGAACACTGCCTTGAAGGAGATGCGTTATTCGAATCTCGTCTTCTCCCGGCACCGCGAGCCCAAGGTCACTATCTACGGATCCGCCCGGATCGCCGAGCAAGATCCCAACTACCGGATAGCCGAGGTTTTCGCAGCGAGAATCGTCACCCGGGGTTGGGGAGTCATCACCGGCGCCGGGCCCGGGATCATGGAGGCCGGCACCCGTGGCGCTGGTAAGGATCACTCGTACGGGGTGAATATCCGCTTGCCCTTCGAAGCCGCCGCCAACCGCTATCTGGACGAGTCTCGGACCGTCAATTTCAAGTACTTCTTCACCCGCAAGCTGGCCTTCGTCAAGGAGTCACACGCCTTCGCCATCCTGCCTGGCGGGTGGGGAACCCTGGACGAGGCCTTCGAGCTCCTCACCCTCATCCAAACCGGGAAAAGCGACATGCACCCGATCGTCCTCCTCGAGGCGCCCGACACCAACTATTGGGCTCCGATGATCGACTTCATCAAGGAGCACCAACTGCAACGCGGGCTGATCTCTGGCCCCGATCTCGCCCTGTTTCTCCACACCACCAATGCTGTCGAGGCCTGCGACCACATCTGGAATTTCTATGCCAACTACCACTCCCAGAGATACGCGGGGGGTCGGCTCATCCTTCGCCTGGTTCAGGGCCCCGATGAGGCCCAACTCGAGGAGTTGAACCGTGAGTTTGCCGACATCGTCGTCGAGGGAAGGATCGAGAGGGCTGAGCCGGCCGCGTCCGAAGTCAGCGACGACGACGCGTTGGACACCGATCGCATCTCATTCGTCTTCGATCGGCGCCAATTCGGCCGTCTCCGCCAGCTGATCGACCACCTCAACGACTTGGTCGCGACACCGGAAACCTTCGAGCTTCCCGAGCCCATGACTGAGGAGCAGGCCGAAAGACCCTGGTGAGAGGTAGTTTCGCCTGGGAAATAGCTTGCACATGGCTACTACCATTGCAGTGTGCGCGACATCCTCTCCGACCTGGTAGCCGAGCAGCAGTTCCTGGATCAGTCCCTGCAGAGGATCCCGATCAAGATCTGGGACATGGTCACCCCCTCCAAGCCGTGGACCGTGCGCGACACCATCTCCCACCTCGCCGATTTCGAGGAACTGGCCGCCGACACCATCGCCGGGGGCAACATGATCCAACGTTGGCGCAATGCTTCCGACCTCAATGGCCTGCGCAAAGAGGCGATCAAGCGGGGTCGTGGCATGAGACCTCAGGACGTCATCGAATGGTGGCGGGGAGGTCGGGCAAAAGTCGTCGAGCCGCTGTCCCACATGGGCGCAGACTCCAGGATCGAATGGATGGACGGGGATATGAGCGCACGCACGTTTGCGACGTTCCGCCTGATGGAAACATGGGCCCACGGTCTCGACATCTACGCCACTCTCGGCCTCGATGTAGAGGACACCTCCCGGATTCGCCATGTCTGTTGGCTGGGATGGAAGACCCTTCCTCACGCCTTCAAGGATGCGGGTGAGGACTACGAGCCGGTCCGGGTCGAGGTGATCGGGCCCGGTTATGCCAAATGGGTTTATGGCCCCGCCGAGACCAACCAGGTGATCAAAGGCTCAGCCTCGGATTGGGCACGGGTGGCCGTCCGAAGAGCAAAACCAGAAGCCACCCGTCTCAAGTACGAAGGCGAGTACGCCAGAAAAGCCCTCCAGGTAGCCAAGGCCTATTTGTGAGTGGCCTTCCCCACCTGGTGGGGATGATCCATCTGCTTCCCCTTCCTGGAGCGCCACGGTTCAAAGGGTCGATGGCAGAGGTGCTGGAAGCCGCAGCCTCTGATGCCAGGTCTCTCCAGGATGCCGGCTTCCCGGCATTGCTTGTCGAGAACTTCGGTGACGCCCCGTTTCAGGCCGACATGGTCGAGCCGGAGACCATCGCGGCGATGACCGTGGCGATCGCAGCCGTCATCGATGCCACCAGCCTGCCCGTAGGTGTCAATGTCCTTCGCAATGACGCTATGGCCGCCCTGGCGATCGCGGCGGTCACCGGCGCCAGGTTCATCAGGGTGAATGTGCTCACAGGCGTCATGTACACCGACCAGGGCCCGATCGTGGGCCGGGCGCCCCGGCTTCTGCGTCGCCGCCGAGAATTGGCCCCGGAAATCGAGATCTGGGCCGATGTCATGGTCAAACATGCCACCCCACCACCGGGCCTCGATCCCCGACAGGCGGCTTTGGACACCGTCGAACGCGGGCTCGCCGACGCGGTTATCGTTTCCGGTCCCGGAACAGGCGAGGAGCCGGAGGTCGATGTGGGCAAAGAGGTTCGCGCGGCGGTTCCCAAGGGCACTCGGGTCGTGGTCGGATCGGGGGCGAACGCGGCCAATCTCGCCCGACTGATGGACTTCGCAGATTCCGTGATAGTCGGTTCGGGAGTTAAGGTCGACAACGACGCAACCAACCGTGTCGACCAGCTGAGAGCGGCAGCTTTCGTCGAAGCTGCAGCAGACCACGGCCTTCTCTAGATCCGGGATAGGTCCAGCGCACTACACAAAGGATTAGTCCCGTCGACCCATAGCCGTCTGGCCGAGTGAGACCAGACTTCGCATGTGGTGAACGAACGACGCGGGACTGGTGAGTGATGCTCAGAGACTTGCCCAACGACATCTTGATCAAAGTCATGGAAGACGTCATTGAGGACCTCCATGGCCACGTACACCGTGTGTCAGACCTCGCGGTGGACCTGGGAACCGGGCTCGGGCTCGGCGAGGAAGACCTCGACCGGCTCGCCCTGGCCGGCATCCTCCACGATGTGGGCAAGATCCACCTCGATCCGGGAATCCTCGGCAAGCCCGGGCCTCTCGACGAAAACGAACGAGAGTTGATGCAGCGTCACCCCGAGCTGGGATTCGCGATGACCCGTAACCGGCTCGATCCCAAAGTGGCCGAAGCCATCCTCTACCACCATGAGCGCTTCGACGGCCACGGATATCCCTTTGGCCTCGTCGGCATGGAGATCCCGATCCTGTCCCGGATCGTGCTCGTCTCCGACGCCTTCGATGCCATGACCTCAACCCGGGCCTACCAACCGGCGTTGCCCGTTTCTTTTGCGGTGAACGAAATCCGCAAGCACGCCGGGACCCAATTCGACCCGACTGTGGTCGAGGTCTTCCTCGAGTTGGCAGCCGTGGAACGTCTGCCCCTCGTCCTCAGCGCCTGAATATTCCGGCCGGCTGGTCCTAATTGGGAGCCACAGGGGTCATATACGGCCCCGGGCAACCCAATTTCGGGGCCAGTCTTGTCCCCATCCCCTGATACCTTCCGGGGGTGGACTCACTCGCCCTCTTCAGCCCGGCGACCCGCACCTGGTTCGAGGCTTCATTCCCCGAGCCGACCCCGGCCCAGGAGCTGGGTTGGCCGGCGATCGCTGACGGCGCCCACACCCTGATCCATGCTCCCACCGGGTCGGGGAAGACGCTGGCGGCATTTCTCTGGACGCTCGATCGCCTCCTCTCCGAGCCCCAGCCCGAGCGCGCTGCCCGATGCCGGGTCCTGTATGTCTCCCCCCTCAAAGCCTTGGCTCACGACGTCGAGCGCAACCTGCGCGCCCCCCTCGCCGGCATCCGCCATGCGTCACAGCGGCTCGACACCGGCCCGTTGCCCGACCTGACAACGTTCCTCCGCACCGGCGACACCCCCGCGGAGGACCGTCGACGCATGCAGCGCCAGCCGCCGGACATCCTGATCACGACTCCCGAATCCCTCTACCTCATCCTCAGCTCCGCAGCACGGGTCATTCTCGAACCAGTCCGTTGGGTGATCGTCGACGAGGTCCATGCCATTGCCGGGACCAAGCGCGGAGCCCACCTCGCCCTTTCCCTGGAGCGTCTCGAAGAGATCACCGCCAGTCCCCCGCAACGAATCGGGCTCTCCGCGACCCAACGGCCCCTGGAGACGATTGCCCGGTTCCTCGGCGGGGGCACCAGTGGGACAGACGGCTGGGTCCCGCGCCCGGTGACTGTCATCGACGTCCCCCACGACCGCGAGCTCGACATCGAGATCGTGGTACCGGTGGAGGACATGACAGAGCCGGGAACACCGGACCCCCTCGACCCCGACCAGGCACCCGCCCGCTCGATATGGCCTGCGGTCTACCCGAAGCTGCTCGAGGCAATCCAGGCTCATAACAGCACCATCGTCTTCGCCAACTCCCGACGATTGGCCGAGCGGATCTGTGCAGAGATCAACAACCTCGCCGGCGAGGAGATCGCCAGGGCTCATCACGGATCGGTGGCCAGAGAACATCGACTCCAGATCGAGGACGCCCTCAAACGGGGCGAGTTGAAGGCAGTGGTTGCCACCTCGTCACTCGAGTTGGGTATCGACATGGGGGCGGTCGATCTGGTGATCCAGGTGGAGGCGCCAACCTCGGTGGCTTCGGGGTTGCAGCGCGTGGGCAGGTCCGGGCATCAGGTCGGCGGTGTCTCCAAGGCTCGCGTATTCCCCAAGTATCGGGGGGACCTTCTCGTGTCCACAGTCCTCACCGGGGAGATGACCAAGCGCAACGTGGAGACGACACGGATCCCGGCCAACCCCATCGATGTCCTCGCCCAGCAGATCGTGGCCGAGGTGGTCAGTGGTGACACCACGGCCGACCATTTGTTCGAGCTGACCCGACGCGCCGCTCCTTACTCCGAGCTGAGCCGGGCGGTGTTCGACGCCACGTTGGACATGCTGGCGGGTCGCTATCCATCCGATCTGTTTGCCGAGCTCCGTCCCCGGATCAACTGGGACCGGGTGACCGGCGAAATCACCCCGCGGCCCGGCTCGAGGCAACTCGTAGTGACCAACCCGGGGACCATTCCCGACCGCGGCCTGTATCGCGTCGTCCTGCCGGACGGGAGCCGAGTTGGAGATCTCGACGAGGAGATGGTGTATGAATCGAGGGAGGGAGACACCTTCCTGCTGGGGTCCAGCTCGTGGCGAATCACCGAGATCACCCACGACCGGGTCCAGGTGGTGCCGGCACCAGCCGACGCCACCGCCCATATGCCCTTCTGGCACGGGGACATGTTGGGCCGATCGCTGGAAACCGGAAAAGCCGTCGGGCGGTTCGTCCGCGAGACAGCCATGCTCGATCCCGAGCACGCCGAGGACCTGTTGGCCACCACCCACCATCTCGATGGCCATGCTGCCGCCAATCTCGTCGCCTACTTGACAGAGGAGAAGGAGGCCACCGGACTGCTCCCTACCGATCAAACCATCGTCCTCGAGCGATTCCGGGACGAGATCGGCGACTGGCGGCTGGTGATGCTCTCCCCACTCGGAGCTCGGGTCCATGCGCCCTGGGCCATGGCGCTGCGACATCGGTTTCGGGCCCGCTTCGGGACCGATGTCGATGTCATCTGGTCCGACGACGGCATCGCGTTCCGATTCCCCGATTCCGATGAGCTGCCGGACGCATCCGACCTGATTCTCGAGCCTGATGAGGTCGAGCCGATCCTCATCGAGCACCTGGGTGACACAGCGATGTTCGCGGCGCGTTTTCGCGAGGCCGCCGGGCGCTCCCTGCTACTCCCCCGCCGCCGGCCCAATCAGCGGACCCCGTTGTGGCTGCAGAGAAGACGATCGGCCGACCTCCTCGGTGTCGCCCGCCAGTTCGGCTCATTCCCCATGATCCTGGAGGTCTATCGCGAGATCCTCCAGGACGACTTCGACCTTTCGGGCCTCCAGTCGGTCCTGGCCGACATCCGATCGAGGCGAATTCGCATCGCCGAGGTGGAGACCGACGGCCCCAGCCCCTTCGCCTCGTCGCTTCTCTTCGCCTTCGTCGCCGCCTACCTCTACGAGGCAGACGCCCCTCTGGCGGAAAGGCGGGCCGCCGCCCTCACCCTCGACCGAGACCTGTTGCGAGAGCTCCTGGGCGAGGGGGAGCTGAGAGAGCTGATCGACCCCGAGGTGGTGGCGGCCGTGGAGCTGGAGCTGCAACATCTCACCGAAGGACGGCGGGCGACCCACCCCGACGCAGTCCATGACCTGTTGCGCGATCTCGGCCCATTGGGGACCACAGACCTCGAGATCCGAAGCAGCGGCTTCGACGTCCGCGCGGCCATCGACGACCTGGAGATCGCCGGGCGGGTGGTTCGGGTAGTCATCAATGGCGAGCCTCTATGGGCCGCCGCCGAAGACATCTCCCGACTCCGGGATGGTCTCGGCGTCCCTCCGCCACCCGGAGTCGCCCATGTGTTCCTCGAAGCCGTTGCCGACCCCCTGGGAGACCTGGTCGGAAGATACGCGCGGACCCATGGCCCGTTCACCACAGGGGACGTCACCTCCCACCTCGGGCTGCCGGAAGCGGTCGTCGACATCGTCCTGCTCCAGCTTCAGGACGCAAACCGGGTCGATGCTGGCGCCTTCCGGCCCGGTGGTGCGGGCAGGGAATGGGTCGACCGCGACGTACTTCGCCGCCTGAAGCGCCGCTCGCTGGCATCCCTTCGCAGTGAGATCGAGCCGGTGGAGCCTGCGGCCCTGGCCAGATTCGCCATCGCCTGGCAGGGGGTATCACTCGACCCACCACGTGGCCGACATGCCTTGAACGACGCGGTCGGCCGCTTGGCTGGCACCCCGATCCCAGCTTCCGTCCTGGAGCGTGATGTGTTGGCTGCCAGGGTCGAAGACGCCCCGGCCGGTCTGGACCGGCTTCTCCTCGACGGCAGCCTGGTCTGGATCGGGATGGGCGGCTCCGGTCTCGGGGACGGAAAGCTGGCGCTGTTTCCCAGAGACAACCTCGATCTACTCTGGGCCGGTCCCACCGAACTTCCCGATCTCCCCGAACACACCAGGATCCTCGAGCATCTGGAGGGGCGTGGAGCGAGCTTCTTCAGAGACATCTACGAAGGCCTTGGTGGCGGTGATCCTGAGCTCGCCCTCGACAGGTTGTGGGACCTGGTCTGGGCAGGGCATGTGACCAACGACACCCTGGAACCGGTCAGGGCTTTTGTCGGCAGACGCCGGGGCCGATCCTCGGGGCGACCCTCGATCTCTTCTCGCTTTCCGGCCCACGCCGGGGGTCGTTGGTCGTCAACGAAGCATCTGCATGGCTCGGCGCCGTCGGAGACCGAGCGCAGCGCCGCATGGGCGCAGTTGATCCTCGACCGGCATGGGGTAGCAACCCGCACCACCGTGCTCGCCGAGGGATTTCCCGGTGGTTTCAGCGCCATCTACCCGATCTACAACCATCTCGAGGAGACCGGGCGCATCCGCCGGGGCTACTTCGTGGAGGGTCTCGGTGGATCACAGTTCGCCCTTCCGGGAGCAGTCGACCGCCTCCGCCAGGAGGCGAGACCGGAGTTGATGGTTCTGGCCGCCACAGATCCGGCCAACCCCTACGGAGCAACCCTCGGATGGCCCGACGTCGAAGGCGCGCGTCTGGCTCGGGATGCCGGGGCCTACGTGCTCCTCTATGGGGGAGGGCTCGTCGGGTTCCTGGAGCGGGGGCGGAAGAGCCTCACCCTTCTCACCACCGAGCCCTCACATTTCATCGGCGTAGGTCGGGCGCTGGCAACCGTGGCTGCGCGTCATCGAAGGACCACGTTGAGCACGGTCAACGGGAGCCCGGCTCAGAGCTCCCCGCTGGCATCCGCGCTGGCGGAGTGGGGGTTCACCACCGCCGTCAAAGGCCTCAGTTACCGGGGGTAGCGTCCCTCCCTACCCCTTCCACCTCCGGCAGAAAGGCTCAGCGTGAAGAGGATCGGCTTCCTTTCGTTCGGCCACTGGTCACCGACGCCGTACTCGCAGGTCCGGACCGCCGCGGATTCGCTGCTCCAGTCGATCGAGCTGGCCGTGGCTGCCGAGGAGCTCGGCGCCGATGGTGCCTACTTCCGCGTGCATCACTTCGCCCAACAGCTCGGCTCGCCATTCCCGTTGCTGGCCGCGGTCGGGGCTCGTACCAACCGGATCGAAATCGGCACCGCCGTGATCGACATGCGATATGAGAACCCCCACTACATGGCGGAAGACGCCGGTGCCGCCGACATCATCGCCGGTGGCCGACTCCAATTGGGCATCAGCCGCGGTTCGCCAGAGCAGGTGATCGACGGCTTCCGCCATTTCGGGCATGTGCCGCTTGAGGGCGAGAGCGATGCCGATATGGCCAGACGCCACACCGAGGTCCTACTCGAATTGCTCAGAGGTGAAGGGTTCGCCGAGCCGAATCCCCAGCCGATGTTTCCCAACCCACCGGGCCTCCTCCGAGTCGAGCCATACTCGCCGGGCCTTCGGGACCGCATCTGGTGGGGGTCTGCCACGAACGCAACCTCGGCGTGGGCTGCATCCCTGGGGATGAACCTGCAGAGTTCGACACTGAAGTTCGACGAGAGTGGCGAGCCCTTGCACGTCCAGCAGCGGAAGCAGATCGATGCCTATCGCGAGGCGTGGACAACGGCCGGGCACCAGCGTGAGCCGCGGGTGTCGGTCAGCCGCAGCATCTTCGCGCTGGTGGACGACCGCGACCACGCCTACTTCGGGAGCCGTCAGCAGACCACTGATCAGATCGGCTACATCGATGCGAGCACACGGGCGATCTTTGGCCGCTCCTACGCAGCCGAGCCCGAGGTCCTCGTCGAACAGCTGGCCCAAGACGAAGCCATCGCAGCCGCCGACACGCTATTGCTCACCGTCCCCAACCAGCTCGGAGCCGACTACAACGCGCATGTCCTCGAGAGCATTCTCACCTACGTTGCCCCCGCGCTCGGTTGGCGCTGAGTTCGGCCCCGCTCCAACTCCAGGATCTCATAGGTGGTGTTGCGCAAACCGGGTGTGCGTCCCGCGGCCTCGATCACCTCGCGGAATTGCTGTGGTGTCACCTCTTGGCCATGTTGCGCCCCCGCCGCCCTGGTGATGATCTCACCCATGAGGGTGCCCCCCAGGTCGTTGCAGCCGGCATCGAGCAAACGCCCTCCTCCATCCAACCCGAGCTTCACCCACGAGGCTTGGATGTTGGGAACGAGGCCGTCGAGAGCGATTCTGGAGACGGCATGGATCAGCACCACCTCATCCCACGTCGGCCCGGGGCGGGCCCGTCCCCTCAGGAAGATGGGAGCGCCCATGTGGACGAACGGCAGCGGGACCATCTCGGTGAAACCGCCGGTCCGCTGCTGGATGCGGGCGATGACTTCGAGATGGTTGGCCCAGGAGCGGGGGTGGTCGATGTGTCCGAACATGATGGTCGAGGTCGCTCTGAGCCCGAGCTCATGCGCAGTGATCATCACCTCGGCCCATTGCGAGGTCCGGATCTTGTCCGGGCAGAGATGGGCCCTCACCTCGTCGTCGAGGATCTCGGCGGCGGTCCCGGGGAGGGTCCCCAAGCCTGCTTGCTGCAATTCTTCGAGGAACTGGCGAACCGGGACGCCAAGAGTGTGCGCCCCCTGCCACACCTCGAGTGGGGTGAACCCATGGATGTGCATGTCGGGCAATTCCGCCTTGATCGATCGCACGACGTCGACGTAGAAATTCCCCGTGAAATCGGGATGGATGCCACCCTGGAGGGTCACCTCTGTGGCGCCACGTTCCCAGGCCTCGCGAGCGTTGCCGACGATCTCCTCGATTCCCATCAAATAGGGCTCCCCGCGCAGGTTGAGGCTCTTCGGCCCTTTGGAGAAGGCGCAGAACCCGCATTTGAAGTAACACAGGTTGGTGTAGTTGATATTGCGGTTGACCACGTAGGTGACGGTGTCCCCCACCGCTCGTTCCCGCAGACGATCGGCCACGTGGGCGATCGCATCGACCTGGTCGCCGCGGGCTCGAAAGAGGCTCTCAACTTCGGACGTGGTCGGCCGGTGGCCGTCGAGCGATCTCTGAAGAATCGGCGCCAGGCTCCCTGCGCCGGAGATCCCCTCCGGGGCGATGCCGGTGACCCAGGAGCGATCCATCCACTCCGCGGAAAACCGAAACACCGGGACCGGTGGCTCTTGGTCCTTACCGGGAGCCCAGGTGTGGCGGGGTCGGACCGCACCGGAACCGTCGACCTGGCTCAACCAAGTGGTGAAGATCCCGGCAGGGAGGAGGTCCCTCGCTTCGTCGATTTCGAGCCCCGGAGGGAACGCGGTCCGCTCGATGAGCAGGGAAGCGCCGAGCGCATCCCGCAATTGCCCGATCCGCTCGACGTCCCAGTCCCGCAACAAGAGGTCGCCTGCCCCCAGATCCACCATCCTCACCGCCTGGACCACGTCGTCGACGAACACCGACACCGAGGCTTCGATCCCGGGCAGGGCCACGAGCTGAGCCATCTCCTCGACTGTGGAGCGCGTGGCCCTGAGGAATGCTGCCCGCGACCGGGCCAGACCGTTGAGGACCACTTCCCGATCACCGTCCCCGGTGACACTCAACCGCCACCCGGGCACACCCCGGTCAGCAAGGGTCAAGGCGTCGTCAGGCGAAACCACCCACGCCGCCGGCTCGACTTCCCCGATCGTGGTTGCGGTGATCAGCACCCCTCCAGAACCCGCATTGGCCAGGTCCTCGACGCCCGGGTCGACGAGCTCGACGGTCGTGGTGCCTTCCCGACGGCGACTCTCGGCTGCCGCCGCGGCCAGGGTCTCTGATGGTCTCACTCTCAGAAAGGTGATGGTCATGTCGCTCCGACGTGTTCCGGGATTTGGGCTAGGCCGTCGTCATTGGACGAGGCAACAACGTTGTCATACAAGCCGGGATCGATCCAATCCCGTGTAATGAACTCCGGGTAGACAGGAAGTCTCGGGCGCAACGAGAACCCGGAAGCCTCGGTCCGCGCCCGCAATTGGTCGAGATGGGGCCACGGAGCCTCGGGATTGACCCAGTCGATGGTGAGGGGCGACACGCCGCCCCAGTCGTTGATCCCTGCGTCGAGGTAGATCTCGAATCGCTCGGTGAGATTCGGCGGGACCTGGACGTTGGCTTCGGCCCCCATGACCCATCGCGCGAGGGCGACGACCCTGGCAAACCACCTGGGCACCGGCTCGGCCGACCACCGCATCGGAGTGTCGGCCTTGGCCCTGAAGTTCTGGATGATGATTTCCTGAATCGCCCCGGTCCGGTCTGAGAGCTCACGCAACGCAAACAAAGAGTCGACGATCTCCTGAGGTGTTTCACCGATCCCGACGAGGATCCCGGTGGTAAATGGGACCTTGTTCCTCCCGGCTGCCTCGATGGTCGCCACCCGGAGCGCAGGTTCCTTGTCGGGGCAGTTGTGATGGGGCATGCCGGGCTCCATCAGCCGTGGTGAGATGTTTTCCAACATGAGCCCCATCGAGGGATTGGTGGGCCGCAGCAGCCTCATCTCAGGATCCCCCATCAGACCGGGGTTGGCATGGGGGTACAACGAAGTCTCCGACCTGACCAATGCCGACATCTCGGCCACGTATTCGATGGTGGTCCCCAGACCCTTGCCGGCAAGGAACTCCACCGCCTGTGGCCAGCGATCCTCCGGCCGGTCACCAAGGGTGAAGAGGGCCTCGGTGCACCCGGCCTCATCCCCGGCCCGAGCCACCGCGAGCACCTCCTCGGGCTCCAGGTACATGCCACCGGCGCCTGGCGGCTTGGCAAAGGTGCAATAGGTGCAGCGATCCCGACACAGGGTGGTCAGTGGGATGAAAACCTTGCGGCTGTAGGTAATGGTTCGCCCGTGTGCCTGGTCGCGAAGCTGGCGGGCCTCAGCGAAAAGGGCCTCATCGGGGATCTCACCACTGAGATACCGAAGAGCGAGCGCTGGATCGGGGGTGGGGTGGCTCACGGGTATCGAATTCAGGCTATGCCGGAGGACGAGGCTTCGGTCATACCCCCATCAACCGGGAGAATGACCCCTGTCATCCAATCGGCCGCGTCGGACGCGAGGAACACGATGGCCCGGGCCACGTCCTCGGGCGTTCCCAGCCGGCCAAGGGGGTGCATACGGGCCGCGGCCGGCTCGTCTGCCCACAGCATCTCGGAAAGCCTGGTCTTGACCACCGCCGGGGCGACGGCATTGACCCGGATCTCGGGGGCGAGCTCGAGAGCGAGCTGGCGCGTCATGTGGACCAGTCCGGCCTTGGAGATGTTGTAGGCACCAGTGATCGGGCCCGGGCGCAGTCCCCCGATCGAGGCCACATTCACAACCGACCCCCCGTTCTTCGCCATCGAGGCACGATAGGCAGCTCGCACCCAGAGCAGAGGCGCCCGCAGATTCACCGCCCATGTCTTGTCGAGGGCGCCGAGGTCGACCTCCATCAACGGGCCCGCCGAAGGGTTGGTCCCCGCGTTGTTGACCAGGATGTCGCAGGAGCCGAAACGCTCGACCGTCTGCGTGACCGCGTCGTCAGCCGACTCCTCGGAGTCCGATCTCGAGGGCAGGGCGAGAAGTCGATCGGGATCCACACCCGCCGCGAACAATTCTGCAGCCGCGGCTTCGATGTTCTCCGGCTTGCGGGAGGTGATGGTCACTCCGATTGCCCCGCTCTTGGCAAGCTCGAGCGCAGTTGCCAGGCCGATTCCCCGGCTCGCCCCGGTGACCAGGGCCACCTTGCCCTCAACCGAGATCTCCATTGATCAGTGACCGCCCCTCTTCACACCGCCGTATTTCATCCTGGTGTCCGAGAGCGAAGCCACCCTTGCCTCGTCGTCGATGACACCGGCGTCCACGATCTCGCCGGCAAAGAAGGTGTGGGTCCCGAAGTCGATGGCATTCCGCACCTCACACTCCATCCAGGCGACCGACTCTTCGAAGATGGGTGCGCCGGCGAGGCCGAGACGGACCGGACGACCGTTGAGGGTGTCACCCTCGCGGACAGCAGGTTTGGAGAACTTCACGAAGACCCTGGTGTCTTCGGGAGACCACAGATTGACACTGAACACCCCGGAGGCGGTGATCAACCGGTGGGTAACGGCTTTGTTGTCGATCCCGACCCCGATCAGCACCGGTTCCATGGAAACCTGGGTGATCCAAGAGGCAGTCATGCCGTTCCACTCGCCATCGGAGGCCGATCCGATCAGCGCCAGGGCGTTGGGGATCTTCCACGTCACCTTGTTCAGCAGCTCTGGATCCATGACTCTCGCTACGACACAACTGGATTCGACACCCTAATCTCAGCCACGTGCGCATCCTGATCGCCACGACCGGGGTCCTTCCTTCAGCACCGGTGGCCGATCTATGCGACCGTCTTCGGTCCGAGGATGGTCAGGTCACGGTGATGACCGTGGTCCGGGTCCCCAGGTCGTTTCTCGAAGCCCTCGATGATGATGTTCGCCGATCCTTTCTCGACGACTCTCCGATCGACTCATCCGACGCCGAAGCCAAAGCCGCCCGCTATCTGGAGGAACGCGGGCTGCGTGCTGTGGAGCCGATCGTCGCCGCCCTGCAGGCGGCAGGGATGACAGCCGAGGTCCGGTTCGTGGAGGGAGACGATCCCGCCGAGGCGATCATCAACACCGCCGAGGACGTCGGCGCCGAGTTGGTGATGATGGGAGCCACCCGAAGACTGTTCACCGAGGAGGCATGGCGCAGCGTGTCGGCCCGGGTCATCGACCAATGCCACCTGCCGGTGCTCCTGGTGCCCGGCACCCGTATCGAGGACACCCAGGAAGTGCCGATCCTCGATCTGTGATCGGGCCGGCCGAACGCAAAACGTATTGCGTACTGCGGAAATCCGGCTCTGCCGGATTTCTTGTCACACCCGCTTCGTAGCTTCTCCCATATGGAGACGAATCGTTCCGAGCAGTGCGAACACCAGCCGGTCTGGATCGGTCGGGTTGCAGTGACGGCCTGTGCCGACTGTGGCCGGGTGGAGTGGTTCTCCGACACCGGGCCCCTCGACCCAGCGGAGGGCATGGCCTATCTGTTCGGGAGCTACGACCTGGTGGACCATCTCGACGCCCTGGCGGCACCCGCCCCCACTGTGCTCGTCTATGCGGCGCCGTCGGCGCGCAAACGTCGCAACCTCGATGCGTTGCCCAAGCAGGTGTGGCTCAAGGTCGGCCCCAGTCTCTGGCTGTCACACGACTCCCGGACGTTGCTGCTCGCCACCAATCAACAACTGCTCATCGACAACCTGACCCGAGGCGCCTGATTCAGGCAGAGGCCGGCTCGGTGAACTGGGTCCGATAGAGCGAGGCGTAGAGACCACCCAGGGCTACCAGAGTGGCGTGATCCCCTCGCTCCACGATCTCGCCATCATCGAGGACCAGGATCTGATGAGCGGCGCGAACTGTCGACAGACGGTGGGCGATCACCAGAGAGGTTCTCCCCGCCATCGCCACCTCGAGTGCCTCCTGGATCAGGGCCTCGGACCGGGAGTCGAGATGCGAGGTCGCCTCGTCGAGGATCAGGATCCGGGGGTCCTCGAGCAGGACCCGAGCGATCGCGATCCGTTGCTTCTCCCCTCCCGACAGGCGGTACCCGCGCTCTCCCACCACGGTCTCGTAGCCCGCCGGGAGCTTGGAGATCATGTCGTGGATGTTGGCCGCGCGACAGGCCTCGATCAGCTCCTCGAGACTGGCCTGGGGCTTGGCATACCTGAGGTTGGCGGCGATCGTGTCGTGGAAGAGATAGGTCTCCTGGGTGACCACTCCCACCGATGCCGCGAGCTCGCGCAAGGCCACATTTCGAACGTCGTGGTCGTCGATGAGGACCGCGCCCTCGGTCACGTCGTAGAGCCGGGGCACCAGATAGGAGATGGTGGTCTTGCCCGCACCCGACGGCCCGACCAATGCGGTCAAGGTCCCGGGCTCGGCGACAAAGTTGACATCACGGAGAGCCCACTCCCGGGTTGAGGCCGACGCCGGAATCGGTTCGCTCTCCTCACCGTGATCCCAGAATCTCCTGACCGCATCCAAACCCTCCGGACCATCGCTCTGATAGCGAAAGGAAACATCTCGAAGTTCCACGCGACCGGTCGCCGGGAGCAGGGGCTCGGGCTCTGCCGGGTCGGGGATGTCGGTCTCCAGATCCAGAACCTCGAACACCCGCTCGAACGACACCAGAGAGGAGGCGAATTCGACCCGGGAGTTGGTGATGGCCGAAAGCGGCCCGTAAAGCTGAACGAGCAGCGTGGCGAACATCACGAGCACGCCGTCCTTGATCTCCCCGTTGATCACCATCAGTCCCCCGACCCAGAAGACGGCCGCGGTCCCCACCGCCGAGACCAATCCGAGCGCGGCGAAGAATCCTCGGCCCACCATGGCTCGCCTCACCCCGATGTCCCGGACCTTGGCCGCCTCCTCAGCGAACCTCGTCGCCTCCTCGTCCCACCGCCCGAACAAACGCACGAGCAGGGCGCCGCTCACGTTGAAGCTCTCCTGGAGGATCCCCGACATCTTGGCCTCGTGTTCCATCTGTTGTTGGGTGATCCGACGCAGGACCTTGGCCACCCGGCGCGCCGGGATCACAAAGAGGGGGAGGGCCGCCACCGCGAGCAAAGTCAATCGCCACTCTGCCAAGAGCATCACCACCAGGATGAAGACCACAGAGACCACGTTGGAAAGGATCGTCACCAGAGTCCCGGTGATCGCCTGTTGGGAACCGACTACATCATTGTTGAGCCGGTTCATCAACTCGCCGGTGCGGGTCGCGGTGAAGAACCGAAGCGACATCCGCTGCAGATGGGCGAACAGTTCCCGTCTCAGATCGAAGATGATCCCCTCCCCGACCCGTGACGACCACCAGCGCTGGGCCACTCCCACCAAGGCACTGACCAGGGGGACCGAGATCATCCCCAAACCGAGGATGGTCAATTGACGGACGTCCTTGTTGGGTAAGGCCTCGTCGAGCAGAAGCCTGATCAAGTTGGCCGGGACGACCCCAAGACCGGAGATGATGAAAATGGTGACCAGGATCCCGATGAGACCGCGCAGGTAGGGACGCCCATAGGTCCAGACACGACGCAGCAGGTCCCGATCGATATTGGGACGGTCCTGCTCCTCGTCATATTGCAGATAGCTCCACCAGCCACCGGAATGAAAGATGCTGCGCCCTCCTGGGTCAGGAGTTTCGAGGTTATCCCGAGAGTGGCCTTAGCTCGGCGAGAAGGATGGAGGCGACCGCCATCTCCTGCAGCGTGGACATCGGGACGAACGTCCGGCCGAAAAGCTCGTACCGATAGATGCCTTCGAACCACACCAGCGTCGTTCCGTTGTCCGCGGTGAGAGACCAGAACGGCCTGCCTTCGATAGAGAAGCTCTCACAGACCAAAGTCGTGCGATCAGCAAAGCGGGCGCAAGAGAGATCGGCATCGGGCTGCTCGAGGGCCGCCGAGGCCTCGGGGTCGGAAGCCACCTCCAGCACCGCCATCTGCGCCACTGTGCGGGACCGGGTGTATGGCTCCGAAGACCAGATGCCGAAGGTGGCGACGGGATCGTGTGACAGCTCCCCGTTGTTGTCGAAGACCACCTGTGAGGTCACGTATTCCGCGAGAAATGGCGCGGTGGCGGGAAATCTGAGCTCCGGCAACAGGGAGATGACCTCGGCGCGGCTGGCCTGTATGAAGAGGTCGCCCGCCCGGCGATCGAATATCTCGTCTTCCACGGCGACCGGATCGTCGAGTGGGGCCGTGGTGACAATGGTGTCGTTGAACCATTTCAGGATGTCCGAGCCGACCACCGATGGAACCGTGATCGGCACAGTGGTGGTGGTGATGATCGTGGGCTCGGAAATCCATTCGGAGCTGCGACGACCCAAGGCGGCAAAGGGGGCTTCCCCGCACGCGAGCAGCATCGTGGCCGCTGCGAGCAACGCAGTCACACGAGACGCCTTTCGCACGCACCCTCCTTTCGATTGCCCCGTCACCCGCAGAATCAACGGGTGAACCGGCCTTCGACGTTCCCGATACGGCGCGGTTACTCAAACGGTAACAGTCGACTCCTTATCCTCCTGGGTGTGCAAGAACTGCTGCTGGTCGAGGACTCGTATCCGAACCATCCGGCCATGGATGTGGCGGTCAGCCATGCGACATTGTCTGCCGTGGCTCGTGGCGAAATCGGCGGCGTGTTCCGTCTTCACGTCCCGGGACGGGTGGTCGCCTTCGGCCGCGCCGATCGGGTCCAGCCGGGATATCGCCTGGCGGTCAGGGCGGCCCACGCCCACGAGTTTGCCGCGGTCGAGCGACTTGCCGGGGGGCGGGCCGCAGTGTTCCACGGCTCCACGCTTGCATTCTCGATCGCACTGCCCGACCAGGATCCCCGCACCGGCATTCGCCACCGATTCGAGATGATCTCCACCGTCATGGTGAAGGCGTTTCAGACACTCGGCATCGATGCCCGAATCGGTGAGGTGCCCGGCGAATACTGCCCCGGCTCGTGGTCGGTGAACGTAGGCGGCCGGGTAAAGGTGATGGGTGTCGGACAACGCCTGGTTCGGGGCGCCGCCCACATCGGTGGCGTCGTAGTCGTCGACGACGGGGAGAGCATCCGTGATGTGCTTATCCCGGTGAATCGCGCGCTTCACCTCGATTGGGACCCGAGGACTTCGGGGGCCCTCGCCGACCGATCCCCTGGCCTCGACAACTCCAAGGTGATCAAGGCGATCGTGAAGATCATGTCTGGGGTCTACGACCTCGAGCCTGGGCGATTGCCGCCAACCGTGGTCGATGAAGCTCGCAGCCTCATCCCCGAACACCTGCCCATGGTCGCATGATGCGAGTCGTCGTCCTCAACGGCCCCAATCTGAACCTGCTGGGGAGCCGTGAGCCTGAGGTCTACGGGTCGACCACGCTCGAGGACTTGGAGCGCCAGATCTCAGAATGGGCAGGTTCTCTCGGCGTGGAGGCCTCCTTCCTCCAGTCGAACCACGAAGGTGAACTAGTGGAGGCCATTCACCAGGCGGCCGGAGCTGACGGGATCATCATCAACGCGGGTGCCCTCACCCACACCTCCCGGGCACTCGGCGACGCCCTTCACTCCGTTGCCACCCCCGCGGTCGAGGTGCACATCTCGAATGTCATGGAAAGGGAATCCTGGCGAGCGGTCTCACTCGTGGCGCCGGCCTGCGTGCGCACCATCTATGGACGTGGCACCGGTGGGTATCGGGATGCCATCCGACATCTGGTGAATCGGGCGACGATGACCTTCGAGACGCTTCGCTACGGGCCCCACCCTGACAATGTCGGCGATCTCCGCCTCGCCTCGTCGGGGATCCGAGGGTTGGCGGTCCTGGTCCATGGCGGGTTCTGGCGGCAGCAGTACGAGAGGGATTCCATGGAGACGCTGGCTGTCGACCTGACCAAGCGAGGTTGGGCCACCTGGAACATCGAGTATCGGCGTCTGGGAGGAGGCGGCGGCTGGCCGGGGTCGGGGCAAGACGTGAGGCTCGCCGTCGACTACATCCGCAAGGCGCCCGAGGTGGATACGGTCGCTCCGGCGGTGATCGGGCACTCGGCAGGCGGTCATCTCGCGCTGTGGGCCGCCAATCGGCCACCCACCGAGACGGTCGGGCTCAAGGTCGGTCTCGCCGCGGTCACCGACCTCGCTGCGCTGGCTGCGTCCGATGGCCCGGGCAGCAGCGAGGCGAAACGGCTCCTTGTTTCGGGAGCACCCCCGACTCTCGAGGCCCCGCCATCGACGCTTCTGGTGCATGGCGAGGACGACGAGCTGGTGCCCGTTTCTCAGAGCACCCGCCTCGCCGACACTGCACGCCTCGAGGTCTTTCCCACTCTCGGTCATTTCGATTTGCTGGATCCGACGCGAGAACACTGGTCGATGGTTTTCGCGGCCTTGGAAAATGCCGAAAACTGACCAAATCCGAGTTGTCGCACTTATCCACAACTGGGTAGGGTTGCCTTTCATTGGGCGGCATTCGAAGCCGCTGGCGGAGTCACTTCATATGCGTTTGAGACGCCTGTCTTTCGTGGCCGGGTGGGCGGCGGTGGCCCTTTTGGCGATGGCTGGCTTTGCCGCGTTCGACACTCCTGATCCGACCGTCGACGAACTCGAGACCGAGGCTGCCGCCGCCAGCTTGGGTCACACCACCGGGGCTTATGCAGGGCTCACTTTCGCACTCCTCGCCGGTGAGCCCGCCGAGCTCTCGGCGACCGCCCAGTCCGAGGCCGAAGACGCGGAGCAGGCTTCAGACCTGAGCGATTCCTCTACGGCAGAGCCGTCAACAGGGTCCATGGTCTCTGAGACATCTGGGTGGCTGTCCCAAGTTCAGGTCCGGGCCCTGGTTTCCCGCTATTTCGCCGCCGAGGATGTCAACAAGGCGGTGCGAGTGGCGTGGTGTGAGTCGAGATTCGACCCCAACTCGACAAATCTGCGGACCGGGGCCGTCGGGCTTTTCCAACATTTGCCCCAATATTGGGAGGAACGAGCCTCGGAGGCCGGGTTCCCTGGGGCACAACCCACCGATCCCGTTGCATCAACTGCGGCGGCGGCATGGGCCGTGTATGACGGTGGCGGCTGGGACACCTTCGCCTGTAGGGGCTGAATAACCCAGGATCGGGACGTTCGGCCCTACAAGCGTCTCCCGTTCGGCACGTACGGTCGTGGTACTTGCAACAGCCAGCCTTTCGAAGGAGGCAATCATGAAGGCCATCGTCTACCACGGTCCCACCAAGAAGTCCTGGGAGGAAGTGGCAAAACCGGTCATCATCGAAGACACCGACGCCATCGTCCGAGTCGACGCGGCAACCATCTGTGGCACCGACCTCCACATTCTCAAAGGCGACGTTCCCGCCGTCACCGACGGCCGCATCCTCGGCCACGAAGCGGTAGGGACGGTCGAAGAGGTGGGTACCGGAGTCAAAACTGTGAAAGCAGGAGACCGGATCCTGATTTCATGCATCACCGCTTGCGGGTCCTGCCGCTACTGCCGCGAAGGCCGGTATGGGCAGTGCCTCGGCGGCGGAGGGTGGATCCTCGGGCACAAGATCGACGGCACCCAAGCCGAATACGTGAGGGTCCCGTTTGCCGACACCTCCACCTACCCGGTGCCCGCCGGCGTCAGCGATGAGCACATCCTGATGATGGCCGACATTCTCCCCACCGGATACGAGGTGGGCGTGCTGAATGGCAAAGTCGAACCTGGCGATGTGGTCGCAGTGGTCGGTGCAGGGCCCATCGGGCTCGCCGCCATCCTGGGAGCCAAGCTCTACAGCCCCAGCCACATCATCGCGATCGACCTGGCCGACAGCCGACTCGAGGCCGCCAAGCAGTTCGGAGCGGACATCACGATCAACAACGGACGCGAGGACGCGGTCAAGATCGTCAAGGAGATGACCGACGGCCTCGGCGCCGATGTGTCGGTGGAAGCGGTGGGCGTGCCCGCCACGTTCGAGATGGCGGCTGCCCTGGTTCGCCCTGGGGGCAGGGTCGCCAACATTGGGGTCCACGGCGAGCCGGTCACATTGCACCTCGAAGAGTTGTGGATCAAGAACGTGACCATCACCACCGGGCTGGTGGACACCTACTCCACGCCGACCCTGATCCGTCTGATTCAGAGCGGGATGATCAACCCGGCTCCTCTGGTGACGCACACGTTCAACATGGAGCAGTTCGAAGAGGCCTACGACGTCTTCGGCCGGGCCAGTGAGACCGGTGCTCTCAAGGTCGTGCTGACCAGATAAGGACCCAGCGCAGGCCCCACAACGCGATACTGAAGCCGGTGAGTGATCGAAACGTACTGGGGGGCGACCTGGAGCCCTGCGGCATCGATCCGCTCACCGGCTTTTATCGGGACGGGTCCTGCGCCACCGGTCCGGAGGACTTCGGCAGTCACACCATTTGCGCCGTGGTGACCTCAGAGTTCCTCGATCATCAACACAGCATCGGCAACGACCTCAGCACCCCGATGCCCGGGTATCAGTTCCCCGGATTGATGCCCGGCGACCGATGGTGTGTGACCGCGGCGAACTGGCTGCGGGCTCATCACGACGGGGTGGCGGCCCCGGTGATCATGGCTTCGACTCATGAACGGGCGCTTGAGCTCATCCCACTAGAGGTCCTAAGGCAGCACTCCGTGGACGTCCCAGCCGATCCCGGGATCCTCGAGGGCTGAATTGGCCAGTTGGGAGGATGTGCGCAGGATCGCCTTGGAGCTTCCCGGGACGGCTGAGCACCCATCGCCAGATGCCAGTCACTGGAAGGTCAAGGACAAGTTGTTCGTCTGGGAAAGGCCTTTACGACGCGCGGACTACCAGGCGTTGGGCGACGAGGCCCCGGATGGGCCGATCCTGGCTGCCCGGGTTCCTGATCTCGGTGCAAAGGAAGCGTTGCTGACGGATGATCCCGGCGTGTATTTCACAACGCCGCATTTCGACGGGTATCCATCAATCCTCATCCGTCTCGAGGAGATCTCGGTCGATGAGCTCGAAGAAATCATGATCGAAGCTTGGCTCGACCGCGCCCCGAAGCGACTTGCCAAGGAATACCTGGAGAACTCGGGTAGCGGCCGGGGTGGCGGAGAAGAACCCACCCCTAGCTAGGTCGTTTCAACCTGACCCGCGACTGGCCGATTCGAATGAGCTCGAGGCCCTCTCGATGCACAGCTACATGATGATGGAACCAACACAGCGTGACCAGACTGTCGGCATCGGTGGCGCCGCCGTGAGACCAGAGCCTGCAGTGGTGGACTTCGAGCCGGTATCGAGATGAGCAGCCCTCGGCCGTGCAACCCATATCTCGGGCCAGGACGAAACGTCGCAGCCTCCCTCTGACAGTGCGCGATCTCCGTCCCAGGCTGAGTGGAGTGCCGTCCTCGGCGATGCCCACAACCTCGACGATGCCGTTGCAGAAGATCTCATGGAGAGCCCGCGGGCCGATGCGGGGCCCGGCGAGAACCGCGACCCCGGTCTCATCACCATTGGCGGCACCAGTTCGGGCATCGACCGTCACTGTCACCTCGACTGGTGGCGAACTCTGGGGCGTGTCGGTGTTGTAGAGCGAGTCCTGGCAGATCGCCACCAAAGCGAGAGCACGTCTCTCG
>CAZSMJ010000003.1:0-44720 GCA_964608055.1 uncultured Acidimicrobiaceae bacterium | reverse complement strand
AGGACTCGATTGACGAGGTTGCCCCAGGTGGCGACCAGCTCGTCGTTGATTCGGCGGATGATCTCCTCGTCGGTGAGATCGGTGTCGTTCTGCTCGGGGAGGACCGATGCGATGGCGTAACGCAGCGCGTCGGGCTGGAGCCGCTCCGCGTACCAGCCGATGGATCGCCCCACGCCTTTCGATTTCGAGGCCTTGGCCCCTTTGAAGGTGATGTATTGGTTGGCCGGCACGTCGGTGGGGAGGTTGAGCCCCCCATACCCGAGAAGCATTGCTGGCCAGATCACGGTGTGGAACGGGATGTTGTCCTTGCCAACGAAGTAGTAGGACTCGGCCTCGGGATCTTCCCACCATCTCCGCCACGCCTCGGGATCGCCGCTGAGCTGTGCCCATTCCTTGGCGGCGGACAGATATCCGATGACCGCGTCGAACCAGACATAGATCCTCTTCCCCGGCCCGAGGTCGTCCACTGGAACCTCGACCCCCCACTCGATGTCGCGGGTGATCGCCCGGTCCGGCATGCCCTCTTCGATCATGCCCAGGGCCCAGTTCCTCACGTGCCGCCGCCAGGTGGTCTTGGTCTCGAGCCACGCCCTGAGGGGCTCGGCGAATTGAGGGAGCCGGAAGAAATAGTGCTCTGTGTCACGGAGCACCGGGGCGGCCCCGCTGAGACGGGACCGAGGGTCGATCAGGTCGATGGCGTCGAGGGTGCGCCCGCAGTTCTCACATTGGTCGCCCCGGGCCTCGGTGTACCCGCAATGGGGACAGGTTCCTTCGACATACCGGTCGGGGAGAAATCTCTCGGCCTCTGGGTCGTAGAACTGGGTCGACGTGCCTTTGACCAGATGGCCTTTCTCCAAGAGCCTGAGGAACATGTCCTGGGTCACTGCGTGGTGATTCTCGGTCATGGTGGTCGTGAAGAGGTCGAAGGAGATCCCGACCGCTTCCCAATATCCGAGGATCTCGGCGTGGTACTTGTCGACCACCTCCCGCGGGGTGATGCCTTCCTCGTCGGCGCGGACGGTGATCGGAGTCCCATGGGCATCCGAACCCGAGACCATTATCACGTCGTTTCCGGCGAGCCGGTGATAGCGGGCGAATATGTCGGAGGGGAGGTAGGCGCCGCCCAGATGGCCGAGATGAAGAGAGCCCGATGCATAGGGCCACGCGACGGCGACGAGGATGCGACGACTCATTGAAGATGAGGGTAAACCAGGGGTTGGACCCCGACAGTCGCTATTGAGCCGTCGAGAACCCCGGTTCGGGCACATGTGGCGTGGCCCGCTCCGCCATCACCACCCCCCCGATGATGAGCACAGCTCCCGCGACCACGGCGAGGCTGATCGTCTCGCTGAGGAAGATCACCGCCAGCACTACCGCAACCACCGGGACGAGATAGCCGGAGACAGCCAGGCGGCTTGCCGGGCTCATCTCCGCAGCGACCAGGAAGGCGGTGAAGGGGATGGTTGTTCCCAGGATGCCGAGGGCGAGGATGAGGACCCAGTCGCTGGCGCCAATAGCGGCCGGGGAGGACCCCAAGACCGGGAGGAGCAGAAAGAGAACCACGGTGGCCGCAGTGAACTGGGGGATGACCAGGGCGTCGCCGCCCACCTCCAGGGCGAAACGGCGGCTGAGCGCACCAGCGATCCCGGCCAGGGCGACCCCAAGCAGCGAATACGTAACTCCACGCCACAGGTTTCCGACGCCGGCAACGGTGTCACCGCCGATTCCGACCAGGATCGCAGTTCCGGCCAGTGACACGATCAGGCCGGGCACCGAACGCGGGTTGAACCTCTCGCCAGGAACGATGAAATGAGCGGCGGAGATGGTGACGATCGGGACCAGGGCGATGAGCAGGCCGCCCAGGCTGACCGGCAAGTCCTCCAGGGCAATCGTCAGCAGGATCATGGGTATCGCCATGGCAAATGTGCCCAGGGTGACTCCCCGGCTCCATGCCCGACGATCCGTGCTGCGAAACCTCTTCCAGAAGACGATGACGACGAGCATGACGATCAGGGCGCTGCCAAGCCGGAACGGGAGCATGGTGAAGGTGTCCACCTCTCCTCCGACCAACGCTCTGGTGACCACCGCACCCGAGCCCCAGCCCAGGATGGCGGCGATCAGTGGAGCCCAGGGGTTCATGAATCCGGCACGCTAACTGTGGTCTTGTTCAGTCCTAAAAGGAAAGCTCCCGAATGCCGATAACCTGACCAATATGCCAAAGCGTTCCCTAACCCTCATCCCGGTCCTGGCTCTCGTCCTGGTCGCCTGCACCGCGTCGACCGAGACCACCACCCCCAGCGTCGACCCCACCACCACGTCAGCACCTCCGGTGGCCGAGGCCGTTCTGCTCAGCTACTCCTTGGCTGCCGGCGACGGATTCCAGTATGAGGTCGGCCTCGACCAGCACATCGAACTCGAGGCTTCTGGCGATGCTTCAGCGATGGGCGAGGAGGAGATCCCTGGTGAGGCATCGATCGACATCACCGGCACCGCGGTTTTCACCCACGAAGTCGCCGCCGGCCCCGAGGAGGGAACCTTCGAGATCCACATCACGGGTGACTTCGAGGACCTAGCGGTGACCGGCACCGTCGACGGCGAGCCGGTCGACTCAAGTGACGTTCCCGAATTTGCGTCCATGGAGCCCATAGATGTGACCGTCGTGGTCGATGAGCGGGGCAATGTGATCAGTGCCGGGGGCGAGGACATCGAGGACCCGCTCGGGGGACTGTTCGGAGGCCTCGGAGCCATGAGCGGCGGCGGCGCACCGGCCCCCGGTCTCGATCCCGGGCAGTTCTTCGGACCGCTCTTCTCCGACGAGGAGGTGGCCGTCGGAGACACCTGGTCCGATGAGGTCGAAACCCCGGGACTCGGAGAAGAGCAGATCGTCACCAGTGTCACCAACACGATCAGCGCTGTCGAAGAGTTCGACGGAGCGGAGGTGTATGTGATCGACACCATCTCGACAACTACACCGATCGAGTTCGATCTCGCCGAGTTCTTCCGTGGGCTATTCGGTGCCTTCATCCCGGAGGAGGCCACCGCCGAGGAGACGGCCGAGTTCGAAGATCTGATGGGCGAGCTTCGATTCCTGATCTCCATCGATGACACGAGTTCCAATGGCACCACCCGTTTCGACGCCGAGGCCGGTGTCGCCCGCCAATCGGAGACAACTGCGGCGACTCACATCGTGATGGACATGATGATTCCCGACGACACCACCGGTGAGCTGATCGGCTTCCAGATGGAGATGACGATCGATCAAGGCATCTCCTACCACCTGATCTCGAGTCCACAGGCGTAAGGCAGCCCCCTCCGGCCCGTTTCTCCCCCCCAGGGTCCATTGGGCCAGCCCCTGTACCATTGGACCTGCTGTGACCCTTGCACCTGCCCGCACTTCGATCCTGCCCGACCGGATCACGACACCGACCCTGCGCTCCTTCCTGCGCTCGGTCCCGTCGGTCGACGAGGTGGGGGCCAATGAGCGGGTGGCCGCCCTTTCCACACGTTCCATCAAGCGCGAGTCGAAACGTGCCGCACTCGACATGATCATCAGGATGATCGATCTCACCACCCTGGAAGGAAAGGACACTCCGGGCAAAGTGGCTCAGATGTCTGCCAAGGCGATTCGGCCCGATCCCCTGGATCCCAGTGTCCCTTCGGTGGCCGCCGTATGCGTTTATCCCAACATGGTGAAGTACGCGGTGGAGGCCACCGAGGGCAGCACCGTCAAAGTGGCCAGCGTCGCCACCTATTTCCCATCCGGTCTGGTCGAGACCGATCTCAAAGTCGAAGAGGTATCCCGGGTGGTGCGGCTGGGAGCCGACGAGGTGGACATGGTGATCGATCGGGGCGCCTTCCTCGGGGGCGAGTACTTCAAGGTCTTCGACGAGATCCGGCGGGTCAAGGATGCCTGTGGGGACGCCCACCTGAAGGTAATCCTCGAGACCGGCGAGCTGGTCACCCTCGACAACGTCCGCCAGGCATCGTTGCTCGCCATGGCTGCCGGAGCCGACTTCATCAAGACCTCCACCGGGAAGGTGCAGCCGGCGGCGACCCTGCCGGTCACTCTGGTGATGCTGGAAGCGATTCGGGATTTCATGGACGCCACCGGGGTCATGGTCGGGATGAAGCCCGCTGGTGGGATTCGCACCGCCAAGGACGCCATTCGCTACCTGGTGGTGCTCAACGAGACCCTGGGTGAGGCCTGGATGACACCTGACTGGTTCCGATTCGGCGCCTCGACCCTGCTCAATGATGTCCTGATGCAGATCCGCTTCCTACAGACCGGCCGCTACTCATCTCCCGACTACTTCACCAAGGACTGACCGTGGCCATCGAAATCGCAACCCCTGTCACCGCTCCTTTGAAATGGGAATACGCCGCATCCCGGGAGTCGGCCGACATCGCCAACATCGAGGAGCGCTACGGGCTGTTCATCGACGGCAAGTTCGTCAGCCCGAAGTCGAAGAAGTACTTCCCAACCATAAACCCGGCGACCGAGGAGCCGCTGGCCGAAGTTGCAGAAGCGGGAGAGGCCGATGTCGGCGATGCAGTGGCCGCCGCCCGCCGCGCCTATACCGAGGTGTGGGGGCCGATGGATGGGGCGGAGCGAGCCAAGTACGTGTTCCGCATCGCCCGGATGATCCAGGAGCGGTCCCGGGAGCTGGCGGTCCTGGAGACCCTGGACGGTGGCAAGCCGATCAAGGAGTCACGTGACGTCGACCTTCCGCTGGTGGCGGGTCATTTCTTCTATTACGCCGGATGGGCGGACAAGCTGGAGTTCGCCTTCCCGGGGATCCGTCCAAGGCCGTTGGGTGTTGCCGGTCAGGTGATCCCCTGGAACTTCCCGTTGTTGATGCTGGCCTGGAAGGTGGCTCCGGCGTTGGCGGCGGGGAACACCGTGGTGCTGAAGCCGGCTGAGACCACGCCGCTCACTGCCTTGATCGTGGCCCAGATCGCGGCCGAGGCCGGGCTGCCGCCGGGGGTGTTCAATGTGGTCACGGGAGCGGGTGCCACCGGAGCTGCCGTGGTCGGCCATGACGATGTGGACAAGGTGGCGTTCACCGGATCGACTGCGGTCGGCAAGCTGATCGCGACCCAACTCGCAGGGAGTCACAAGAAGCTGACCTTGGAATTGGGGGGCAAGGCGGCTCACGTGGTCTTCGAGGATGCGCCTCTCGACCAGGCGATCGAAGGGGTGATCAACGGGATCTTCTTCAACCAGGGCCATGTCTGCTGCGCCGGGAGCCGGCTCCTGGTTCAGGAGAACATCCACGATCGGTTCGTCGACAAGTTGAAGCGGCGGCTCTCCACTTTGCGGGTTGGCGACCCGATGGACAAGAACACCGATGTCGGGGCGATCAACAGCCGGGCCCAGTTGGAGAAGATCACCGAGTTGGTCGATTCCGGTCGCGACGAAGGGGCCGAGATGTTCCAGCCCGATTGTGTCCTTCCCGAGCGCGGGTTCTTCTTCAAACCGACGCTGTTCACCAACGTCGCTCAATCCCACCGCATCGCCCAGGAGGAGATCTTCGGGCCGGTGTTGTCGATCCTCTCCTTTCGCACACCTGAGGAGGCGGTGGAGAAAGCGAACAACACGCCGTACGGGCTCTCGGCGGGGGTGTGGACGTCGAAGGGCTCACGGATCCTGTGGATGGCCGACCGGCTTCAGGCTGGGGTGGTCTGGGCCAACACCTACAACAAGTTCGACCCGGCCTCCCCATTCGGCGGGTACAAAGAGTCCGGGTTTGGGCGCGAGGGTGGTCGGCACGGGCTCCTCGCCTACATGGACTGGGACGAGGAATGAGCCGTCTCGACGTTCGCAAGACCTACAAGCTGTACATCGGGGGAAAATTCCCCCGTTCCGAGTCGGGCCGCTCCTTTGCCGCCCTCGGCGCCGACGGTGAGGTCCTGGCCCGGGTGGCCCAGGGAAGCCGCAAGGACCTGCGGGATGCAGTGCGAGTGGCCCGGGAGGCGGTGTCGGGGTGGGCGGGCACCAGCGGATACAACCGGGGCCAGGTCATGTACCGGATCGCCGAGACCTTGGAGGATCGGCGAGGGACCTTCGTCGCGCAGTTGAGCGCTGGTGGAGCAACCAAGAAGGCTGCGGAGACCGAAGTGGCGGCTTCGATCGACCGCATGGTTTGGTACGCCGGTTGGGCCGACAAGTTCGCCCAGATCTACGGCAATCTCAACCCGGTGGCGGGGCCGTTCTTCAATATCTCCTCACCGGAACCGACCGGTGTGGTCGGGGTGATTGTCCCGGAGGAGCCGGCTTTGCTGGGTCTGGTCTCCCGTTTGGCGCCGGTGATGGTTCCGGGGAACACGGCTGTGGTCCTTGCCTCGGAGCAGTTCCCGATGCCGGCAATCACCTTCACCGAGGTGCTCAACAGCTCCGACGTGCCCGGTGGAGTGGTCAACGTCCTGACCGGGCTCAAGGACGAGCTGATCCCCTGGCTGGCCGATCACATGGATGTCAACGCCGTCGACGCCGGGGGAGCAACCCCGGAGCAGGCGGTCCGGGTGCAACAGGGTGCGGTCCACAACGTGAAACGGATCGTGTTGCCGTCTTCCAATGGCGCCGGGCAGAGCCCTTATCGGATCGCCGCCTTCACCGAGACCAAGACGGTCTGGCACCCCAAAGGGTTGTAGCGACCCAGGCCTCCAGCAAGGTATGAGGCCTCGCCACGATGGGTAGAGCGGGCAATCCCCGATACAAGGAGGTATCGCCTATGGGATCCCGCTACCGGACAAAAGTGCTGCTCACGACGCTGGCAATGGCCGTCGTGACTGCGATGCCGGGTATCGCCCAGGCCGAGACCGAATCGACAGAGGAAGAGACCACAACCACTTTGCCCGAGGTCGTGGTGCCACCGGTAACCGCGGTCACCTCGGTGCTCCCCGTGCTCGGTTCAGGTCTCACCGTGTCCCTGACGCGTGACGCCACCGGCACCATCACCGAAGTCGCACTCGACCCGTCGGGCGCCACGATCGTCAAGGAGGGTGATCACAAAGTTGTCTTCCTCCTCGCCGACGGTGACACCCAGGTCGTCGTCAAGTCCTACTCCAAGGACAAGGGCGAAGATGGTGCGACAGCAGGTGGAGTCAAGACCACCGTCACTGCCGATGCCACCACCGACGTGACCGGGCCAGGATCCTGGTCCGCCGATGTGTTCGGCACCGGGGTGGTGACGATTCCGTACACCGTGGCCTTCGACGGGAACGTTCCCTCCATCACTATCGGTGACATCGTCCTCCCCGCGGGCGTCACCGCCGAGATCAGCGAGCCAAGTGTCAAGACCTCCGATGAGAAGAACAAGTTCCGGATCAAGGTCACATTGATCTCCGGTGAGAGCACGGCCAAGGTGAGCTTCCTCGCCTCGACCCGTGTCGACGACGACGGTGAGTTGGCCGTCAAGCTGGCGGTGACCCTCGATTCCAGGAACCACGTCCGATGTGGCTGGGACCACGACGACCGTCGCGGCGATCGCGACCGTCCGGGTGACGACGACCAAGTCGGCGCCACCGCCGGGTTCGGGGATCGCTCGGATTCACGTGACGATGACGAAGATCGTGATCGTGAAGACCGCCGCGGCGATCGAGACAACGACCGCGACCGTGGCGGAGACGACGACGGTGAGGATCGAGGCTGAGACGATTGGTTCACCACACTGGCATTCGCCAGCCTCACGGAGGGCCCATCAAATGGGCCCTCCGGCCTCTTCTGGCCCTGGTTGTGGCCTGTTCCACCACCGGGGCTGTGGTCACGACGACGAGCCCTGCCCCCACGACTCCCAGCACTACGGTTGCGACCACTCTCGCCCCGACCAGCAGTACCCAGGCGATCGATGTCGGGGCCGTTTTTAGAGGGGCGCTGGCCGCGACCTCTCCCAACTACGCGTTCCAATCGGTGGTGACGGTGGGAGAACAGACGGTCACCACGATCCAAGGGGTCGTGGACGGTGAATCGGTGGCGGCCAGCATCATGGCCGGCACCTCTGAGGTCTCCTATGTGAGAACACCCGAAGGGGAGTGGGTGACCGGGCCCGACGACGAGTGGTCCGTTCTCGAAGGCGAGGCGCCGGCGGGAGCGCCGCTAGCGGGGCTCGCCGATGTCACCGATCTCGCCTTGGAGTCGACTGACAGCGAGGTGTTCGTGATCCTGGCGACGCTCGGGCCCGCTGCCGGCCCGGCTGCGGGCACCCGAGTCGCGATTACGGTGAGCGGCAGCCTCGTCACCGAGATCCACTACCAGGCTCAATCGGGCGCCGACACCGCCGAGGTCACCACCACTATCAACGAGATCGGCACCGCCGGCGCTGTGGAGGCGCCTGCTGTCTGAGCTAGGTCTGATTCCGGAGCAAGACCAAAGGGCCAGCCCGAAACGGGTGATCGATCACCGAGATCGGGTGGGCGTATACCCTGCTCAAGAGATCCCCATCGAGCACTTCGGATGGCGGGCCGATCGCCACCGCCGACCCCTCCGACATCATGACCATGCGATCCGCCACCGACGTTGCCGCGTTGAGATCATGGATCACCGCGATCACGCTTCTCTTGTCGCGGGTCGACTCAGCGAGTGTTTGGAGGATCCGGTCCTGATGACCGATGTCCATCCCTGTCGTCGGCTCGTCGAGGAGCAACAAGGGGGTGTCCTGGGCGAGAATCCGCCCGATCTGGCCGAGTTGCGCCTCACCGGTGGAGAGGGAGCCAAAGACGCGTTCAGCCAGGTGCTCGATACCTGCGGCCCGCATCGCCGCCTCGACAGCTTCGGCGTCAGCCAGACCGTGGGCTCGCCAGGGATGCCGCCCCATAGCCACCAGGTCGCGGACCGTGAAGGCGATTCCACCGAGCTGTGTTGGTGACAGGTAGGCGCGGCGTCGCGCTCGCTCCTCGAGCGGGATATCGCGCAGCGGATTGCCCCCCAACATGATCGAGCCCGACGTCGGGTCCAACTCACCAGCAAGCATCGCGAGCAAGGTCGTCTTACCGGCGCCATTGGGCCCGACCACGGCGACGAATTCTCCGGTTTTCACATCGAGAGTGGTTTCCGAGACGACGACGGTGTCACCAAGGTGATAGCTGACTTGATCCGCGATCAACATCAGATCGACCGCGGCCTGAGGAGCAGGAAACTCAGCAGTAGGCCTCCTGCCGCAGCCGAAATGATGCCCACTGGCACTTCGACCGGGGCGGCCACGCTTCGGGAAACGAGGTCGGAGACCAACAGGAAGATGGCGCCGATCGTGATGGCCGCGGGAAGCAGCCCTCCGTGGCGGGGGCCGGCCACTCTCGCCGCTAGATAGGGGGCGACCAGGCCCACCAAGCCGATAACTCCGGCGATGGCCACCGAAGCCCCGGTGGCGACACCGGCCGCGACCAGGACCCAGGTTGTTGTGCCCTGGACCTCGACGCCGAGACCGCGAGCCTGGCCTTCACCAAGGGCCATCAGGTCCAACGACCGGGCTCGGGCCGCAACGACCCCTATCCCGAAAAGGATCAGAGGGAATGCCACCAAGAGATGACGCCAGGTGACCGCGCCGAAGCTCCCGAAGACGAAGTAGGTGAAGGTTGGGAGCCGCGGACTATCACCGACGAAGACGATGACAACGGTCCAGGCGAGAAAGGTGAGCCCGAGCGCGACTCCTACGAGGAGGAGCCGAGCTCCGTCCCCGGTGATCGCCGCGAGCCGATTGGTAGCCAACGCCGTCGCCGCCGCGGCTGTCGCGCCCAGGATGGCTCCCGCCACCGGTGGCACGCCGGCAGGGGTGAACAGCGATCCGACCACCACCCCGAGACCTGCCGCCGAAGAGATCCCGAGGAGGTAGGGCTCTGCCAGCGGATTGCGGTAGACCCCGCGAAGGCCGACGCCGGCGGCGGCGAGACCTCCACCGACCATCAGAACGGCGAGCGTTCGGGGAAGGCGCAGTTCCCAGATCACCGCCTCATCGACCCGGGGTGCGGAACCGAGCCCGGGACCGGTGAGAAGACCTTCCCAAACCTCGGCTGGGGAGAGGGCGATGCTGCCCACGCCGAGACTGAGCACGCAGACCGCGGCGAGAATGCCGATCAGGAGGGCGAGGCGTCGGGTCAATTGTGAAGTGCGGCCAGGTCCTCGATGAGGAGACGCAGCGAGTCGGCGATTCTCGGCCCGAAGGTGAGGAAGTCCCCCTCCGGGTAGGCAAGGATCGATCCCTGCTCCCCGGCCGGGGTCTGCCGTATCCCAGGCAGCTCGAGGAAGGCCTCGATCCCGCCGATCATCTCCACCCCTTCGGCGGGGACGATGATCACGTCGGGGGCCGCCTCGATCAGAGCCTCGGCTGTCACCGGAGCCGTTCCCACGATCCCGATCTCCGCCCCACTGTCGAGGCCGCCCGCCGCCTCGATCAGAGGTTTCGTGGTCATCCCGTCTCCGAAGAGGAGGGTGACGTCGGGGCCGCGGGTGTAGATGTACGCCACCCGCGGGGCGCTCGTCACCGCCCCGGTCGCGACTTCGTCCACCTCAGCTTCGACTCTCGCCGCGAGAGTCGAAGCAGCTTCGGGCAGGCCCAAGAGATCCCCGATGGTATTGATCTTCTCGTAGAGCTCGTCGAACGATTCCGGCACCTCGAGGATCTCAACGGTCACCCCGGCGGCGCGGATCTGGTCCAGGGCTGATGCGGGTGCGGTCTGGGTGTCTCCAATCACCAGGGTGGGGTCGGCGCCGAGGACGCCCTCGGCCGTGAGGAATCGCCCGACCCCGACGATCGGAAGATCAGTCGCTGGCTCCGGCGCAACGGTGGTCACGTCGACGCCGACGACCTGGTCACCAACACCGAGCTCGAACAGGATCTCGGTGATGTCCCCGGAGAGGGACACGATCCGTGTCGGGTCGACAGGCTCAGCAACGGCGTCCGTATCGGCGCATGCGGCGAGTAGGGCGGAGACCGCGACGAGAGTGGCGGCGACCCGCCTCATCCAGTCGGGCAACCCACCCGGGCCGAGGACATGATCTCGCAGAACGTCTCGCGGGAGATCTTCCAACCGTCCTCTGTCAGCACCGCGTCACCTTTCAGCCCCGGATAGGTCGGATTGTCGGCGAACATCAAGGTGTAGGTCACCTCCGCCGTCTCGGCTTCGATCACCACCGCATTGACCTCGGTGGTCACTCCACCCACGGACTCGCCGGTGGTGGCATAGGCAGCCACGGTGTCCTCGAGACCCGCCGAGTCGACCAGGACCGCAGCCTTCTCCTCGAAGGTGGTGGTGCTGTCGAAGGCAACGGCATACACGGCCACGATCGCATCCACTTCGGGATCCTCACCGGGGACGATTGCCCCTGCAGCTGCCGTCGTCGCGGTTTCAGGACTGGTCGTGGTGGAGATGTCGGCGACCGTGGTAGTCGTCGTCTCGCCGACAGTGGTTGTGGGAGGGGTGTCAGATCCGCAGGCGGCGACCAGGGCCGCGACCGTGATCAGAGACATGAGTCTGGTGTTTCTTCGCATGGTCGGCGACTGTGCCAGGCACCCTGATCGACTCCCAGTCGGTATCCCTGATCAATTCTCCATCTCCAACTGAGGCCGTCTCCCCGAGCCAAATTCGAAGTGGTGCAAACGTTTTACTGCATTCGCTTGCGCGGTCAAGCGGAGTTTGTTTATTGTCGCCATCTCCCATTCATGGATGAATGGGAGATGGCAATCCCCTGGAGGAGGATCGTATGGACCCAACACGACCGGTTCTGTATGGAACATCGCGGCGGAACTTTCTGAGGGCTGTTGGCGTGGTGACGGCGGCCGGCATGATCAATGCCTGCACCAGTTCCAGCGGAGCCTCATCCACTGCGGCCGGCGGCGGCGCCGGAGCAGGCGCCGGGGCGGGGAATTTCCCCGAAACCCCGGAATGGAATTTCGTGTTCGTGAATCACGTCACCACGAACCCATTCTTCGTTCCGACCGTGTACGGGATCGAGGATGCCTCCTCGATCCTGGGAACCACATTTCAGTGGACGGGCTCGGAGATAGCCGACAACGGCGAGATGGTCAATGCATTCGAGGCAGCCATTGCTGCCGAGGCCGATGGCATCGGTATCGCGATCGTCGACCTGGAGGCATTCAACGGCCCCACCGATGAAGCGCTCGCGGCCGGGATCCCGGTTCTCTCCTACAACGCAGACGCGCCCAACAGCCGTTTGGCCTATGTCGGGCAGGATCTATACGGATCCGGGTTCGCAATGGGCCTGCGAATCGTCGAACTGGTCGGTTCCGGGAAGGTCGGGTTGTTCATCGCCACGCCGGGCCAGCTCAACATCCAGCCGCGCATCGATGGGGCGTTGGATGCCATCGCCGAATCCGGGGCAGACATCGAGGCACTCGACGTCGCCACGGGTGCGAGCCTGGAGGAGGAGTTGAGCACTATCGAGGCGTGGTATCTCGGCAACACCGACGCAACCGGGATGTTTGCCGTCGACGCCGGGAGCACCCAGGGGGTAGGACAGGTCGTGCAGTCACAGAATGCGCGGGACAACGGGCTCCTGGGGGCAGGTGGCTACGACCTCCTGCCAACCACCGTCGAGTTGGTGTCCGAAGGCGTGCTCGACTTCACAATCGACCAACAGCCCTATCTGCAGGGATTCCTGCCGGTGCTCTACATGTACCTGTACAAGCTGTCGGGTGGTGTGGCGACCCCGCCCGAAACCAACACCGGCCTGGTGTTTCTGGATTCAACGTCGGCACAACTCTTCCTCGAGACTACGAGTCGCTTCGAAGGCGACGCCGAAGAGCAGAAGGTTCTAGAGCCCGTTGCTTGATCCCATGCCTGTATACAGGTAGACCGTGAACGACATCTCATCCCAGGACTCCGGTGGGCTCGACAAGAGCCCGCCGGAGTCGCGTTCCACGACCGGTCGGATCGCCGAGTTCCTGCTTCGAAGACCGGAGTCCACCATCACGCTGGTGGCGATCGCGCTCGCCATCTACTTCACCCTGGCTACCGATGTCTTCCTGACAACACCGAACATCCGCGTGGTCTCGCAGTACCTGATCGCACCGGCCATCCTTGCCGCCGGCCAGGTGATGCTTCTCATCTGCGGAGAGATCGACCTATCTATGGGAAACGTCTACTTCATGACGCCGTTTCTCGTCTTCTTCGGCATGGAGGCGGGCCTCCCGCTCCCGCTCGCTGTTGTGGTCGGCATCCTTGGAGCGGGGGTGGTCGGCTTCATCAACGGCTCGATAACGATCCGCTTCGGGGTTCCCTCGTTCATAGCCACCTTGGGCATGGGTTTCGTGATCAACGGGCTCACCCTGACCATCTCCGATGGCTTCCCGAAGCGGGCACCCTCCAGCGGTGTCGCCGCCAACATCCTCGGTCTCACCGGCTTCTCGGGGCTCATGTGGGTGCTGATCGTGGTCGCGGTAATGCACATCGTCCTGACCCAAACTCGATGGGGCGTTCACACCATTGCCACCGGGGGCAACCGGGTCGCTGCCAACGAGGCCGGTGTCCCCACGAGAAGGATCAGGATGCGAAACTTCATCATGGCCGCCTCACTGGCTGGCTTCGCCGGAGTTCTCGAGGGGATTCGGATCGGCTCCTTCGACCCGGGGGCGGGTGTGGCTTCGGGCAAAGTCTTCGAAGCGGTGGCGGCGGCAGTGATCGGCGGCACCGCCCTTCTCGGTGGTGCGGGCACCGTGCTCGGCGCTTTCATCGGAGCCCTGGTGCTGGCGATCCTCAAGGACGGGCTCGTCATCCTGGGTTTCAGTTCTTTCACCTACAGCATGGTGTTGGGGGCGGCGATCATCCTGGCGATGATCCTCAACTCGGTCGCTCTCAAGGCCCGAATCAGATCCCAGAGCTTCAAGACATGACAGCACCCACCGACCCCCAGCCTTCGATCATTCGTGCCGAGTCCATCGGGAAGAGGTATGGGCCCGTTGTCGCTCTGCGAAACGTCAGCCTCCAGCTTGGCGTCGGGGAGGTGCTTGGCCTCATAGGTGACAATGGCGCTGGTAAGTCGACCCTCATCAAGATCCTCACCGGGTTCCACAGACCTGACGAGGGGAAGATCTACATCAACGAGGAGGAGACCGCCCTGCGTTCTGTGTCACACGCTCGTGAGCTTGGAATCGAGACGGTGTACCAGGATCTGGCTCTGATCAATCAGTTGCCGGTGTATCTCAACATGAACCTCAACAAGGAGAAGCTGCGTCGCCCGATCCCATTCCTCGACAAGAAAGCGATGAGAGAGCAAGCGACCGCCCATCTGGCAGACATGGGGGTGCGGATACCCTCGGTCGACACAGAGGTCGGGTACCTGTCCGGTGGGCAGCGTCAGGCGGTCGCCATCGCGCGAGCCGTTTACTCCGATGCGAGAGTCATCCTCCTCGACGAGCCCTTGGCCGCGATGGGTGCCAAGGAGAGCGCAATAATCATCGATCTGATCCTCGAGCTGAGACAACGGGGAGAGGTCTCAATGGTGATGATCGCCCATAATTTTGCTCAAATCCTGGAGGTGTGCGACCGTGTCAACCTGTTGCAACACGGCCGGATCACCTACGACACCAAGGTTGACGACACCTCGATCGGAGAGCTGACCGACCTGGTTTCGGCGGAGTACCGGGGGCGCGGCCGTCGATCCGACGAATCAGGTTGAGCTGCTGAGAAAGGCGTGAGATGACCGAGCCGGTTTCCTGGGGAGTGCTCGGAGTTGCCGGGATCGCGGTCCACAAAGTGATACCCGCGATGCAGAAGTCGGAACTGAGCACGGTTCGGGCCATCGCTTCCCGATCGGAGGGCAAGGCCGAAGAGGCCGCTGCCGAGTTGGGGATCGAGAAGGCGTATGCCTCCTATGAGGCTCTGCTCGAGGACCGCGACATCGAAGCGGTCTATGTCCCCCTCCCCAACCATCTCCATGCCGAGTGGACCGAGAAGGCAGCGACGGCCGGCAAGCACGTGCTTTGCGAGAAGCCGTTGGCGATGAGCAGCGACCAGGCCCGCCGCATGATCGAGGTCTGTCGTGACGCAGGCGTGTTGCTCATGGAGGCATTCATGTACCGCCTCCACCCGATGTGGGTGGAGGCCAAGCACATGGTCGACTCCGGGGTGATCGGTGAGCTCGTGGCCATCCAGTCCTTCTTCTCGTACCGCAACATCGACCCTTCCAACATCCGCAACATCGCTGACTATGGAGGGGGCGCCTTGATGGACGTCGGGTGCTATCAGGTGAATGTGGCCCGGATGCTGTTCGGGGCCGAGCCCAACGTGGTCAAATCCTCGATACGCCGGGACCCCGATTTCGGAACCGATGCCGTCACCTCGGCGGTCCTCGACTTCGGCGGTCGTCATGCCACCTTCACCTGTTCCACCCAGCTGGAGAACGCCCAGAGCGTCCAACTGGTGGGGACCGCCGGGCGATTGGAGATCGAGATCCCATTCAACATTCCGCCCGACCGGCCAACCCGGCTGCTTCATTTCGCTGCGGGCGATCCGCCGGTGTCCCCGCATGTCGAAATACACGAATTCGCTGCAGCCGACCAGTACGGGATCCAGGCCGATGCCTTTTCTCGAGCAATTCGCGATGGCGCACCGTTGCCGACGGATCCTGAAGATGCTGTGGCCAACCTCATCGTGATGGAGCGGATCGTTGCGAACGCCTTCGTGATGTAATGGGACAATCAGGCTTCGTTGCGGGGGTGGACTGTTCCACCCAGTCCACCAAGGTACTGGTGGTCGACGCCGACACCGGAGTCGTAGTCGCCAGGGGGCAGGCCGGTCACGAAGTCAGGGGGACGGGGGGTGCCCGGGAGACTGATCCCCGAGTGTGGTGGGAAGCCCTTGTCCAGGCGCTGGCCCAGACCGGAAAAGCCTCCGAGATCACCGCCATGTCGGTCGGGGGCCAACAGCACGGTCTGGTCGTCCTCGACGCTGCCGAGGAGCCGCTTCGCCCGGCGATGTTGTGGAACGACGTTCGCTCGGCCCCTCAGGCCGTCCATCTCGTCGAGCAGTGGGGCGCCGAGGTTTGGGCGGAGCGGATCGGCATCGTGCCGGTGGCATCGTTCACGATCTCGAAGTGGCTCTGGCTCACCCAGACCGAGCCGGAGATCGCCAGGGCGGCGCGTCGGGTCCTGCTACCCCATGACTACCTCACGTTCCGCCTGACCGGGAACGCGGCAACCGACCGGGGCGACGCATCAGGGACCGGATGGTGGTCTTCGGCAACCGAGGCCTACTCCCCAGAGGCCCTGGACCTGGTTGGCCTCGACGCGGCCCTGCTCCCCACGATCGTTGCTCCCGGTGATCGCGCCGGTGTGGTGACCGATGGGGCCTCTGCGGCGACCGGGGTGCCCGCGGGGACGCCAGTGGCCGGAGGGACGGGTGACAACATGGGCGCCGCCCTGGGCCTCGGCCTCCGACCGGGACGACCGGTCGTCAGCCTCGGGACTTCGGGGACGATCTATGCCGTGTCCGAAAGCCGCATCGTCGACCCCAGCGGCGTGGTGGCTGGTTTCGCCACCGCCGATCGAGGCTTCCTCCCCCTGGCCGCCACCCTCAACTGCACTCTGGCCGTCGACCGCTTCGCCGCTTGGCTGGGACTCGATCGAGACCAGGTAGCGGAGGCCACGGAAGTGGTGGTGCTTCCCTACCTCGACGGAGAGCGAACACCCAATCTTCCCGAGGCCGCAGGCAGTGTCCACGGGCTCCGGCACACCACCCAGCCGGAGGAGATCCTGCTCGCCGCCTACCAGGGCGCGGCCGCGTCACTGCTCGAGGCAATGACAGCGATTTCCAGTGCGGGATCAGGCATCCCTGAGCAGGCCCCTTTGATCCTCATCGGCGGCGGCGCCAGGGGAGCGGCTTGGCAAAGGGTGATCGCCGAGCTCTCGCAGAGATCGCTGATAGTTCCGGAGACTGACGAGCCGGTCGCGATGGGAGCCGCGATCCAGGCCGCTTCGATGATCAGCGGGTCTTTCGGCCCTGATATCGCTGAGGATTGGTCCACGATGAAGGGACCCATGGTCGAGCCGGGGGCGGGGCCCGGGGATGTCCTGGAGCGGATCAAGGCAACGAGAAAGGCCGTTACTTGACCGCTGTCAGCCGGCCGCGAGCTCCAGTTCGAAGACGGTCCACGGCCCATCCCTGAAATACCTCACGTCGCCGTTCATCTGCCTGGCCAATCCGCGGGAGACCGATAGCCCCAGCCCCAAGGACCCCGAAGTGCGACCGCCAGAGTAAGGCTCGAAGAGACGGGCCAGGATGTCGGAGGCAACGCCGACACCGTCATCGAGCACCTGGAGTGTGACTCTTCCTTCCGCGATGCCTGTGCGGAAGCGGACCCGTGACCCGCCATGCTTCAGCGCGTTGCGAACCAGATTTCTCACGATCTGCCGGATCCGCATCGCGTCTCCTCTAACCACGAGCGCCGGGTCGGCCTCGTTGTCGACTCCAGCCAGGTCGATGGTTTCGAAGACTTCGGTCAGGGCCACTCGGGTTTCATCGACATGGATGGCCTCCTGGCTCTCGGCGAGGAAGTCTTCGAGTAGAGCTGAGACATCACCGAGTTGCTTGCCGATGTCGGTCACCATCTCGTGTCGAACCTCATCGTCCAGTGCACCCCAGTCTGAGGTGAGGATCGCGCTGAATCCGACCACCGCGGTCAGTGGGTTCCGCAACTCATGGGCGATGACTGCGGTAAGCCGGTCTTTCTCCTTGATCGCCTCTTCCAGGGAACGTTCGGTTTCTCGAAGGTCGGTGACGTCGAGATCGACGATCACAACCCTCGAGTAGTCAGGAACGTCGTTCCACATCGACACCTTCCAGTGGGAGCGGACGACCACGTCGCCGGCGAGTGTCGGCGCCCGGTGTTCGCTGTTGATCGAAGTCACGCCTCGGAAGGGGGCGAGGAATTGGGAGATCATGTGCTGGTGAAGCTCGGGGTAGGCCTTAGCGGAGAAATCTCTGGTGACCAGGTCTGGGGTCTGGTCCTCGTATGCGAAGCCATAAAGCCCGGCCCATTCCTGGCTCGCGCCGAGCTCTATCGGAAGTCGAAGGCATTGCAGCAGCTCTTGTTCGTTGTCGAGCCGATCAGCGATCTCCTCCACCGTCAAACCCGCGAACCTGGTGATGATCGGTGTGTAGTCGACGATCAGCATCGGAACGGAGGCTGCGGAGACGAGACCCTCGATCTCGTTCTGCAATCCGCCCACAGGAGTATCCATTTCCCCTAGTAGATCGGCCGATTGAACTTGAACCTTGATCCGGGGGGAGGAGAAACCAGCTATTCCTTGGCAGGAGTATCCCAGTCCTGGACATTGGCTCCGGCCTCGAGCGCCAGGATGTCGAGAGCGGCGGTTGCCCCGGCGCCGGCCGAGATGATCGCCTGGCTCCGCTCGGGTCGTGCTGATCGGCCGACCACATAGACCCGATCGAGGGACGATCGATAGTCGCGGTCGACCTGAATTGCACCGGATTCGTCCTCGGCCACACCCAGCGACCGCGCCAGCACGGGGTTCTTGCCCTCGGTGAGTATCAGATAGTCGGCTTTTAGCGACCCTGAATCGGTGGTCACCACGAATCCGACGTCGATCGTGATCGAGGTGACCTCCTCCTCACGCAGGGTGGCGCCGAACCCTGTCACCTGTCTCTTGGCGATCCTCTGAAATGAGGGGCCCTCGATCTCAGGAATTCCCAGGTAGTTGTACAGATAGGCATAGTTCATCGCGGTCTTGTCGGTCCCGAAGACGGTCACCTCGTGCCCGTTCTTCGCCAGGAAGAGGGCCGCGGAAAGACCCCCAGGCCCTTCGCCAACGATCGCCACTGAAGCCATTCGATCCCTTTCTCTCGGAGCCGTAAACGCCCAACAGCCGTCACCTATGCCCGCTTGCTGACAATGATGCCGACGTGGAAACTCTGGCCTTGCCTGTCAACGGGGCGCTCGACTTGAGACAGACCCTGAGACCGCTTCACGGTTGGTTCGCCGATGATGGCTGGTGGCTGACTGCGACGACCCCCGAGGGGCCGGCCACATTGCGGATCCGCCGCACCCGCGAGGAGGTGATCGGGGAGGCCTGGGGTGGAGGAGCCAACTGGCTTCTCGGCTTGTTGGGGGCCATTGCCGGACTCGAGGATGACCCGGCAACGTTCACCACGGATCATCAAATGGTTGGGGAGCTTCATCGTCGTCATCCAGGGCTGCGGTTCGGCCGAACCGGGCTCGTCTTCGATGCCTTGGTGACGGCGGTCGTGGGCCAGAAGGTGACCGGAAGCGAGGCCTCGTCAGCGATGCGAGGGCTCCGTCGCGCGTTCGGTGCGCCTGCGCCGGGGCCTCGTCGTGGCTTGTCGATGCCGCCCGACCCGGAGCGAATGGCCTCTGCCCCGTATTGGGCCTATCACGAACTTCATCTCGAGAAGAGAAGGGCGGACGTGTTGCGGCGGGTTGCGACCGACTTCGCCATCATCGAAGCCTCCGGTGCTCAACCACCGGCCTCAGCGGCGAGAGTCCTAGAACGACATTCGGGAGTGGGCCGATGGACCGTGGCCAAGACCCTGGTGGTGTCCCACGGCGACCCCGATCAGGTCGAAGTCGGGGACTTCCACGTCAAGCACATAGTGGTCCATCATCTGACGGGGCGTGCTCGCGGCACCGATGAGGAGCTGTTGGAGCTGTTGGAGCCGTTCCGCCCGCACCGGGCCCGGGTGATCCGCCTCCTCCACACCCTGGGGCATGAGCCCAGTTTCGGCCCAAGGATGGCTCCGCGTGATATCACCGCCATCTGATCAGTAGTAAGGGAGATACTCCTCGAGCTCCCAATCAGTTGTGTGTGCCATGTAGCGGTCCCATTCGGCTCGTTTCACCGCCAGGAACCCTTCGACATAGCTCGGCGAGAAAGCCTCGACGAAGTCTTTGTCTCTCTCCAGGGCGTCGAGGGCGGCGCCCAGGCTCGGTGGGGCGGCGAGATCGGCGTCGGAGCCGCTGAAACAATCCTGGGTCTCTGCGGGCGGGCATTCGAGATCCATCTGAACCCCACGCAGCGCCGAAACGAGCGATGCGGCGGCGGCGAGGTGGACCGAGGCGGCGCCATCGGCCAGGCGATGCTCGAGCCTGATCCCGGAGTTGTGGGCGGGCGGCACCCTGACCGCCACACCGCGATGGTCGAATCCCCAATTCGCGTAGTACCCATTGAGTGATCCGGGTTTGAGCCGCTTGTAGGCGTTGACCGTTGGCGCGACGAGGGCAGTCATCGACACGTGATCGTGCACCAGCCCGGCGATGCATTGGCGGGCCAGCTTGCTGAGCCCGCGTGGGTCGGAAGGATCGCTGAAAGCATTCTTCCCGTCGCGGTCGATCAGCGAGATGTTCACATGGATTCCGCTGCCTCCCCGCTGCGTGATCGGTTTCCCGAGGAACGTGAGGAGATATCCGCGTTTGGCTGCCACCTCCCTCGCCATCACCTTGAAGAGGAAGGCATCGTCGGCTGCTTGTAGTGCCGGCCCGTAACGGAGGGTGAGCTCGAATTGGCCGTCGTCGTATTCGGAGTTGACCGACTCCAGCTCGAGACCCATCCCCAGCGCGGTTTCCATTATCTCCTCGACGGTCCCGCTCGGATCGACGGCGTGCCCGGTGCCGTACACATAGGAGCCAGGGGTATGGATCGGCCGCCAGCCGTCGCCATCGGGCTCGAACAGAAAGGCCTCGAGCTCAAAGCCGATCATCGGAGTGAGGCCTAACTCCTCCCATTCGCCAACCACCCGCTCCAGGATCGAGCGGGGGGCGAGCTCGACCGGCGTCCCGTCCTTGGTGATGGAGGCCACGACGACTCCGGTCCCTCTTTCCCAGCCGCGACGGATCGCATCGGTTGAAAACCGCGCCTCGACATCCGGAAAACTCTCGTGATGGGCACCGGGATGGGGGATCATCACCCGGTTGAGCTGGAGCGAGAAGAGAGCGACACAGTGGTTGCTCCCCTCTGCGGCCCGGGCACCAGACAGGTACTTGCCCCGCGCCAGACCGAGGTGGTCGGGCCACAGGAAGCGCACCCGGTCAAAGCTGGTCTTACTCAGAAAGCTGCCTCCTGCTCGGCGCCAACTATGTGACGCGGCGGCCAGTTCGCCTCGAAACAGTATCAACCAGCCCGGCGCTGTCCAGCGTGAGCCCAACGAAATTGGGAGGCTCAGGGGTCGAATACGGACCTGCTCAACCCAATTACCGGTTGATATGCTCGCTGGATGCGGGCTCTCGTCATCGAACACGACCCGCTATCGACTCCGGAGCGAGTCGGTGAGCATCTGGAACGGCGGGGCGCCACCCTCGAGCCTTTTGTCGTCGTCGAGGACATCGACGATCCCGAGGTGTCGGCCACATTCCCCGAGAACGGCGGGCACGACCTGGTGGTCTTGATGGGCTCGCCCTGGTCGGTGTACGAGGACCGGGTGCAGGGATGGGTGAGGCCGGAGCTCGACTTCATCCGAAACCAGGTGAGTCGGGGGGTGCCGCTGCTCGGCATCTGCTTTGGGGCACAGGCGATGTCGGCTGCGCTCGGGGGACGGGTGACCCCGTCGACGCGGCCGGAGTATGGGTGGGTGAGCATCGAGTCGGGGGTCGACGAGATCGCCCACGGTCCCTGGTTCCAGTATCACCACGACGAGTTCACGCTTCCCCCGGGTGCCGTCGAGTTGGCCCGGAATCCGTCAGGTCTTCAAGCATTCCGAATTGGGGCGAATCTCGCGGTCCAGTTCCATCCGGAGATGACCGCAGATTTGATCGCCTCTTGGTGTGAGGTTGATGGCGGCGGTGAGATGGCCGATGCCGGGATAGACCCCGACCGGGTGATCGAAGAGAGCCGGCTGATGGAGAAGACCACCCAGCCGGCCCTGGAGCGGATGCTGGACTGGTTTCTCGACGAGATCGCTGGGGCCGTGGGCTGACCCAGGGTCAAACGGACTGAGTGGCCTGCTCGGAGGTCGTATCGGGAGCTGCCCTCATCACCAGGGTGAAAACTCCAAGCCCGACCAGGGGGAGGAGGGCGAAGGAGATGGAGGTTGGCAGCAACAGACAGCCAATCATTCCTGACCAGCCGACTATGCGCCGGGTGCGGGTTCGCCATTTCGCCGGCCCATCGAAACTGAGTAAGAAGAGGATTGCCCCGACCACCCCCAGTGCTGCTGCAAGGAGGACCAGCAAGAGCACCCAACTCGGTTGATAGTTGTTGCCTTCGATCATGGCCAGGATCAGATTGCCCAGGAACATCCAACCGCCATAGAGGCAAACCGCGATGCCGATGAGCCTGGCATAGATGCTGGCGACGGATCTCACCCAGCTGACTGTAACGGCGCACTCAGTTCAGGCCGACCGGTTGATGCTCCCGATCCTGGGGAAGGGAGACGTGGAGAAAACGACCTCCAGCGGCACTTCGAAGTAGTCGGCGATCTGAAGAGCGAGATGAAGGCTGGGGCTGTACTCCCCGCGTTCGAGGTAGCCGATCGTTTGGTAGTGGACTCCGAGCGCATCAGCGAGCTGCCGTCGGGAGATGCCGCGCTCTGCCCGCAGCATGGCGATCCTGTTGTGGACCGTCTCGCTCACCTGATCCACTGCAAGGCTTGCTCGCGGGCCGCCTCCACCTGGGATCCCGACTGGCGTCGCGCCATGCGACGCACCACCACCGGGGCGACCAATAGCCCCGCGACCGCCCACAGCGTCAACACCAGGACCGCCCACCCGGTCCGCCATGAGCCGGTCAGCTCCAGTGTTGCCGCCGAGTCGGGCAGGAATGCCGACCGCATACCCAGCCCGAGCCAATACAGCGGGAAACCCTGGGCGACGACCTGTAGCCAGTTCCACAGCCCCTGGATCGGGAAGAAGATCCCGGAGATGGCAGTGAGGAAGACGAACGGCAGCATCCCCCAGGTCCCGACCTTCTGCACCCCGGGGGCCAACGAGCCGATCACGATGCCGATCGGCAGTGTGGCGAGGATCCCGAGCAGGGTCACCCAAACGACGGTGAACCAGCCTTCGGCCCCGTTCGACATCAGGCCCGGGAACAGCAGCAGGCCGGGGATGAGGATGATGGCGAAGGACGGGATGATGCCCAGGGTGTTGCTGACGACATACCCCGTGACCTGCCCGAGCACTCCGTTGGGCACCGCCTTGGCGCGGAGCAGGGTTCCGTCTTCCCGCTCCATGGCGATGGTGTAGGCCGGGCCGATGATCATCCCGAACGCCACCAACGCCCCCAGGATGCTGGGCATCGCCACCGTCGGGTAGAGGAGGGTGGTTCCCTCGACTTCGTTGTTCCGGTTCAGGAACAGGTAACCGACGATGACCACGGCCATGAAAATGAAGAACCCCTGGTCCTGTGGGCTGCGGAGGCTCAGGTTGAACTCGGTCCACCCCCGCTGGACCCCGGTGCGAATGGCGTTTGCCTTGCGGCTCATCCTGTGACCTCCTCGAATGCGGACGCCGCCTGATCGGGGTGACCGGTCTCATGCTGCTGGACCATGGCGATGTAGGTGTCCTCCAACGTGGCGCGACGCACTTCCAGGCCGGCGATGTCGTCGTGCTGGGTCAGCAGGCTGCGGACAAACCCGGTGGCGTCGGGTGTGGAGTGCACGTACTTCTCGCCGTTCCGGCTCCATCGAACCTCGGCCTCGCGGGTCACCTGCCGGGCGAGTTGGTCGGCACTTCCATCGGCAACGATGTGACCTCCGGCCAGGATCAGGATCCGGTCGGCCAGCTTCTCGGCCTCGTCTAGATCGTGGGTGGTGAGGAGGATGGTGGTGTCCTCGAGGTCGGAGAGACGATGGACGAGGTCGTGGAAGTCCCGCCTCGCCTGAGGGTCGAAGCCGGCGGTTGGCTCGTCGAGGAAGAGCAACTCGGGGCGGCCGATGATCCCGACCGCGACGTCGAGACGACGACGCTGGCCCCCGGACAAGGTACGGATCTTCTGCTCCGCCTGTTCCTCGATCCCGACCATCGCGATCAGCTGTTCGACGTCATAGGGACGGGCCCGCTCCGGAGTGGAGTAGGGCACGTAATACCGGCCGAGATGGGTCAACAGGGCGCGTGGTGTCCACCGGGCATGGTCACGCCAGGACTGAAGCACCACACCCACCCTCGCCCTCCATTCCTCATCGCCTCGGGTGGGATCGACTCCAAGCACGCGGATCTCGCCATCGGACGGAATCCGAAAACCCTCGAGGACCTCGATCGTGGTGGTCTTACCGGCGCCGTTTGGGCCGAGCAGGGTCACGACCTCGCCCTTTCTGATGTGGAAGTCGACTCCGTCCAAGACGTCGTTCGATCCGTAACGCATACGCAGGCCCCGAACCAAGACCACCTGCTCGGACGTAGGGCCCCCGCCGGCTGTCGTCATACTATGTTCGGAGGTATTGGAACTCATGTGAGACGTAGCATAGGTACTACGAACGGCGGGTTGCAACCGGTTTTCTCGGCCTATCCGAGGTCTACCCTCGAACCCCGTGATCAGCTATCGGTTGGGAAACGACCTCGACCTCGACGAGGTCATCGACCTCTATGTCGACTCGACACTCGGCGAGCGGAGACCAGTAGCGGAGCGAGAGCGAATGGAGATCATGCTGGCCGAGGCCGACCTGGTTGTCACCGCCTGGGACGAGGAGCTGATGGTCGGAATCTCGCGTTCGGTCACGGACTGGGTCTATTGCACGTATCTCTCCGACCTTGCGGTGAGGCTGACCTACCAGGCTCAAGGGATCGGTCGGGAGCTGGTGCGGCGAACCCGCCTGGAGACTCCACAAGCCATCGTCATCCTGCTCGCTGCCCCGAAAGCCGTCGACTACTACCCCAGGATCGGGATGACCCAGCACAACAGTGCCTGGATCCTGCCCTCCGGTGTGGAACCCGTCTGATTCCGACGCGGTCAGTCCTCCAACCAAGTCGCGATCAGGTCGCCGACAAAGCCAGGTGAAAACATGTCATTGTGTTGGGCACCCTCGACCATCTCCACGAGAGCTTCTGACCCTGCTCCATCGAGAGCGTCGGCGAAGTCGAAGGTGAAGGAAGGAGCGATGAGACCGTCGTCCTCGCCGTACATGAGGAGACTCTCGAGATGGGGGTTGTGGTCCACGAGATGGAGTGGGTTGCCTGCAAGCCAGGTCTCAGGGTCCTGGGCCGGGCTGACACCGAAGAACGGGTACATCAGCGGGCCGAGTCGGGCAACATCGTATGGGCCGGCGAGCCCGACGAGGCGATCCGGGATCCCGGTCCCGGCGATGGGGCAGGAGACGGCGTAGTCATCGCCGCTCAGGGCGACGACCGCCGAGATGTGGGCTCCAGCCGAATGCCCGAGCACCACCACAGTGCCATCTGAATCGGGATGGGCGGCGGCGTAGCGGACCGCGCAGGCGATGTCGTCGATGGCCGCCGGGAAACCGGTTTGTTCGGCCGACAGGGTGTAGCTGGCGTTGACAGTCAGATAGCCCTCTTCGGCCAGAAATGTTGCGAGTGGCCGCATGATCGAAGGCGCGCCGGCGACCCAACCCCCGCCATGCACCAGGACCACGGCCGGGAATGGACCGGAGCCGTCGGGAATCAGGACTTCGGCGTCGATCTCAGGCAACGGCTGGGGAATGGTGGTCGTGGTCGTCGTGGGGGCTGTGGTGGTGGTGGTCGAGGTTGTCGTGGTGATAGACGTGGTCGTCGTGGGGCGAGAGCTGCTTGTGGTCGTCGGCAGCTGGGCCGTGGTAGTCGCAGCATCCGATCCAATGCACGCCCCCAACGTCAAGACCAGGGCGATTGCAATCAGGAGAGAAGGGAGGCTGCGTCCCGATCCACGTACCATTCGACCACTCCCTCGGCTTCGCTCAATTGTCCGGCGGGTGTCCCGTTTTCGAAGCTGGCCTTGAGGGCGTCAGCCTTCTCGACCCCTAGGGTCACCACAAGGACAAGAGCCGCCTTCCACAGGAGTGGGTAGGTGGCGGTCAAACGATCCTCTTGTTTGCCCGTGTCGCGGTTGGCCACGTACCAGCGGCTTCGCTCGGCCAACGCCGGTGTCCCCGGGAACAACGACGCGATATGGGCGTCAGCCCCCATGCCAAGCATGATCAGGTCAGGCGGCCGCTCGAGGTGAATCGACCGGAGGCTTGCCTCGTAGTGAGCCGCAGCGTCTTCAGCCTCCATGTACTCGCTCCATCTCGGTCGGATGAAGTTGGCGCCGACATGATCGAGGAGGGTCACCGCTGCCATCCGCCCGTTGGAGCGATCATCGTCGGGGGGGACCCATCTCTCGTCCGAGAGCCATGCGTCGACCTTGTCCCAACCGCTGGCCCGCCCCCGCAACATGCGGTAGGTGGCTTCCGCTGCGGATCCACCCGCCAGCCCGAATGAGAAACGTCCCTCGGCTGCTGAGATCAGATCGGCGATCCGTTTCGACGCGGATTGGGTCGCGGCGTCAGGTGTGTCATGGACGAAGAGCTCCACATGGCAACGGTACTGGCCCTATACATTGGTTTTGTGGTCTCAACGGTTTCGATTCCATGGGCTGGTGGGAAGGTCAGCGGTCGTTTGGCTGGTGAGGGGAGCGACGGCGTCCTGCTTGCCCACGGCGCTGGCACCGATCAGGACCATCGGGTCATTGCTTCCCTCCGTGACCGTCTCGCCGCCGCCGGGCTCCGGGTTCTGACCTTCAACTATCCCTACACCGAACGGGGGTCGAAGAGCCCTGACCGAGCGGAGCGTCTCGTTGAATGTCACCGGGCCGCTGCCGATGTGTTGAGGGATACGGTCGACACGGTCTTTTTCGCCGGAAGGTCGATGGGGGGCCGGATGGCTACCTACCTGGTGGCTGAGGGCTATCCCGCTGCCGGTGTCATCCTCTACGCGTATCCGCTCCACCCGCCTGGAAAGCCAGAGTCGCTTCGGGTCGACCATTTCCCGAAGGTCGCTGTGCCCCTTCTCTTCTTCCAAGGGACCAGGGATTCATTGAGTCGGATGGACCTCTTCGAGCGGCATATCGCCTCACTCCCCAACGTGACCGTGGAGGTTCTCGACGGCGCCACCCATTCGCTCACCGGCGGAGGGTGGTCAGAGGAAGCGATGCTGGAGCACCTTGCGGACCGATCTGCATCGTGGATTGCGGGTGTGTCGTCTGGCAGAAGAGACGCCATCAGGCCATAATTGGCGGCCACCTCTCATTCCTCCAAGGAGTCTTTCGATGCCCGAAGTCAGTCTGCGCGCCCAAACCGGTCGGAGCACCGGATCGCGTGAGTCGCGTCGCGTCAGGAAGACGGGCAGCGTGCCGGCCATCGTCTATGGAAAGGGCACCGAGCCGGTGTCCATCGCGGTAGATGCGCACGACCTGCATGTAGTGCTCCACACCGAGGCCGGGGCCAACGCCCTGATCAACTTGGAGATCGAGGGCGGTGCCACCCTGTTGACCATGGCCCGGGTCATTGAGCGGCACCCGTTCCGCAACGAATACCGCCACATCGACTTTGTCACCGTGTCGCTCGACGAGATTGTGACTGCCGAGGTCGCCATTCATTTCGAAGGCTCCCCGATCGGAGTGATCAACGGCGGTGTCTTCTCGCCCCAGCGCACCCACGTCGTCATCGAGGCACTGCCAACGGCGATTCCCTCAGCGATCGTGCTCGATGTCTCGAATGTCGAAATCGGAGACTCGCTGCGCATCGCCGACCTGCCGGCGATCGAAGGTGTGACCTACGCCGAGGATCCCGAGGCGGTGGTCATGAGCGTCACGACACTTGCCGCCGAAATCGTCGAAGAGCCCGAGGAAGAGCTCGAGGGCGAGGGAGAGGAGCTTGCCGAGGGTGAGGAGCCTGCTGAGGGCGAGCAAGAAGGCGAAAGCAGCGAGTAACCAGGCTCACATGGTGGTCGGCCTCCGCAATCCGGGGACCGATTACGAGGGAACCAGGCACAACGCGGGTTACGAGGTCGTGGCCCGGGTCGCCGCCCACCACGACGCCAAATTCGGACGAGCCCCGTCACGGGTCCGTTGTGAGGTGGCCCAGGTGGGGACCGGTGACAGTCGGGTGCTCTACGTGGTTCCGTCCACATTCATGAACGAGTCGGGTTCGGCAGTGCGCGCCGCCGCCGGCTATTTCGGGATCGATCTCTCCCGAATCCTGGTGGTGCACGACGACATCGACCTTGCCTTTGGGCGTCTGAGACTTCAGGTCAACGGGGGCAGCGGTGGTCACAACGGGATCAGGTCCCTCGAAAAGGCCCTGGGCACCCCAGACTTCAGTCGTCTCAAGGTGGGAGTCGGCCGGCCTCCCGGTTCGATGGATCCGGCCGATTTCGTGCTCCGCCCATTCACCAAGACCGAGCGCGTCGAGGTAGAGGTCATGTTCGAGGAGGCTGCCGACGTGGTCGAGCAATGGCATACCGACCCGGCGCGGGCCCAAGAGATGGCCGCACTGCGAGGGCGCGACCAGCTTTCATGACCCCGAAGGCATAGCGTTTCCCGGATGCCCGACTTCATCGGCGCCCTCGATCAGGGGACGACCTCTACGCGGTTCATGGTGTTCGATGCAGCCGGGGCGGTCGTCGCCGTTGATCAGCGCGAGCACGCCCAGATCTTCCCCCGTCCGGGTTGGGTGGAGCACGACCCGGCGGAGATCTGGTCCATGTCTTCGGCGGTCATCGAAGGCGCCCTTTCCAAGGCCGGCATCGGTGCTTCGGATCTGGCAGCGGTAGGTCTCACCAATCAGCGCGAGACCACCGTCATCTGGGAGCGGGCCACTGGAATCCCGGTTGCCAACGCAATCGTCTGGCAGGACACCAGGACCGCCGATCTCTGTTCCCAGCTTGCCGCCGCGTACGGCGCCGATAGGTTTCGCGCGGTTACCGGTCTGCCCCTGGCCACCTACTTCTCGGGGCCAAAGATCCGCTGGCTGCTCGACGAGCTCGACCTTCACGATGGCGCGGCCCGCGGCGAGTTGGCCTTCGGCACCATCGACTCCTGGCTGGCATGGAATCTGACCGGCGGGCCGGGTCAAGGGGCCCACATCACAGATGTCACCAACGCCTCCCGGACGTTGCTCATGGACCTCGTCACCACTACCTGGGACGCCGACATCGCGGTGGCGATGGACGTTCCCACTGCGATGCTCCCCGAGATCGTGCCCTCGATCGGAGTGCTGGGAACCTGTGTCGGCCCTCTCGAAGGGGTGCCGTTGGCCGCCATCCTCGGAGATCAGCACGCGGCCTTGTTCGGCCAGGTCTGCTTTCAGGAAGGAGAGGCAAAGAACACATATGGGACCGGCAACTTCATGCTCCTCAACACCGGTCTGACACCCGTCGTGTCCGAGGCGGGACTGCTCACCACGCTGGCCTACCAGCGAGCGGGGGAGAAGCCGGTGTATGCCCTCGAGGGCTCGGTGGCAGTGACCGGGTCGCTGGTGCAGTGGTTGCGTGACAACCTGGGATTGCTCGACGAGGCTTCGGACATCGAGAGACTGGCTCGGACGGTCGATGACAACGGCGATGTCTACTTCGTTCCCGCATTCTCGGGGCTGTTCGCCCCGTATTGGCGACCCGACGCTCGAGGGGTGATCACAGGATTGACCGGATACGCCAACGGTGGGCACATCGCAAGAGCCGCCCTCGAGTCGACCGCCTATCAGACCCGTGACATCCTGAACGCGATGACAGCCGACTCGGGTGTCCGTCTCACCGAGCTCAGGGTCGACGGGGGCATGACGGCCAACTCACTGCTGATGCAGTTTCAGGCCGACATCCTGGGCGTGGATGTCATCAAACCCCGGGTGCCGGAGACGACGGCCCTCGGCGCCGCTTTCGCCGCCGGCCTGGCGGTCGGGTTCTGGGCGAATCTCGAGGAGATAGGCGGCCTATGGGCAGAAGACTCGAGGTGGAAGCCCGGGATGGCCGACGAGGAGCGAGAGCGTCTCTACTCACGCTGGCGAGAGGCGGTCGAGCGGTCGTTCGGATGGGTGTGACACGAGGATTGCGCCCTAGCCGCCGATAAGATCGCCCCGAATCGAGGAGGTCCCATCTCACTGCCTGACATGCTCGCGCTGGCCAGGATCCTGCTGGTGCCGGTCATCATGGCGTTCACCAGGGCCGAGCAAATCGAGCACTCCCTGGCGATAGCCGCCTCGTTGTTCGCGGTTGCGGCCTTCACGGACTATCTCGACGGCTACTTCGCGAGAAAGATCAGCGGGGGCACAATCCTCGGCGGTTTCCTCGACACCACCGCCGACAAGATCCTGGTGACAGGCACTCTGCTGGCCCTGGTGTCGGTTGATCGGGTCTCGATCTGGCCCGCCGCGCTGATCATCTTCCGTGAGTTCGGCGTGATGGCGCTCCGGGGGGTGGTGGCGGCACAGGGGGGCCTGATTCGCCCCTCGACGTGGGGGAAGTTGAAGACGGCTACCCAGTTCGCTGCCATATTCCTGGCGTTCTTCAGGCTCGCGGAGCCGTGGGGCCCCTGGTATCTGGACCAATGGGTCATGCTGCTCGCCGTGATCGCGACCGTCGGCTCGGCCTGGGGGTACACGACGGCGTTCTGGCATACCGTGCGTTCTGAGCCTGCCGGCACCCGGAGGTGAAGGTCGCCGTCACCGGCGGCTCCGGAGTGGTAGGCGCCGCTGTGGTCAGGCACTTGGTCGAGGCCGGCCACCAGGTCCAGGGACTGGCCCGAAGCCCCGAAGCGTCAGCCAAGATCGCAGGTCTGGGTGCCGAGTCGGTAGCCGGTGATGTCCTCGACCCCGAGAGTCTGCAAAGGCTGGTCTCGGGGGTCGAGAGGGTGTTTCACGTCGCCGGAGTCAACGAGATGTGCTCGATGAACCCGGGTCGGATGGATCAGGTGAACATCCTCGGCACCTCGAACGTGCGCGACGCCTGTCGGGCTGCGGGTGTCAACCGACTGATCCACACCTCGTCGGCGGTCGCCATCGGTGAGGAGACAGGCACCATCGGCTCTGAGACCAGCCCGCATCGCGGCTTCTATCTGTCGCGTTACGAGCGCTCGAAGCACGTCTCGGAGCAATTGGTCTTCGAGGAGACACAAGGGCTCGAGGTGATCTGTGTCAACCCGTCGTCGGTACAGGGCCCGGGCCGGGCTTCCGGAACAGGCAAGCTGATCCTCGACGTGATGAGGGGCAAGCTCCCGTTTCTGGTCGAGACCACGATTTCCATCGTCGACATCGACGACTGCGCCCGGGGCCATCTCCTTGCGGCGGATGAGGGTGAGCCCGGAGAGCGCTATCTGCTGAGCGGCGTGTCGTTGACCATTCAAGAAGCTCTCGTCTTGCTGACCGCAGTCAGCGGTCTGTCCCTGAATCCCCGGTTTGTGCCGGGCTCGGTCCTCTCCGCACTGGCCGGGGCTGTCGAGTTTGGGGGGCGGGTCTCGAGGCGCCGCCCCCCGGTTTGCGGGGAAATGGTCCGGGTACTGCGGCACGGGCACCTATACGACGGCACACGGGCGACGCGGGAGCTGGGGGTGGTTTACACCCCGATTGAGGACACCGTGCAACGCACGATCGACTGGTTCCGCTCCGAGGGCCTACTCCAGACCCAGCGGTAGCATCGACCGGTTCGATGCCAGCACCGCTCGCACCCCTTCTCTCCGCTTGGCGCTCCGCGTCCCTCCCTGAACTGGGGGGTTCTTGGGCGGTGTCTGCAGGGGGGAGAGCCTTCGCTATCGCCGGGCTTGCCGACCAACTCGGCGAGATGCTGCTGGTGGTTGTGCCTGGGGAGCGTGATGCCGAGGAGCTGGCGGATGACATTGCTCTGTTTCTCGAAGACGTCACGCTGGCTCCGGCTTGGGAGACCCTGCCGTTCGAGCACGTCTCACCCAATATCGCGACCATGGCCCGTCGGGCGGCGGCCCGACACCGTCTTGCCAACGGTGGTGGCCCTGCGGTGGTCGTGGCCAGCATTCGCAGTGCAATTCAGCGCCTTAGCCCATCGAGCCCTGAGCCTCTGATCCTGGCCCGAGACGACGAGGTCGCCCTCGACGACCTGGTGCGAACACTGGCCGATCTGGGCTATTCGAGGACCGATCGGGTCGAGGGGAGAGGTGAGTTCGCGGTCCGGGGCGGGATCGTCGACGTGTTCCCCGCCCAGGACGAGGAGCCGGTTCGCCTCGATTTCTTTGGTGACACCGTCGAAGACATCCGGGTTATCTCCGTGGCCACTCAGCGCTCCGAGGATTCGGTGGATCGGCTCATTGCCTACCCCGCCCGGGAAGTTCGACCCGGGGACGCCCTGGTCGAACGCGCCTCTGAGCTCATCGCCACCGAGCAATGGGCGGCGTCGACATGGGACCGCATCATCCAGGGTCAGCTGTTCCCCGGCATCGAGTCGTGGCTGCCCTGGCTCGCCGATCCCGTGTCTTTGATCGATGCCGCACCAGTCGAGACCCGGCTCCTAGTCATCGAGCCCGCGCGAGCGCTCGACAGAGCACGAGAACTGATCAAGGAGGAAACCGAGCTCGCGAAGGCACTCGCTCCCACCTGGGGCGAGCAGGCTCCCTCTGCCGGAGCCCACCCTGCCCTGTTCCTCGACCTCGAGGAAAGACTCAGCGACCGGTCCCATCTCCGGGTCCCGGCGGCGCCCACGGGCCCATCCGACCCGGTGTTGGAGGTGCGCGGTCTCGACGCGACGCCCGGCGATCCCGAGGCGGTGTCCCGGGGACTGGCCCGACTGTTGGAGCGGGGGATCACAACCGTGGTGGCGATGGACGGAGCGGCCGCCGCCGACCGGGTGGCCAAGGCTTTGGCCGAGAATGGGTTGGCCCTCGATCGCGTCGACTCGCTCCTGAACCCGAGGGCGGCGATCGTGCCTGTTGGGATCCATCGTGGATTCGTGGCGCCTGGACTTGGGGTGGCGGTCCTCGGGGAGCAGGAGATCGCCGGCCGCCGCCGGGCCCATCGCAGGGCGGGCCGGAGTCGGGCCGCGCTCACCCACCAGTACCGCGACCTGGCCGAGGGTGACTATGTGGTCCATCACCAACACGGGATCGGGCGGTTCGAGGGCCTGGTGTCGAGGACCATGGTCGGGGTGGAGCGCGACTACCTGATCATCGCCTATGCCGGCGCCGACCGTCTCTATGTGCCCGTCGATCAGTTGGCTGCTGTCACCAGATACACGGGCGGCGAGACACCCAGGGTGTCGCGAATGGGGGGCAAGGACTGGTCAGACCAGAAGGCCCGGGTTCGCAAGGCTGTGGCCGCGGTGGCTCAGCGCGTCGTCGAGCTCCATCGCCTGCGAGCTGCCGCAGTGGGCCATGCCTATGCCCCGGACTCCCCATGGCAGACCGAGATGGAGGGAGCGTTCCCCTTCGAGGAGACACCCGATCAACTCCGAGCCATTGTCGAGGTCAAGGCCGACATGCAGGACGACAAGCCAATGGACCGTCTGGTCTTTGGTGATGTCGGCTTCGGCAAGACCGAGATTGCGATCCGTGCCACCTTCAAGGCGATCGAATCGGGCAAACAGGTTGCGGTGCTGTGCCCCACAACCCTGCTGGTGCAACAGCACCATCAGACCTTCTCGGAGCGGTTTGCCTCCTACCCGGTGCGGGTCGAAGCCCTTTCCCGCTTCTTGACCCCGAGGCAACAAGACCGCGTGGTGGCCGCGCTTGCCACGGGTGAGGTCGACGTGGTGATCGGAACTCATCGCCTCCTTTCCGAGGACATCCGGTTCAAGGAACTGGGGCTGCTCGTGATCGACGAGGAGCAACGCTTCGGGGTGACCGCCAAGGACGCCCTCAAGGAGTTGAAAGTCGGCGTCGACGTCCTCACCCTCACCGCAACCCCGATCCCACGGACCCTGGAGATGGCCCTGACCGGGATCCGCGACGTCTCCCATATCAGAACCGCGCCCGAGGATCGTCACCCGATTCTCACCTATGTCGGCCCAACCGACGACCAAGCGGTGTCGGCTGCGATCCGACGCGAGCTGCTCCGCGAGGGACAGGTGTTCTATGTGCACAACCGGGTGCAGTCGATCGAGCGAGCAGTGGCACATCTCCGTGAGTTGGTCCCTGATGCCCGCTACGTAGTGGCTCACGGCCAGATGTCGGAGGGGCAGCTCGAACAGGTGATGATCGACTTCTGGAATCGCGAATACGACGTCATGGTGGCGACCACCATCATCGAATCGGGTCTCGACCTTCCCCAGGTGAACACACTCATCGTCGAGCGCTCCGACCTCCTGGGCCTGGCACAGCTCTACCAGCTTCGGGGCCGGGTGGGGCGCTCCAGCCAGCGGGCGTACGCCTATCTGTTCCATCCACGTGATCGCAGCCTCACCGAGGAGGCTCACCGTCGTCTCGAGGCAATCGGGGAGGCGACCGAACTGGGATCCGGGTTCCAGCTGGCCCTGAGGGACCTGGAGATCAGGGGGGCGGGGTCGATTCTCGGCGAAGTCCAGAGCGGGCACATCGCGGCGGTGGGGTTCGAGTTGTACGCCGAATTGGTGGCTGACGCCGTTTCGGAGTTGGAAGGGAGATCGCTCCCGGTCGAGCCACCATCCGAGGTTCGAATCGATCTCCCGGTCGATGCCCATCTGCCGGATGTCTATATCCCCGAACAAGAGCTTCGTCTCGAGGCCTATCGACGCCTGGCGGGCACCTCTACCCACCCGGAGGTGGACGACGTCGCAGTTGAATGGGAGGATCGGTTCGGTCCGCTTCCTCCCGCCGCTTTGGCCCTGGTTGAGCTGGCGCGGTTGCGGGCGGACGCCCTGAGAGTCGGGCTGGAGGAGATGGTCAAGCTCCGCCATGAGATCCGGATGGGCCCGGTGGATCTCAAACCCTCCCAGGAAGTCCGGCTCAAGCGTCTTCAGCCCCGAGCGGTGCTCCGCGCCTCGGAGGGGATCGTGTTCATCCCGTCGCCGACGCCCCTCGTGCCGGGCCTTTCCAAGTTCATCGCCCAAATGTGGCCGGAGGGGGATTCGTAGTCAATCGTGGGGTGCCTCTAGGGACGTGAAACCTCTACCATCCCGAAGGCTCTTTTCATCCACTCCTCAAAGGATCTCTCTTGAAGAAACTCTCATCCGTTCTGGTCTTGTGCGCCCTGGTCTTGGCGGCGTGCGGGGGCAGCAGCGAAATGGCGGCGACTGTCGACGGTGTCGAAGTGACCGTTGGCGACGTCGAGGCCCTCGTCAACAAGGCCGACGACGCGGCAATTGCCAAGGAGGAGTTTGCCAACTTCCTCACCTTCAACATCGTCCTCAACATCTTCGCCCGCCAGGCGGATGCAGATTTCGGGATCAGCTTCACCGAGGAGGAGATTGCAACAGAGGCGGATGAGATCGTCGCCGCCGAGTTGACAGAGGGCCAGACCCGGGAGGACTTCCTCGAAACGAACGAAGTGACCGAGCAGCTTCTGCGGCAGGTTGCGCATCAATCATTGATCGAGGCTGCAATCCTCGAGGAAATGCAGGGAAGCGCCACTGAACCCACCCAGGAGGAGATCGATGCCTTCTTCGAAGAGGCAGCGTTGATGGTGTGCGGATCACACATCCTGGTGGAGACCGAGGCAGAAGCTCAGGACGTGGTGGCCAGGCTCGGGGCCGGCGAACAGTTCGCCGAGGTCGCTACGGAAGTCTCGATCGACGGGAGCGCTGCTTCGGGGGGAGACCTCGGATGCGCCGACCCGGCGCAGTATGTGCCCGAGTTCTCCGAGGCCATTTCGAGCGCCGAGGTCGGGGTGCCAACAGCTCCGGTGCAGTCCGAGTTTGGGTTCCATGTGATCCTGCTGCGTGAGGACGAGCTTCCAACAGAGGAGGAGGCCATCACCAGCCTCGGCTCACAGGCTGCACAGCAAGCCTCTCAGGACTGGTTCCTCTCGACGGCCGCAGCGGCTGATGTCGAGGTGAACGAGAAGTTCGGCACCTGGCAGTCAGAGCCAACACCCGAGGTGGTACCACCCGCCGAGTGATCGTTATCACCGGTCTCGGTCCCGGCGATCTCGACCGGATCCCGGTCCCGGTTCGCGACATCCTCCTGGACTCCGGGCGTGAGCTGATCGTGCGCACCCGCCATCACCCTGCGGCCGAGCAACTCGCCCAGGTTCGAACGGTGACTTTTTGCGACGACCTCTACGAGTCGGCCGAGCTCATCGAGGATGTCTATGAGGCGATCGCGCAACGAGTGTTGACGGCGGCTGGCAAGGCATCCGTCGTTTATGCGGTCCCGGGCAGCCCGATGGTGGGCGAGTTCGCGGTTCGGCGCCTCATCGAGTCGGGCACTGAGATCGAGCTGATCCCAGCCGAGTCCTTTGTGGATGCGATCCTGGCCGAAGTCGGCTACGACCCGCTGGATCGTGGTTTGCAAATTCTCAATGGCCACCAGCTCCCCGAGCCCCTGGTGTTGGACAAGCCCACCATCATCGCCCACCTCGACCGCCCTGAGATCCTGGCCGAGGCGGCGGCCCGGCTGGATCGGGTAATGCCCGAAGGCACTCGTGTCCGGGTGTTCGCCGGCCTGGGCTCGGGTGACGCTGTGGAGTCCGAGACGACTCCTTCCGAGGTCGACTCAGCTCTGGCCGGATTCCGGACCTCGATGTTCATCGATGCCGAGCCAGGTGGGCTGATCGGAGCGGTGCACACGATGATGCGGCTCCGGGAGGAGTGCCCCTGGGATCGGGAGCAGACTCATCAGACCTTGATGAAGAACCTCGTCGAGGAGTCGTACGAGTTGATCGAGGCAGTGGGGCGGCTTCCGGATGGCGAGCCTGACTGGGTCGCATACACCCAGGTCGAGGACGAGTTGGGAGACGTCCTCCTTCAAGTCCTGTTCCACGCGGTCATCGCCCGTCAGGCCGGTGCCTTCGATATCGACGACGTCGCTGAGGTGATGCGTCAGAAGCTGGTTCGTCGTCATCCCCATGTTTTCGGCGAGGTCGAGGTGGAATCGGCCCAGGAGGTCAAGTCCAACTGGGACCGGATCAAGGAGACCGAGCGGGGCTCGGCCACAGAGTCCGCTCTCGACGGCGTGCCGTCGGGGGTCCCCGCCCTACACCGGGCCTCCAAGATCCAGAACCGGGCCGCCAAGGTCGGGTTCGACTGGGAGGAAGCCGCCCAGGTGCTCCCCAGGGTTCGTGAGGAATTGGGGGAGTTGGAGGCGGTCTTGACCGACCCGGCTCATGCCCGGGAAGAGCTCGGTGATGTGCTGTTCTCGGTGGTCAACCTGGCCCGCCACCTCGGGCTCGACCCTGAGATCGCCCTCGGTCAGGCGACCGATCGCTTCGAGGCCAGATTCCGCCGTATGGAGTCCGAGGGACCACTGGACGGTCTCGATCTCGAAGGTCTCAACCAGCGATGGGATCGGGCCAAGGAAAAGGGCTGATTGTCCGGGGTCACCAGAACAAAACCAGGTCGGTGGTAGCTTGGCGCCGCGGCCCCCGTCCTCCCAGGCACCCATGAGCAAGACCACCATCGAGCGGATACACGCACGCCAGGTCCTCGACTCCCGCGGTAATCCCACCGTGGAGGCAGAGGTCTTCACAACTGGCGGTGGCTTCGGGAGAGCCATCGTTCCCTCCGGCGCCTCGACCGGGGCCATGGAAGCGGTCGAGCTGCGTGACGGCGGTGACCGCTGGGGTGGCAAGGGGGTCACCCGGGCCGTCGCCAACATCCGCGAAGTCCTTGCCCCCGCCCTGATCGGCGCCGACGCCACCCGTCAGGAGCAAATCGACCAGGTGATGCTCGACCTCGATGCCACTCCGAACAAGGCGAATCTGGGCGCCAACTCCATCCTCGCCATTTCGATGGCGGTGTCGCGGGCGGCAGCCGACACCCTCGGCCTGCCTCTCTATCGATATCTGGGCGGTCCGGCGGCGAGAACACTTCCGGTTCCCTGTCTCAACGTCCTCAACGGCGGGGCCCACGCCGCCAACTCAGTGGACATCCAGGAGTTCATGGTCGTCCCCGGCGGCCTACCTTCGTTCTCTGAGGCCCTGCGGGCGGGGGCGGAGGTCTATCAAGCCCTGAAGCGGGTCATCGGGGGCCGGGGTCTGGGCACCAACGTCGGTGACGAAGGCGGGTTCGCTCCCGATCTGCCCACCAACGAGTCGGCATTGGAGCTCCTGGTGGAGGCGATCGACGTTGCCGGTTACAAGCTGGGTGACGAGATCGCACTCGCCCTCGACGTGGCCGCCACCGAGATCCACCGCTCCGGCCGTTACGAGCTCGACGGTCGCAACCTCTCCTCCGCCGAGATGGTCGCCTACCTCGTCGATCTCGTGGAGCGCTATCCGCTGGTCTCGGTCGAGGACGGCATGGCCGAAGACGACTGGGAGGGCTGGAAGGAATTGACCAAGCAGATCGGCCGCCGGGTTCAGCTCGTTGGCGACGACCTGTTCGTCACCAACGAGGAGTTCTTGCGGAAAGGCATCGCAGAGGGCGCGGCGAACGCCATCCTGATCAAGGTGAATCAGATCGGCTCGGTCTCGGAGACGCTGCACACGATGGGAACGGCGAAGAATGCGTCCTACGGGATGATGGTGAGCCATCGGTCCGGTGAGACCGAGGACAGCTACATCGCCCACCTCGCAGTGGCCACCAATGCCGGCCAGATCAAGTCGGGGGCACCGGCGCGGGGGGAGCGGACCGCCAAGTACAACCAGCTCTTGCGGATCGAGGAGGGTCTTGGAGTCGAGGCCAGATTCGCGGGTTGGACGACCTTCCGAAGGTCCCGGTGAGGATGCGCAGCCGTTCCGGGGTGGCTTTGGTGACGCTCCTGTTCATCCTGATGGGCGCCGCCTTTCTCACCCAGGTGGTGCCCTATCGACAGATCCTCGATTCCCGGCGCCAGGTGGAGACGGCGCGGGAACAACTCGCAACGCTCGAGGTCGAGAACGAGGTGCTGGCCGCCGACGTAGCTGCTCTGAACACGCCCGAGGAGATCGAACGGCTGGCACGCGACAAACTGGGCTACGTTCGTGAGGGCGAGCTCGCCTACGTCGTCTTGGACCCGCCGGGGGCACAGAAAGCACGGCCGGCCGAGTCCGAGCTCCCTGAGCTGCCGGACAAGACCTGGGTCGATCGTGTCTGGGATTTCATAACCGGGGACGATCTCAATTCCACGGGGTGAATGGATTGGATGACCGCGGGGTCATCGAGGCCCAGATAGGTCGACCGCTTCGCGCCGACTCGAAGACGGTCTCCCGATGTCACCTCGATCTTCCCGTGGTGGTTGAGGTGCCCCCCATCCTCGACGACGGCACTCCATTCCCCACCCTCTACTGGCTGACCTGCCCTTTGGCGACGACCCGGATCGGTCGTCTCGAGGGCGCCGGCGGGGTGAAGCGTATGGAGCAGAAGGCATTGGTCGATCCCGAGTTCGGCCGGAGACTCGATGCTGCGCATGACTCCTATGCCACCAAACGTGACGCCTTGGTCCCGGATGGGGCGTCACCCACTCCCTCCGGAGGGGTGGGCGGGAGCACGATGGGGGTGAAATGCCTGCATGCGCACTATGCCCACACCCGATCGGGCGCTGACAACCCGGTCGGAGAGTTGGTCGGCTCCTGGATCGAGCCCCTCGATTGCCAGGTGCGATGTGTCGTCGACAACGAGATCAACCCGTCATGGGTGAGCAACCCATGATCGTCGGTGTGGTCGACATCGGAACCAACTCGATCCGGCTGCTGATAACGGACGGGACCCGCGACATCCAGCGTTTGGAGGCGGTCACCGGTCTGGGGAGCGGGGTTGACAGCACCGGGGTCCTCTCAGAGGCCCGGATGGTGGAGACGTTGGTCGTCCTGAACCGATATGGCCGGCTGTTGGAGGAGGCTGGTGCCCCCAAGCGCATGGCTATCGCCACTTCGGCCTCCAGGGACGCCGCCAACCGTGAGGCGTTCTTCGATCGGGTCGAGGAGATGATCGAGGTCCGCCCCACCCTGATCTCAGGTGAGGAGGAAGCCCGTTTCGCATACCAGGGTGCGGTCCGTGCCTTCGAGGGCCTGGGAGCGGTGGTCGTCTCCGATATCGGGGGTGGGAGCACCGAGTTCGTGACCGAAGTGAGCGCAGTCTCCATCGACATCGGCTCGGTGCGGATCACCGAACGGGCCATTCCAGACCGACCGGCGTCCCGCGAGCAGGTCGCCATCGCTCGCGCCACCATCGGGCAAGAGTTCGCAGCCGTATCGACCATCGAGCACGACTTGTTGATCGGGGTCGCCGGAACCTGGACCAGCCTGGCCTCGGTGGCCCGCGCCCTGCCTCAGGGCACTCCTATTCACGGCCGCGAGGTGACCAGGGCCGAGGTGGGGAGGATCGTGGACATTATGGCGCTGCTCACCATCGAAGAAACGGCGGATCTCCCGGGTTTGGACCCGAAGCGGGCTCCGGTCATCCTGGGTGGCATCCTGGTCGCCGAGGGGGTCATGGACGCGTTGGGGGCGGACAAGGCAGTGGTCTCCGAGCATGACACTCTCGATGGTGTCGCGATGACACTCTTGGCTTTACCCTGACCATTCACCCGAGCCCGGGTGGCGGAATGCAGACGCGAGGGGCTTAAACCCCCTTGAGCCGAATCGGCTCGTGTGGGTTCAAATCCCACCCCGGGCACCCACGGAGCGTCATTCGGCCAATGCCATCGTTGCGTACTGGCGCAGCAGGTTCGCCACCGCGGTGGGCACCCCGAGATCGGAGCTCATGTCATCGGGGGACTCACCGGTGATTGTTGCGGTGATGACGAGAGCCGCCAGGTACGAGCCTTCCAAAGTCGGATGGGAGTTGTCCACGTCATGCAGTCGAATCCCGCGGGCGGAGGTGAGTGAGATTTGCCACGCTTCCCCGACCGGAGCCAGCGGTTTGCCAAGAAGGTCAGCAAGCTCGTGATAGGTCGAGTTGATCGCGGTCTGCATCGACTGGTAGGTCGAGTGACCGGTGTCGGCGAAACCCGAGAGGTGTCCCCAGGTCTCGAAGAGCACGAACGTGGCCCCGGAGCCTGCGGCATCAGATGCAAATGCAATCGCGGGCGGGAACATCTGCTCGCGTGCCAGGTTGTTGTCCGAGGGGACGGCCGATTGCTCCTGGATCACGACATAGTCGAAGTCCCCGGACCTGATTCGTTCTCCGGCCGTGCCGGCTCGGAGATGGTCTCGCAACCAGGCTCCGCCTTCGGTCACCGCCTCGACCTCGAGTCGTATGTCTACCGAATTGGCCAGGTCGGAGACCATGTGCGGGAGGTCGTTGTAGAAGGTGTAGCTATTGCCGATGAAGAGGACTCTGGCATCCGGCGCTCTTGGCAAGCACCCGGCCAGGAGCAAAATGGCAAACAGGAGGGTGGCGGCTCGCTTCACCGCGGAGGAGTGCGGCGTGGTCGCCGCAGCTAACTCAACTGTCTGGGACGTGATCTCGACTCGGTTCCGGGACCTCATCGTCTAGGTCGGAGATGTCAACCACGGATCGCATGGCATCCAGGTGACGTTCTTCGACGACCCGATGTTCCGATGCGGGATTGAGCACCGCGTCGAACTCGGCCATCGCGTTGGAAATCGCTGCTCCGTAGCCGTGGCGTCGCCCCGGCTTTCGGTAGTAGATCCATCCTCGGCGCTCCATCCACACCCCGAGCAGGTGCAGGACAAGCAGAACCGCGAGCACGGTCGCAATCCAGCGCATCGAGAGAAACAAGCCGACGGGGTCCATATCGGATCGCCGATTCTACGTGGGTTGGGTCCGTCAGAAAGGTCGTGGGACCCGGGCCGGTGGGTGGGGGAGGGGAGAGGAACCGGGCCCGGGCCCCACGATGAACGAGGCCGGATCTATCTCCAAGACGCACCACCTTCCCACACACAGATTCAACCCCGTGAAAAAAGTGTAATCCGACATCCCGTCGAGTAGCGGGACGTGGCCGGAGCCTGCTACCGCTCGGTTAGCGTCTCCCCCGGACTTCCAATGGCCGAATACCCATTCGAATACGAGCTGGACATCACGCTCCGCGACGGCGGCGGGGCCAGGGTGCGCCCGATCAAGCCGGAGGACGCGGGGCTGATCCGTGAGTTCTTCGAGACTCTTGGCCCCGAATCGAGATACTTCAGGTTCTTTCGCATCAAGGAGACGCTCGAGGCGAAGGAGGTCGAGTTCTTCACCCAGGTCGACTATTCCGACCGGATGGCGCTCATCGCCCTGCTCGGGGGGAAAATGATCGCCGTGGCCCGCTATGACCGTGAGGGCCGCGACTCAACTACGGCCGAGGTGGCATTCGCGGTGGCCGACAAGCATCAGGGCCGGGGCATCGGCACCCAACTCCTCCAGTTGTTGACCAACCATGCCCGTTCGCATGGGATCGAGCGCTTCCACGCCTACGTGCTCCCCGAGAACCGCCAGATGATGCGTTTGTTTCGCAATTCGGGCTACGAGATGACCCGGACTCTCGACGAAGGGGTGTTCACGGTCGATTTCCCGGTCGGAGAGAGCGAGGGAATGCTCGAGGCAGAGGCGGAGCGCGAGAAGCGAGCGGTGGCCGCCTCCTTGTTGCCGTTGTTGTTTCCCAGGTCGGTGGCGGTGATCGGGGCCTCGAGTGACCCCACTTCGATTGGGGGCAAGCTGTTCCATAACATCCTCTCCACCGGGTTCACCGGCCCGCTCTACCCGGTCAACCCCAAGGCCAAGGTCATCAACTCGGTGCGCGCCTACCCGACCATCCTCGATGTCCCCGATGAGGTCGATCTCGCCTACATCGTCGTACCCCAGCGATTCGTGATCGACGTGGCCCGCGAGTGCGCGGAAGCGAAGGTGAGGGGAATCGTCGTCATCTCCGCCGGCTTCTCCGAGGTCGGCCCGGAGGGAGCGAGCCTGGAACACGAATTGCTCGAAATCGTCCGTGACTCGGGGATGAGGATGGTGGGGCCGAATTGCATGGGTCTGCTCAACACCGCTCCATCCGTCCAACTCAACGGGACATTTGCCCCGGTTTACCCCCCGGCCGGTAACGTGGCGATGTCGAGCCAGTCCGGTGCGTTGGGGATTGCCATTCTCGATTTCGCCACTCGAAGCAACATCGGGATCTCGCAATTCGTCTCGGTGGGGAACAAGGCGGATGTCAGCGGCAACGACTTGTTGCTGGCCTGGGAGGACGACCCTCAGACCGACGTCATCACCCTGTATCTCGAGTCCTTCGGCAACCCGAAGCGGTTCTCCCGAATCGCCCGCCGGATCGGCCGTCGCAAACCGATCATCGCCGTCAAGTCGGGGAGAAGCTCCTCAGGGAGCAGGGCTGCCTCATCGCACACCGGAGCCCTGGCATCGTCGGACGTGGCGGTACAGGCCCTGTTCCGGCAGGCGGGGGTGATTCGGGTCGACACCATCGAAGAGCTGTTCTCCACCGCCAACCTCCTCGCCAACCAGCCGATCCCGATCGGGAGCCGGGTTGGAATCGTCACCAACGCCGGCGGCCCCGGCATCCTGGCCGCAGACGCCCTCGAGTCGAATGGCCTCAGTTTGCCCGAGTTGTCCACCGAGCTCCGGGCTGCAATCGCAACCCAACTTCCGGAAGAGGCCTCGACCCGTAACCCGATCGACCTCATCGCCTCCGGAGGACCGACCGAATTCGACCACGCCGTCTCACTGCTCCTGGAGTCGGGTGAGGTCGACTCTGTAATGGTGATCTATGTCCCGACTTCTACCGAAGGTGCCCAGGGTGTGGCCGCGGCCCTCAGTCGGTGTCAGGAGCGCTACAACGGCGACGTCGCCCTCCTGTCGGTGTTCATGCACAGCGGGGACACTGCCCGCTATCTGGCCGGTGGCGAGGGGCGGCGCGCCATCCCGACCTACATGTTTCCCGAGGCTGCAGCTCTCGCCCTATCCAGAGCGGTGGGGCACGGGGTGTGGCGTATCCGCGATCCTGGGCTGGAGGTTCGCCTGGAACTCGAAGCCGAAATCGCGATCAGGGTGATCATCGACTCCGCAGTGGAGAAGGTCTCCGCAACCGGTGGATGGATGGAGCCCGAGCAGGTCGATGCGGTTCTCAAAGCGGCCGGTCTCCGGGTTCCGAAAGCGGCGGTCGCCCATTCCCCGGAGGAAGCCGTGGCTGCCGCCGCCGCCATCGGGGGCCGGGTGGTGGTCAAGGTCATCTCGGAGACGGCCCTCCACAAATCGGACGTCGGGGGTGTCATGCTCGGAGTCGAGGGTGAGGCCGAAATGAGGGCCGCGTACGAAGCCGTCACCAAAGTGGTCTTCGACGCGGACGGGGTCTTGGTCCAGGAGTTCGTGGAAGGGGGTCACGAGGTCTTGGTGGGTATGACCCAGGATCCAAACTTTGGCCCTCTCGTCGGCTTCGGTCTCGGTGGGGTCTACGTCGAGCTCCTGCAAGATGTGGTGTTCCGGATCCACCCCCTTACCGACGTCGATGCATCGGAGATGATCAGGGAGACCAAGGGCTTTCGACTCCTCCAGGGCTATCGCAACACGCCTGAGGGCGATGTGGCGGAATTGGAGCGAGCATTGTTGAGGGTGTCAGGTCTGATCAGCGTTGCCCCTGAACTGGTCGAGATGGATCTCAACCCCGTAAAGGTCCTGCCCCCCGGTGAGGGTGTGGTCGTGGTCGATGCCAGGATGAGGATCCAGCCGGTCCCCGACACCCGACATCCCCGAATGCGAGACCTGCCCGGGGTGCGTTGAGCGCCCGACGGCCCCGACTCCTCGAACTCATCCAAACCTAGGGGCCACCGCCCCACTCAGTCCTCAGCTCACCGCTTTCTTCACGAGCGCGCCGATCCTCTTCTCGTCGGTGGCGGTCAACTTCGTCAGAGCGAAGGCGCTCGGCCACATG
>CAZSMJ010000002.1:38534-46067 GCA_964608055.1 uncultured Acidimicrobiaceae bacterium | reverse complement strand
GGTTTGCGGCGATTGGGAGTAGAGACGGTTGGCGACCTCGCCGAGCTCCCCGAAACTGCGGTGACCTCGGCTCTGGGGCCCGCCAACGGGCGCCATCTACTTGCCCTAGCCCGAGGTATCGACGACCGGGTCGTGGAGCCCGATCTCGAAGCGAAGTCGGTCTCGGTGGAGGAGACCTACGAGGTCGACCTCGAAAGCCGTGATCTCGTCGAGACTGCGCTCCTGGCGCACGCGCAACGACTCGCGAGCCGGCTCCGGCGAAGCGGACTCGCGGCGAGGACCATCACCGTCAAGGTGCGTTATGAGGACTTCACGACCATCACCCGCAGTCTCACCGGCGAGGGAGCCCTGGACAGTGCCCGTGATCTATACCGGGTTGGTCTCGGGCTCCTCGAGCAGGTCGACCTCGACAGACCGGTCCGTTTGTTGGGGTTGGGGGGCTCGACCCTCGAGGACGGGAACCAACCGAGGCAGTTGACTCTCGAGGCTGTCGAGGACTGGGATCGGTTGGCCAACGCGGCGTCGGGGGTTCGGGACCGTTTTGGCGATCATGCGGTCGAGCCTGCACGTCTGCTGCGTCCTGGAACCGTTCCGAGGCGAACGGAGCAATGAAACTGTCTTAAGGTCACGTGTATTGTTTCATCCGGGCTTGGATCTAGCTTGAGGAACGAGTAGCGATGCCCCTCGACGATCACGAACAAAAGATCCTGGCGGAGATCGAGCGCCAGTTCTACGAAGAAGACCCCGAGTTGGCTCGGGCTGTGCGCAACATCAGCCGGCCATCACGCATCGGGGTCCGTCTCGCCGTGCTCGGAGTGATTGCCGGGCTGGCCATAGTGATCGGCTTCTTCACGACTGACACCCTCATCGCCATCTTGGGGTTTGCCCTCCTGGTGGTTTCGGCGACCGCCCTCGTGACCGGGATCCGCGCTCGCGGGTGGCAGGTCACCGAGGCCGAGCCCGACGACGACGACTGATCTCTCTCCACCCTCGACTCGTCACCCCGCGCCCGATCGCAAGCGGCTAATGTTCCGGCCCCCGGCGGCCTCCCAAGGAGGGTGGGAACGCCCCCAAGGAGGAGGACCCGACCCCACCATCAGGGTCGTCGCATAGTTGTAGGAAGGGACGAGTGGAGCAGTCATTCACAGCCGAGCAGTCATGCCGGCTCACTAATTGCACGCATCATCAGCTTCGTTATTGGGATCGTGTCGGATTGGTAAGTCCTTCGGTACAACGCACCGGGGGGAGACCTGGGGTCAGGCGTCTCTATTCATTCCGCGACCTCGTCGCACTTCGGGTGGTTCGGAGTCTCCTCGACAACGGGATGTCACTGCAGCGGGTGCGCCGGGCATGGGACTACCTCCGTCGTGAGGGTGAGATGGAGGATCATCTCGCTGACATCAAGCTGGTCACAGACGGTCAGACCATCTTCCACGTGGGATCTGACGAAGGCGAGTTGATGGACGCCCTACGCCAGGGCCAGCTGGCGTTCTTCGTCGCCATCGACGAGATCGCTCGCGAGGTGGAAGAAGACGTCACTCGCTTCGAGTTGGACCGGAATCGCTTTCTCGACATGTTGCGTCGGGTCGAGGACGACGTCGTCGACGAGCAGAAGGCGGCAAACCGGTAGCTCAGGGTTCGCGGTCGATCAACGATCGCAGGCTGAAGGCAGCCCTTGCTCTTTCCGGGCCTTCGTAGCGGAGTTTCAGCCAATGTTCGAAATGGCTGAGATCAGCAGCCGTTGCCCTTCCGTTGCGGCCCCCGTAGACCGCGGCCGTGTAGGACCTGGCGATGGGCAGCAGCACCCGGTCACGCGCAGTCGCGAATTCGAGCGGTGTTTGATGCTCAGGAATCGGCTGTCCGAGATCGGCGAGTCGATCGACGATCTCATCCCAAACTGCCGTGATGTCACCCTCCTTGATGCGATGCAGCCGGCGTCGGCGACGGACTCTTTTCAGGACCGGAATCGCGGATGCCAGTACGGCCAGAGCCGGCAGAAACCACCACCAGGATGCCAGGTCGGCGAGGGAGTCGCCCCGGTTGATCGGGTTGCCATCCTCATCGAATTGCCCGGGAAGCTCACTCTCGTCCAGGAACCCAGGTCGGGTCACGTTCGCCGCGTTTGGATCCGGTGGCGGGAGATAGGCCCCAGGGTCAAATGAGGCAGTGACACTGTCCGGCAAGGTTCCGTCGCCGCGAGGGGTGGGGTCGAACTTGACCCAGCCGTAACCATCCATCCACATCTCTACCCAGGCATGGGCGTTGTTGTCGCGGACGACGATGACCTCGGTGCCATCGGCCTGGGTCTGGACGCTACCGGGGGTGAAGCCCCAGACGACACGACTGGGGATGCCAACGGCCCTGCCCAGAACCGCCATCGAGGCGGCGAACTGCTCGCAGTAGCCGGTGCGATAGTTCAGACTCGACGGGTCGGTCAACCATTGCTCGAGGTCGAGGAAGGCGTGACCTGTCGAGACCTCGGTCGAGTAGTCGAAGTCGCCGCTGTCCCTGAACCAATGTTGGAGCAGCCAGGCCCGCTCGAAGTCGGTGGTGGCGCCCCGCACCTGCAGTCGCGCCAATTGCAGGATTCCCTCCGGCACTTCCTCGGTGAGCTCGATGAATCTCTCGATGTCCGCGGGTCGGCCCAGGTCGCCCCCGCTTGGCACTGGCTCGGCGGTGAAGGCCCCGTCCTCGGCGGCATTGGCGAACAGCGGGCTCAGCGACCCGTCGGGGAGCGTGGCGAGCGCTCCGAGGTCGGCTTCGATGTCGGCAAAGACACCTTCAACCTGGTACTCGTCGCCCTCGCCGAGCTGGGCCTGATAGAGGAGCGAGCCGTCGGGCGTGGTCTGGAAGCCCGAGATATTCACCGAGTCGGACTGGAGAAACTGGGCGATTCCGGCTGTGGGCAAGACAGGGGAGCGGAGGAGGCCGATCCGGATCCGTTGGCTGAAGACCTGCGTGGTGCCCCGATACGCGTGGTCGGGATCCCCTCCTGCCGACTCGGGTGTATAGAAGTCTGCCACCGCCGCCGAGGGGCGCCAGGTTCTCCCGTCGAAGTCGTCGAGGCTCTCCATCCTCCAATAGACCTCACGGGCGGGCGGTGCCCCGCTACTCAGCGTGGCCTGAAACAGCACCGCATTGGAACGTCGGATGATCCGTTGCTGGAGGTCGGCCAGGCGGTCGAAGGCCACACCTCCGAACCCCGGTCCGTAGCCGCCGCCCAATCGCCACGAAAGGTTGCCGTTCGGCGGCACCAGGCCCGCCGCTCCCTGAGTCGCGAACAGGGACCCGGCAGCGACGAGGAGAGCCACGGTCACTGCCCAACCCCGAGCCCGTCTCGGAAGCGGCCTTCCGTCGAGGTCCCTCACCCGGCCGGCATCACTGCGTCGCTCGAGGGCGACGGCGGCAATGGCCAGCGCGATCACCGCGATCGAGGCGCCCATCCATCCCCGCCCGGCCCGCACCCGGTCCATGACCGCGAACTGGAGATATAGGACCAGGGAGGGGACCACCATCGCCGTGGTCGGACCGCGCGCCGCACCCCACACGTAGAGGCCACCGATCACCCACATCAGGATGGCGAGGATGCCGATCAGGCCGGATGTCGGGAAAACCGGAGCGACACCGAATCTGATGAGGTCCAGTGCCTGGCCCAGCTCGTCGACCAACTCGCCTGGCGTCGCCAGAGACGGGACGAATCCCCCGATCAAGGTCTGGGGCACCGAGGTTCGGAGGAAGAGAGCGATCGCGAGGAGGGCGAAAACCGCGATGGCCACCCTTCGATTCTTGACGACCTGGCCCAAAAGCCACCAGACGACTCCTCCCAGCAAGGCGGCGGCGATCATGATCAATTGCCATTGCGGAGCCTGCTCGCTCGTGTCGAGCAGCCGCCCCATGCGGGTCAGCATCAGCACGAAGGCCGCGAGGCCTGCTAGCCGACCGAGGCTGTTGTCCATGCTGTTCTCATCGTGGTCACCCAGGCCGGGGCCCACTGCTCGTCGGGCTCGATGGACACCGTTGCCACACCGAAGCGGTGGAAGCCAACCAGCGTCTGGGAGGTAGAGGAGGAAACCGACATCAATACGGTGGTCGGGTAGTCCCTGGACAGAAGCTGTTGAACCGAGAGCAGCGATCGATCCGCGATGCCGGTGATCATGACCAGTGCTCCGCCGCCGCCCTTTTGCCGGATCCTGGTGGCGACAGCCTGGATATCTATGGCCGGATCGGGCTGCACCAGTGCCAGGCGCTCCATGGCGGATCCGTACCGTGAGGCGTCGATCGGTTCGGCGTCGCCAGCCCAGAGATCGGCGTCGAAGCCGGAGCCCACGAGATGGGTGACGATCGTTGCCGCTCCCGAGACCGCCTTCTCGAAGGCGTCTCGAGACTCATAGCTCGCATCCCGCACGTCGAGCAGTACCAGGGCCCGCGACTGCCAAGGGGTCTCCAGCTGGCGGATCATCAGTTCGTCGGTCTTGGCCGACGAAGGCCAGTGCACCCGGCGCAGGTCGTCTCCCCGCTGGTACTCCCGGAGCGTGTAAAAGTCCTCACCGCCCCGCCGGCTGTGCTCGGGCCGGGAAGCTTGCATCGCCGGATCCTGGCCCCTGACGATGGGAAACCCGCTCAGGTCCTCGAGTGCGGGATAGACCACGATCCGGTCGACAGGCCCGGTGGGCAACCGAGTCTCGGCCAGGCCAAGCGGGTCCGAGGCACTCACCATCGTCGGGCCGACTCGATAGACGCCGCGCGGCCGACAGGTCACCCGATATGTGGCCGTCGTCGACTCACCCCTCCTCAGTCTGGCGACTTCGAACGTCGCCACTCCGAGTTGGTTCACGTCGTCCTCGATAGAGATGTTCCCGATCGCCCGTCGCGACTGGTTCTCGATGAGCAAGGTGACCGTCGTGGAGTCACCGTCGTGGACCGTGGCCGAGCCGAGGCGACGGTTCACCGCGATATTGGTGTCCCGGAGGCGCACCAGGGCGATGGCAAAGATCTGGGAGACCAGGAGAAACAGGGCCGCGAGGAGCAGTTCGACATCTCCAAGGGCGTACCACAGGACCACCAGGGCGAGGCCGGCTCCGGAGTAGGCCCAGCCTCGCAACGTTGGCATCAGGTGGCGATCCGAGACGTGGTTCCAGGCACCCGGAGTCTGGTCATGATCTCGTCGAGGACCTCGGTCAGAGTTTCGCCACGCATCTGGGCCTCAGGTCGAAGCGCCATCCGGTGTTCCAGCACCGGATGAGCGAGCGTCTTGATGTCGTCAGGCGTCACGTACTCCCGACCTTGGGAGGCGGCCATGGCCCGGCCCAGACGTTGCAGAAACAGCGCGGCCCGCGGTGAGGCCCCGAGCAGCACGTCGGAGTGGTTCCTGGTCCCGTCGACCAGGTCGATGATGTAGGCCTTGACCGAAGGCGACACCGCCACCGTCTGCGCGGTGGTGACCATCTCGTCCACCTCGCCGACGGAGACCACTGGTTCCAGGTCGAAAAAGGTGGAGCGGACGGCATGGGTGTCGAGAATCTCGAGCTCCTTGATGCGACTCGGGTAGCCGATCACAACCCTCATCATGAACCGGTCGAGTTGAGCTTCGGGGAGGGGATAGGTTCCTTCGTGCTCGAGGGGGTTCTGGGTTGCCATCACCATGAAGGGGAGCGGCAGCGCCCTGGTGGTGCCATCCGACGTCACCTGGCGCTCCTCCATCGCCTCGAGCAACGCAGATTGGGTCTTGGGGCTGGCCCTATTGATTTCGTCTCCCACGACCAAATTCGCAAAAATCGGCCCCGGTTTGAACTCGAACTCGTTCAGATTGCGATCCCACACCGATACGCCAGTCACGTCGGAGGGAAGCAGGTCGGGGGTGAACTGGATCCGGTTGAAGATGCTGTCTATGGAACGAGCCACCGATTTCGCCAGTTGTGTCTTGCCGACTCCGGGGACGTCCTCGACGAGGACATGGCCTTCCGCAACCAGGGCGAGGAGGACCAGTTCCACGACATCGCGCTTTCCCTGAATGACCTTTTCGACGTTGGTTGCTATTCGATCGAACCGCTCGCTGAAAGTCGTTATCTGCTGTGGTGTCACCTCGGTCAATGAAGGCTCCCGCGTCGAGATTATTCGACGAGACTCTACCGGCGGCGGCGAGTTGAAGGGCTAGAGTGTCCGGTGGGGAAAGGGTATCGCTCGATGGGACAACGGCTGGGGCTAGTTGGCGGCCTGCTGACGCTGGTACGTAGGCCTGTCCTGTTTTGGGAGGCCATGCGCACTGCGGTGGCCATGCGGTCGCGCGGCGGCGTGACTCCTTCTCCCGACTATCTCGCCTGGAGACTTCACACCGCATACGGCGACGACACCTCATCCATCCCACCCGAGGATCTCGCCGCCTATCTCGGCTGGCGGCGGATGATGAGAAAGCTCTCATGAAGTCCAAGTTGATGGGGCGGATTCAGGACATCCCCGGCGTGGCGGCGGTGTCCCTGGACCTCGACGATCCCGAGACCGGTGGGATCAATGTCCGTCTGGAGCCCGATGCCGATGAGATGGAAGTCCTGGAGCGGGTCCGAGCACTGCTGGTGGCCTACGGCGTGCGCTCGCAGGCCTATCCCACCTTGCGAGTCGGACGGAGCCGCATGACCGGGGATCGGAGGCTGGGTGTCGACGTTCGCATCACTCCCATCAACGGAGGAGCCAGGATCGAGGTGGTGGGGAACACGGTCCGGTCGTTTCGCGTAGTGACCCCCGACCCAACTGTGATTGCCCAAGGGCTCGCCGACGCCTGGTGCCAGGTCCTGGGCAGGGCTCCCGTGGAGATCTGCCGGGTCTCGGTCACCAACGACAAGATGCTCGAAGTCGTGGCCGTCGATGCTCCCATCGAGAGAACCGGAGCAGCCGACCTCACCGACGGCTGGACCCAGGCTCTGGCCCTCGCAGTTGGGGAAGCGATCGGAGTCATTTCCAAAGATCAAGAGGTCATTGACACAAACGTGCCCAGCCCTGCTTGGTAACGTCGCGGACGCAATAAAGCGACCGTATGGCCAGGGTTCTTGTCCTCAACGCGAGTTACGAGCCGCTCTCGGTGGTGACCACACGCCGGGCGGTCGTCTTGGTGCTGCACCAAAAGGCAAGTGTCGTCGTCGGCAAGGACGAGGTTTGGCTCTCTGAGAGCGATTCGGTCGAGGTTCCGTCCGTGGTTCGACTCAACCGCTATGTGAAGGTGCCTTATCGCCGGGCGGCCCCGGTGACCAGAAGGGCAGTCTTCGGGCGAGACGGTCATCGGTGTCAATACTGCGGGGGGCCGGCCGAGTCCCTGGACCACATCACGCCTCGCTCCAAGGGCGGCAACCACACCTGGGACAACGTCGTCGCCTGTTGCCGGCCCTGCAATATCAGGAAGGGCGATCGGCTGCCGGCGGAGGCGGGTTTCCGTCTCGACAGCAAGCCGGGCCCTCCCCGTCAGTACGCCTGGATCTACGCCTCGACCGGCTATCAGGTCGATCCGGCCTGGCACCCCTATCTCGGGGCGGCATAGGCCCGTTC
>CAZSMJ010000002.1:0-38434 GCA_964608055.1 uncultured Acidimicrobiaceae bacterium | reverse complement strand
TAACCGTTCACCCCTCACCGTCTCGGGGTTCATTCGCGCGGGTTGTGGGGACCCGGTCACGCTATGTGGGGGAAAAGGTTGACAAGTGGGGGGAAGTGGGTCATAGTGGCGCTCACGACCCATGAGGGGGTCAAGCAGGTGCGGACGGACGGAAACGAGAAGAAGTGTTCCTTGGCGAGTTCTTCCACAGTCTCGACGGGAAGGGCCGGGTGGTCCTGCCCTCCACATTCCGTCGTGATCTCGAGGAGGGGTGTGTGGTCGCCAAAGGTCAGGACGGTCAGCTCGTCATCTTTTCTGTCGACGACTTCGAGGCAAAGGCCGCCGAGGTGATGGAGAAGCCACAGAACCGGGGTGGGCGTCGCTTCTCGCGGACCGTGTTCGGGGGCGCCGATCGCCAAGACCTGGATAAGTCGGGACGGCTCCTCGTCAAACCAGATCTCCGTGAGTTCGCCGCTCTCGAGGGCAGCACCGAGATTGCAGTCGTCGGAGTCTTCGACCACGTCGAGTTGTGGAATCGAGACCGCTATCTCACCGACCGGGCAACCGGTGATGAGAGCTATCTGGAGGAGGACGACTGAAACGACACCGATCGAACTGGCTGGCCCATCGTCAGCCCCCCGGAACCAATTGGAAGGCCCCTGACTCCGCCCGCTTCCTTTGGTACCAGCGCCCGGGGGGCTGACCATGAGCCAGGACAGGGACAGAAATGGCCGGGACTACCACCGGCCGGTTCTGGCTGATGAAGTCGTCGGGTTGATGGCACCCGTGCTTCCCGGGGTGGTGGTGGACGCCACCTTCGGGGGCGGAGGCCACGCCAGGCGTTTGCTGGACGAGTTCGGAGATGACGTGACAATGATTGGGATCGACAGGGACCCTGCCGCCCTGGCCAACGCCAGGGACCTGGGCCTCGTCGCAATTCAAGGCAACTTCAGCGAGCTGTCGGCCCTGGTCTCTTCGATAGTCCCCTCCCAGATCAGTGCCGTCCTCTTCGATTTTGGCGTTTCGTCTCACCAATTGGACGAGCCGGGCCGGGGATTCTCCTACCGCAACGACGGTCCGCTCGACATGCGGATGGGTCCTGACGCCGAGCAGAGCGCCGCGGAAGTCGTCAACGAATGGCCCGAGGATCGCCTCACTGACATCATTCGCCGCTTCGGCGAGGAACCACTGGCCCGCCGGATCGCCCGGGCGATCGTGGCTTCCCGCCCCTTTCAGTCGACCAGCCAGCTATCCACCGTCATCGCAGAGGCAATGCCTGCGGCCCGGCGCCGGGTGGGCCATCCCGCCCGGCGCACATTTCAGGCGATACGGATCGCGGTCAATGGCGAGTTGGAGGCCGTGAAACGAGGTCTCGACCAGGCCCTGGAGATCATCCGTCCCGGCGGCCGGGTGGTCGCCATTTCCTATCACTCCCTCGAAGACCGGATCGTCAAACGCCGTTTCGTGAGCGGAGCCACCGGGTGCACATGCCCCCCGGAGATGCCTGTCTGCGGCTGTGGGAACACCGCCGAGTTGAGAATCCTCACCCGCAAGGCGATCCGAGCCACACCGGAAGAGATCGCTGAGAACAACCGGGCTCGTTCGGCAGTGCTCCGAGCGGTCGAGAAAGTGGCCGCATGACCGCCAGACCGCTTCGCCGCGTCGTTGTGGCCGATCCGCTTCGGGTGCTCCAAGGAAAGCGGCTCAGAAGGCCCTCTCTGGCGCCCTGGATGATCATGGTCCTGATCGGAGTGGTTGCGTTCCTCGGGTTGGGATTCGCCCGCACCTCTCTCGACCGATCCGCGTTCGAGCTCTCGGAGTTGACCAATTCGATCGATGAGGCGACAGCGGTCAACCAGAGCCTCAGCGTGGAGATCGCACGCCTCGAGAACCCGGCGCGGATCGCGCCTCTCGCCGAAGATCTCGGGCTGGTGATCCCGTCGAACACCAGCCAACTCCTGGTCGATCTCGCCCCGGTTGGCCCAACACTGGCCGCTGTGGAACCAGACGGAGCAACGCAATGATGACCCGACACAGCGCTGGAGCCGGGCCGATGGACGGAGTAGGACACTCCGAACCACCGGGGTTCCGGCTGGGGATCTGACGTCGTGGCCGCCTCCAAGGCAGCCCGGCGCCTGAATCCGGCCAAAGTGCGAGTCGCTGTTATCGGTCTCTTTCTGGTTGCAGCTTGGGGTGGCATGGCCTACCGGTTGGTGCAGGTCCAGGTGGTGCAAGCAGCCGAGCTGGCCGACAAGGGGCTTTCCCAGCGTCTCGTGTCCAGGGAGCTGGCCCCCCAGCGGGGGAGGATCTACGACCGCAATGGTGACCTGCTGGCAATGACGGTCGAAACACAAAGCCTCTACGCAGTGCCTGGTCAGGTCGAAGACCCGCTCTGGGTCGCCCAACAGGTGGGCGGTGTCCTCGGCGTCGACTCCAACGTCCTCTACGAGCGGCTCACCTCCGACCGTGACTTCGTCTATCTGAAACGACAGGTCGAAGGGGAGCTGGCCGAGCAGGTCCTGGGGCTGGAGATCAAAGGCCTCTACTCCCTCCCCGAGCCCAGCCGCGTCTACCCGGCGGGCCAGGTGGCGAGTCACGTGACAGGGTTCGTCGACATCGACGGAAACGGCCAGGAAGGCCTGGAATACGTGTACGACGAGGGGTTGAGGGGGTTGGAGGGCCATGCCCTCTTCGAGCGTGACCTCGACGGAAGGCCGATCCCACAGGGCATAAGCGAGATCGAGCCCGCAGTGCCCGGATTCGATCTCAACACCACGATCGACCTCCCCCTGCAATACCAGGCCCAGGAGGCCTGCCTGGGCGCCGTGGAGCGCACCGGCGCCAAGTCCTGCTGGGTAGTGGTGTTGGCGGTGGAAACCGGGGAGGTGCTGGCGATGACCGGGGCGCCGGCCTTCGACCCGACCACCCGGAAGAACATCGATCCTCGCTGCGCCGACGACCCCGATCCGGTCACATGTCTGGCATTTTCAAATTTCATCGTGCGCGGCCTCTACGAGCCGGGGTCGACCGAGAAGTTGATCACTGTGGCGGCGGCGATCGAAGAGGGCGAGGTCGACGACACCACGGTGATCCCCAATGTGGCCGACGTCCTGGAACTCAGAGAAGACGCCTGCCGTTCAGCCGATGACGACACCTACGGCTGCTATCGGGACTTCGACCAGCATGAGACATCTGACCTGACGGTGGCCGAGATCTTCACTCAGTCGTCAAATGTGGGCTCGATCCTGGTCGCCGAGAAACTGGGCCAGCAACGGCTCATCTCCTATATCGAGGCGTTCGGCCTCGGCGCCAAGACCGGCATCGACTACTCCGTGGAGGCACCTGGCCTCCTCAACTTCGCCGCTGGCTGCGAGACCTGTTGGGCCTCGGCCGCAATCGGCTATTCGGTGGCGGTGACCCCGCTGCAGATGGCCGCCGCATATGCGGCCATCGGTAACGACGGGGTGTGGACCACTCCCCACATCGTGTCGACCACAACCGATGTCGATGGCAAGACCGAGGTGGCGGGATATGAAACCCGAAGGGTCGTCTCTCAGGAGACGGCGGTCTTGATGCGCACCCTCCTCGCCAATGTCGTCGACGAGGGCACCGGCCAGGGCGCCACGATCGAGGGCTACCGGGTTGGCGGGAAGACCGGGACGGCGAACATCCTCGGTGAGGACGGCCGCTACACCGAGGTCACCAGGGCATCGTTTGTTGGGATGGCGCCGATCGACAATCCGCAGGTTGTCGTCGCCGTTCTCGTCGACTCGCCATCCTGGGACTACCGCACCGGCGGAGCCTCGGCCGCCCCTGTTTTCGCCGAGGTCATGGAAGAAGCCCTCCATCGTTTGGGAGTCACCCCCGATGCCGGGCAGGGGTAGGAAGTTGGGAGAACTGGCGATCGAGGTCGGGGGGGTGATGCACGGCGACCCCGACGTGATGGTCACCGATGTCACACACGACTCGCGCCACGCCGGCGAGGGCACCATGTACGTCGCGGTGCGGGGATCACATTTCGACGGCCATGACTTCATCGCGCGGGCGGTGGCTGCCGGATCGGACGCGGTCTGCGTGGATCATTTCACGAGCAGCGGGGTCTCCGAGCTCGAGGTGGTCGACACCCGGGAGGTTATGGGCCCGCTCTCCGCCGCGGTCCACGGTGATCCTTCCGCAACCGTGGCGGTCGTGGGTGTCACCGGGACCAACGGCAAGACCACCGTCACTCACTACGTCGAGTCGATGACCGCCAGCGCTGGGCGCACTCCGGGTCTCATCGGGACGGTGCACACCCGGGTAGGTGAGCACGGCCTCGTCTCGGAACGGACCACCCCAGAGGCGACGGATTTTCAGCGTCTGTTGGCCGAGATGCGGGATCTGGGAGCCGACGTGATCGCGGCCGAGATCTCGTCCCACGCACTGGAACTGGGCCGCGTCTCGGCGACCAAGTTCGAGGTTGCTGCTTTCACCAATCTCTCCCAGGACCATCTCGACTTTCACGGAGACATGGACCGGTATCGGGCCGCCAAGGAGAGGTTGTTCCGGGACTACGAGGTTGGCACCGCGGTGATCAATGTGACCGATCCGGTGGGGGAGGGAATTGCCTCCGTGGCCCGGATGCCGGTGCTCCGAGTCGGTCCTGAAGGCGACGTCTGGGCAGACAATGTGACCACCTCGTTCGAGGGCACTGGTTTCGACCTGGTCGTTGCCGGGGATCGTCATCGCGTCGACGCCCCCCTGATCGGAGCCTTCAATGTGGAGAACGCGCTGATCGCGGCCGGATGTTGTCTTGCGCTCGGTTTGTCGGTTGAACAGGTTGTCGCCGGATTGGGTCAACTCGGTCCCGTCCCCGGCCGTTTCGAGTTGGTGTCGGGCTCGTTCCCGGTTCGAGTGGTCGTCGACTACGCCCACACGCCTGAGGGAATCCATCAGGCGATCTCGGTAGCCCGTGACCTGGCGATGGGCCGGGTGATCGCGGTCTTCGGCGCCGGTGGCGACCGGGATCGTGAGAAGCGCCCGTTGATGGGGCGGGCCGCAGTCGAGGCCGACCTCTCGGTTCTGACCAGTGACAACCCCAGGTCCGAGGATCCCGAAGCCATCATCCGCGACGTCATGTCGGGAATCGAAGGATCCGGCGTCGTGGTGGAGGCGGATCGCCGCCGCGCCATCGAGCACGCCATCCGGGCGGCGTCACCCGGTGATGTGGTCCTCATCCTGGGCAAAGGACACGAGACAGGTCAGGAGATCGGGGAGCGGATTCTGCCCTTCGACGACAAGTTGGTTGCAGCCGAGGTGCTCGAGCGGATGCTCAGGTCCTCCGATCCGGGCAATGATTCGGGGAGCATGTCACAGTGATCTCCCTGCTCATCGCGGCCGCCGTGGGTCTCTTGGTGTCCATCTTCGGGACGCCTTACGCAATCCGCTATTTCCGACGCCGTGAGATCGGCCAGTTCATCCAAGAAGAGATCGCCGGCATGCACGGGCACAAACAAGGGACGCCGACCATGGGGGGAGTGGTCTTCGTCTCGGCGGCGATCATCGGTTACGTCGTCTCCCACATCCGATTGGTGGGGTCCTCGGGCTCGTTGCAGTTCGAGTTCCAACCGCTGCGGGCCGGCGGGTTGTTGGCCGTGTTCGCACTGACCGGGATGGCCGTGGTCGGGTTGTTGGACGACTGGACCAAATACTCCAACAAGCGGAGCCTGGGGCTGTCCAAGTCGGCGAAGTTCGGCGGTCAATTGGCGATTGCGGCCCTCTTCGCCTGGGGGGCTTCCATGGCCGGGGTGGTGACCGAGATCTCGTTCGTCAAACCGCTCGGGATCGACCTCGGCGCCTTCTTCGTGATCTGGGTGTTGATCATGCTCACCGGTGCCGCCAACGGGGTGAATCTGGCCGATGGGATGGATGGTCTCGCCGGCGGCTCCTCGGCTCTGGTGGTCGCCTCCTACACGGTCATTTGCTTCTGGCAGTTCAGAAACCCTCAGGTGTATGAATCCGTCGATCCCCTCGAACTTGCGATCATCTCGGCCGCCATGTTCGGGGCGATCCTCGGGTTTCTCTGGTGGAACGCCCCACCGGCCAAGATCATCATGGGCGACGTCGGGTCGCAGGCCATCGGCGGCCTTTTGGCAGCCCTCGCCCTTCTATCGAGCACCAACCTGCTCCTGGTGGTCCTCGGGGCGATCTTTGTCGCCGAGACGGTGTCGGTGATCCTGCAGGTGGCCTCGTTCCGGATCTTCGGCAAGCGGATCTTCCGGATGTCACCTCTCCACTATCACTTCGACCTCGGCGGCTGGCCGGAGACCACCGTGGTGATCCGGTTCTGGATCCTCACCGGTATCGGCGTCGCCCTGGGGCTCGGATTCTTCTACGGCGACTTTCTCCGTCTCGAGGGCCTGTTATGAACCGGATCCTGGTGCTCGGCGCCGGGATATCAGGTCTGGCCGCCGCCCGTCTTGCCCGCAACCGTGGGATGTCAGTGACCATGTACGCCGAGGACGACTCACCGGACGCCTTGAACCAAGGGTTTGCCCTGGCCTCGGGTGGCTGGGATCCGGTGCTTCTCACCGGGATCGACTTCGTGGTGGCCAGCCCCGGGTTCTCGGAGCGCTCGCTTCCGATCGTGGAGTCCCTCGAATGGGGAATCCCGGTGTGGAGTGAGATCGAATTCGCATGGCGTCACCTGACCAAACCGATCGCGGCGGTGACCGGCACCAACGGGAAGACCACCGTGACCGAGGCGACATCCGCGATGCTCGAGGCATCCGGCGTTGCGGCTCCGTCCGCGGGCAACATCGGCTCGCCACTGTCCGACTTCGTCGACGAGCCATCTGACGCGTTGGTGGTCGAGGTCTCGTCGTTCCAGCTCAGGTTCATCGAGACGTTTCACCCGGTGGCCGCAGCCGTCACCAATGTCGCGGTCGACCATCTCGACTGGCACGGCTCCGAGATCTCCTACCGGAGCGCCAAGGCGAGGATCTTCTCGAATCAGGACGAGAGTGATCTCCTGGTCTACGACGCCGATGACGAAGGTGCGTCCGCGTTGGTCAGTCGTGCGGTCAGCGACTTGTTCCCGGTTTCCGGCTCTCGACTCCCTGTCGGCGGGGGAGGGGTCGAAAACGGACACCTTCTCATTGGCGAGGTCGATCTCCCCATAGACGACCTGGTCTCGGCCGATCCCATCCATCTGGTCAACCTGGCCACTGCCTCGGCTCTCGCCCTTCGCATGGGAGGGAGCCCAGCGGGTGTCACCACTGCAGCCCGAACCTTCTCGCCGGGCGCCCACCGGCGCACCGTGGTGGCCGTAGCCGGTGATGTGACATGGATCGACGACTCCAAGGCGACCAACCCTCACGCCGCGATTGCCTCGATTCGCTCCCATGACTCTGTGATCCTGATCGCCGGAGGGCTTGCCAAAGGCCTCGACCTGAGACCGCTGGCCGAGGAGCCCAACCTTCGGGCAGTGATAGGGATCGGTGCCGAAGGCCCGGTGTTGGTGGAGGCGGCCGGATCGAAAGGTCATCTCGCCGGGACCCTCGATCGGGCGGTCGATCTGGCAGCCAGCCTGGCCGAGCCGGGTGACACCGTCCTCCTGGCACCGGGTTGCGCCAGCTTCGATCAGTTCAGGTCATATGCCGAGCGGGGCGACCAGTTCGCCTCCCTAGCAAGAGCAAAGACAGGAGGCTCAGGAGAATGACGGCGAATGTGACCTCGATCGCCAAGATGCGGGCTGCTGCCCGCGATCGCGCGGAGCGGATCAAGGTCAACAATCGCACCGCCACCACCTTGCTGGTGCTCGTCGTCGTCCTCGTCGTGATCGGTCTCGGGGCCACCCAGTCCGCCTCATCCGCGGTGGCCATCGAACAGGCTGCGGACCGGTTCTATTTCTTCAAGCGGCAGTTGGTCGGGGTGGGCCTCGGGACTGTCGCACTGCTGGTGACGAGCCGGATTCCGTATCAGTTCTATCGCAAGATCGCCATCCCCTTCTTCTTGGTCAGCGTTTCCCTGCTGGTAGCGGTCCTCATAGTCGGACCGGTGATCGGGGGGGCCCGGCGCTGGCTGCCAGTGGCCGGTATCACCTTCCAACCGTCTGAGTTGGCGAAGGTGGCGGTGGTTTTCTCGCTCGCCTACCTCCTGGAGAAGAAACACAAGCTCGTCGATCGCTTCGGCCACTTCCTGGTCCCGGTGGTGTTCATCGTGGGGACCGTCGCCTTGTTGGTCATGAAGCAGCCCGATCTCGGCACCGTGATCGTGATCGGAGCCGCTGCTCTCGCCGTGATCCTCGCCAGCGACGCCCCGCTCCGCTACGTCGCATTTCTCGGGATCATGGCGATCCTCGCGGTCGCCGTCCTTTCCTTCAGCGACGAGTATCGGGTCGATCGAATCGTGGGCTTCCTCGATCCGTGGGGCACTTCCAGCGGCGAGGGCTACCAGCTGGTCCAGAGCTATTACGCGCTCTCCAATGGCGGGATCTTCGGGGTCGGGCTCGGCGCAAGTCGCGCCAGATGGTTCTATCTGCCCAATGCTCACACCGACTTCATCTTCGCGATCATCGGCGAGGAGACCGGTCTGATCGGGGCCCTGACGGTGATCGGGCTGTTCGTCGTCCTGGCGCTTGCCGGTTGGATGGTCGCTTCGAGAGCCCCTGATCGGTTTGGGCGGATGGTTGCCGCCGGGATCACCGTATGGCTCTCGTTTCAGGCCCTGGTCAACATCGGAGGCGTGCTCGGTGTCCTCCCGATAACCGGGATCGCTCTTCCGTTCATCTCCTTCGGCAGCACCGCGCTGATCGCATCGATGGCCGCGCTCGGCGTGCTAGTCAACATCTCCCAGGCTGGGGTGCATCGCAAGACATGAGCTTTCTGATCGCGGCCGCAGGCACGGGAGGGCACATATTCCCGGGTCTGGCGGTCGGCGAAGCTTTGATGGACCTCGGTGTTCCCAAAGATGAGATCCTCTATGTGGGTGGCGACCGGATGGAAGCCGAGGTGTATCCCCGGGCCGGCTTCCCCTTTCTGCGGATCGAGATGAGAGGTCTCCGACGCTCGGCATCGGCGTCGAACCTGGATCTCCCCCGATTGGTGTGGCGGGCCCGCGACATCATTGCCGGGGCGATGGAAAAGCGTGGAGTACGGGTCGCCCTCGCTATGGGAGGGTACGTCACGGTTCCGACCGGGATGGCGGCTCGCAAGTACCCGGTCCCGCTGATGGTGGCCGAGCAGAACGCAGGCGCCGGTCTCGCCAATCGCATGGTCTCGCGTTGGGCGGTGCGCAGTTTCGGCTCATTTCCCGACACCCCGGGTCTCACCCGGGCCGAATGGGTGGGTAATCCGGTGCGTCGTGCTCTGGCCGACTTCGATCGTTTTTCCTTGCGTCCCGATGCCGTCGACAGATACGCACTGGATCCCGATCGCCCGGTCCTCGGGGTATTTGGCGGCTCGCTTGGCGCCGCGGCCGTCAACGAAGCCGTTGCCGCACTGTGCGCCCAGTGGGAGGGCCCGCCGATTCAGATTGTGCACATCGCCGGCCACTCCCACGTCCAGGCTCTCCTCACCAGACCGGCTTCGCCCACGATCACCTGGGTCCGCATTGGTTTTGAGGACCGGATGGATCTGTTCTATGCGGCGTCTGACCTGGTGGTGGGCCGAGCCGGCGGCGGCATCGCAGAACTGACCGCAACCGGAACTCCGTCAATACTCGTGCCGGGAGAATTCGGAGCTCACGGTCACCAGTCTGCCAACGCCGCCTATCTCGCAGGCGCCGGCGCCGCCGTCGTGGTCCGAGAGGCCGAGCTTGGGGACTTGGATGAAGTCGTCGCCGCCACACTCCTCGACCCGAAAGTCAGAGGGGAGATGGCGGAGTCGTCGCGACGAATCGGTAAGCCGCAAGCGGCAACGGTGATAGCGCAGGCGATGCACGGGGCGGCTCGATGAGACTGGGCCATGATCGGATCCATCTGGTGGGCGCCGGCGGGGCGGGGATGAGCGCGATCGCCCGGGTGTTGATCGGGATGGGTCATCCGGTTTCCGGTTCCGATCTCCGCGGAGGCTCGACCCTCGATCTCTTGGGTGATTTCGGTGTCGAGACCTATACCGGGCATCACCCTGAGGTGGTCTCCACCGTCGACCTGGTGGTCGCCTCCTCGGCGGTTCCCGATGGTGACCCGGAGCTGGTGGCAGCTGCCGCGGCGGGGGTTCCAGTTTGGCGCCGGCCCCGGCTGCTTCAGGACTTGACGGCGCTGATGCCCACCATCGGGGCCACCGGGACGCACGGCAAGACTACGACCACCGCCCTGATCATCGCCGGTCTCCGCGCCGCAGGGGTCGACCCGTCTTTCATCGTGGGTGGCGATCTCGCCGATCTAGGCACCAACGGCCATTTCGGTCAGGACCCGCTCTTGGTCCTCGAGGCCGACGAGGCGTTTCGCACGTTCGAGAGCCTCGAGCTGGTCGGACTGGTCGTCACCAATGTCGAGTCGGAGCATGTCGAGCACTTCGGATCCCCGGTTGAGCTACTGGAGGCCTTCGTCGCGGTCGCCTCTGCGGTGCAGGGGCCGGTTCTGGCCTGTATCGATGACAGCGGCGCGGCACAAGTGGCCGAGCGGACCGGCGCCATCACCTACGGTCTCGACGCCTCAGCGATGTGGCGGATTCGAGACTTCACACCGAATCAGGGCGGGAGCCGGTTCAGGTTGGCGGGTCCTGGGGCGGCGCAGGTCGAGGTTCATCTTCGCCGCCCGGGACTCCACAACGCCCGCAACGCCGCAGGCGCACTGGGTCTGCTGGCGACCCTGGGATACGACCTGGCCGCCTGCGCCGATGGCCTAGCGGAGTTTCACGGTGTGGGCCGACGATGGGAGCATCGCGGTGTGGTGGCAGGGGTCACCTTGATCGACGACTACGCGCATCACCCGACTGAGGTGGCGGCGACACTGAGTGCCTCGGTGGGAGTGGTCCCGGGCCGGGTGTGGGCCGTCTTCCAACCGCATCTCTACAGCCGCACCGAGCGACTCCAAGATGAGTTTGGCGAGGCACTGAGCGCTGCCGATGTGGTGGTCGTGACCGACGTCTACGGCTCCAGGGAGGAACCGGTGCCCGGTGTCACCGGGGAGTTGGTGGCACAGGCAGTGGGTCGTCGAGGCCGCGAAGTTCATTATGTGGCGCACAAGACCGATCTCGCCCGGTTCCTGGTCGACCGGGTGGCGCAAGGCGATCTGGTGCTCACCATGGGGGCGGGGGACATCACGCTGCTCCCAGCCGAGTTGGCCGCGATGCTCGCCGAGAGCCGATGAGAGCCCTCGACGATTTGGTTGCTCGAGGGGTCGTCACCCTTGATGTGCCGCTGGGGCCGCACACCACCTACAAGTCTGGAGGGCCCGCCCGTTATTACGTCGTTTGTGACGACCTGGCAACCCTGGTGGGCCTATCTGCCACCGGGGTGCCGGCCTCGATGCCGGTTCTGGTGCTGGGCCGGGGTTCCAATCTGGTGGTGGCGGACCGTGGCTTTCCCGGGCTTGTGATTCGCCTCGGATCCGGCTTCGCGGCGATCGACATCGACGGTCCAGTGGCAACCGCGGGCTCGGCGGTGTCGCTACCCCTTCTGGCCAGGGCCAGCGTGACCGCCGGTCGGAGCGGGCTCGAGTTCTTCGTCGGGGTGCCCGGCTCGGTGGGCGGTGCGGTCAGGCAGAACGCGGGTTGCTTCGGCGTCGAGACCAGGGACCGGCTGATCCGGGCCTCAGTCGTCGACCTTCGGGACGGGACCATGTCCACGAGGGGCCCCGAGGATCTCGATCTCGCCTACCGACATTCGAACCTGGGCCCCGCCGAGGTGGTCACCGAGGCCGTGTTTGCCACCGAGGAGGGCGACATCGAAGCCGGTCTCCAGGAGTTGCGACGCATCACCCGTTGGCGTCGGGACAATCAGCCGGGCGGCACTTTCAACGCAGGGAGCGTTTTCAAGAACCCACCGGGGATTTCGGCCGGCGAATTGATCGACTCGCTCGGTCTCAAGGGCATCAAGGCCGGAGACGTTTCGGTGTCGAAGAAGCATGCCAACTTTTTCGTGGCAGGTCCCGAGGCCACGTCTGCCGACATCCTCGAACTGGTCCGCCTGGTGAAAGACCGCGTGTTCCAGGCGACCGGCACCATCCTTGAGCCCGAGGTCCAATTCGTGGGATTCGAAGAATGAGTATCGACCCAAGATTGAGAGAGCGGCGCCGGGTAGTGGCGGAGGACCGGGCGCGTCGCAAGGTGGGCCGACTCCTCAAGGTCATCGTGACCCTGGTTCCGTTTGGGGTCGCCGCCTGGGTCCTGCTGTCACCTTGGCTCAGTGTGAACGAGGTAGCCAGCACGGGCGTCGCCTCCAGCAATACACATGGCATCCTCGCCGACATGGGCGCGGTTGCCGGAACCCCGATGATCCTGATTGAGGAGGGACGGGTGGAGCAGGCGCTGCTCGCCGATCCCTGGGTCAAGAGCGCCTCCGTGGTTCGAGATTGGCCCAATCGTCTCATCGTCCGGGTCGAGGAACGGGTGGCCTTGGCCTGGGTGGAAACCGGCGAGGGCTGGGCACATCACGCTGTCGACGGGGTGGTCTTGCCGTCAGCCGACACCCCAGACGACACCATGGCCTGGATCCATTTGCCCGACGTCCCCCGGGCCGAGAGCGAGTCTTCACGTGACATCCTCGGCGCCCTGGAGTTTGTCGCCGGTTTGCCCGAGGATTTGCGTGCCAAAACCAGCATCCGGCTGAGAGTGAATGGTGAGTTTTGGGGGACGGTGTCGGGCTACGAGGTGCGGTTGGGGAGAGCGGTCGAGATGGACGCCAAAGCGCGGAGTCTGACCGCCCTTCTCGCCCAAAATCCGCCCCTCGGGTCGGTTCTCATCATGATTGCCCCCGCCCATCCCGCAGTGACCCCGCCATGATCGAAACCTTGAAGGTGTACTTGAGCCTTAGAAGTTTGGGGTTTACTTACTCCGAGGGGACCATTAAACCTCTACTTCACCTTTCGATTTTCCCTTGGAGGTACCCGTGAGTTCATCGAGTGGCGGCTATCTGGCCGTGATCAAAGTTGTTGGAATCGGTGGCGGTGGAGTCAACGCCGTCAACCGGATGGTGGAGGCCGGAGTGCGTGGCGTGGAGTTCATCGCACTCAATACCGACGCCCAGGCGCTCCTGATGAGCGACGCCGATGTCAAGCTCGACATCGGGCGTGAGGTCACCAGGGGTCTCGGCGCCGGCGCCAATCCCGAAATCGGCCGGGCAGCCGCCGAGGAGCACCGCGCCGAGCTCGAGGACGCCCTCAAGGGCTCGGACATGGTGTTCATCACCGCAGGCGAAGGCGGTGGCACCGGCACCGGCGGCGCCCCCATCGTCGCTGAGGTGGCACGCTCGGTCGGAGCGCTCACTGTGGGCGTCGTCACCCGTCCGTTCGGATTCGAGGGCAGGCGCCGGGCGGTGTACGCCGAGCAGGGCATCGAAGCCCTCAAGGAGGCCGTCGACACCCTCATCGTCATTCCCAATGACCGGCTCCTCGATGTTGGCGATCCCAGTGCGCCGATTGCCGAGACGTTCCGGCTCGCCGACGACGTGCTCATGAGCGGGGTCACCGGGATCACCGATCTGATCACCACCCCGGGTCTGATCAACGTCGACTTCGCCGATGTGCGCACGATCATGGCTGACGCCGGGTCGGCGGTGATGGGCATCGGACGAGCCACCGGCGAGAACCGGGCGAAGCAGGCAGCGGAACGGGCGATCTCGAGCCCGATGCTCGAGACCTCGATGGAAGGCGCCAAAGGCGTCCTGCTCTCGGTGGCGGGACCCTCGGAGATGACTCTCCATGAGGCGACCGAAGCGGCACGGGTGGTCTCCGACCACGCCCACGAGGATGCCGACATCATCTTCGGAGCGATCGTCGACGACGACTTCGACCAGGAGATGAAAGTCACGGTGATTGCTGCCGGGTTCGAAATCCGTCGCGGGCAGCGAAGCAGCGGTGGCAGCGGCACCCGCTCCACGAGGACGCCCATCGCCTCTGACTACGACGAAGACGCACTCGACATCCCGACTTTCGTCCAGGGATGATCCGACCCCCCGGTGTGGACGGGGTCGCGTTCACCGAAGCGGGCGACGGTGACCAACGGATGGATCCGAGATCCCATGCTGTGGTTTCCGCTGCCTTAGGCGTGCCCGACGAGTGGGCCTCGGTCCGTCAGGTCCACGGGAATCTGGTGCACCGGGTGAGTCGTCCGGGTGAAGCGGGTGAGGGAGATGCCCTGTGGTCGACCGTTTCTGACCTGCCCCTGGCCGTGTTCACCGCAGATTGCTTTGGGGTGGTCCTGCACGCACCCGACGCGGTAGGCGTCGCCCACGCCGGCTGGCGTGGGTCCCGGGCCGGTCTGTTGACCAAGCTCCGCGACGAGATGGCCGCCTCCGGCCATGCCCCGACCCGTGCCGCAGTCGGTCCTGGCATCGGAGCCTGTTGTTTTGAAGTGGGTGACGAGGTTGCGATCGAATTCGATGGCTTCACCACCTCGACCACCTGGGGCACCACTTCTGTCGACCTTCCCAGCTTCATCGCCTCCGAGCTTCGAGACCTCGAGGTTTGGAATGCTGATGCATGCACCCTCCATCGACCCGGTTGGTTCAGTCATCGCAGAGACCAGACCCAGGCGCGACTGGCCACCATCGGATGGCTGCCGTGAGCTACGAGGAGGTCATCGGTCGGATCGGAGCTGCCGCCACTCGCAGTGGCCGGGATCCATCCGAAATCACATTGGTTGCCGTTTCCAAGTCGAAACCAGCCTCCGATATCCGTGATCTGTACGAGGCCGGGCATCGGGACTTCGGCGAGAACCGGGCCCAGGAGATGGCAGACAAAGCCGCCGTCCTCCCCGATGACATCAGATGGCACTTCGTCGGCGCCCTCCAAACCAACAAAGTTCGGACAGTGCGCCCCATCACCCATCTGCTCCATTCCATGGACCGCGAGTCGCTGGCGTTCTCCTGGGCCAAGGGGATCGGGCTGGCGCCCCCGGTCCTGATCCAGGTCAATACCGCTTCCGAGGCTCAGAAGGGCGGCGCCGAGCCTGCCGATGTGGCATCCCTGCTCGAGACACTCCTGGATCTCGACGTAGAGGTAAAGGGATTGATGGCAATCCCGCCGCTGAGTGAGGACCCCGAGGAGATGCGACCCCACTTCCGCGAGCTGCGTCGGATCAGGGACCAACTCATGGAACGTCACGGCCAGGCCGGGGAGTTATCGATGGGGATGACGGATGATTTCGAGGTCGCCATCGAGGAGGGTGCCTCGTTGATCCGTGTCGGACGGGCTATCTTTGGCGATCGAACCTGACCCTGGAGTGGGTGAATGTCACTCTTTTCAAAAGCTCTCGTCTATCTGGGATTGGTGGACGAGGACCAACTCGACGATGAGGCCGCCGAGCGCCAGCAGAACGGGGTCGGCGAGGATGGGACACGTCGCCCGGTTGAGGTGATCCCGCAGAGTCGCCGGGTTGAGCCGCCTCCCACCGCCCGTGCCGCCACCCGTCCCCAGAGTCGGTCCGGCTCATCGGATAGCATCGGCCTGGTGCGACCAGTTGAGGTTCAATCCGACATCCTCGTGGTGGAAGAGTTCGGCGATGCCCGGATACTCGCAGACCGGGTGCGTGATCGAACCCCTGTCGTCCTCGACATGAGGAGGGCAACACCCGACCTCGTGCGCCGGGTGGTCGACTTCTCCTCTGGGCTGATCTACGCGTTGGACGGCTCGATGCGGAAGGTCGGCGACGGGCTGGTGCTCGTGCTGCCGCCTCGTGTCATCCTGAGCAGGGACGAGAAGCGACGCTTGACCACCCTCGGGGCCTACGAGATCGACGATCTCGACGACTGACCTTGGACCCCATCGGAATCATCATCTTGATCCTCCAGGTCTACTCGTTTGCCGTGCTGGCCTGGGTGATCCTTTCCTGGATCCCAACCTCATCCACTCATCCCCTGGGACGGGTTTCGATCTTCCTCGATCGGATCATCTACCCCGTGATCCTTCCATTGCGCAGGGTGATCCCACCCCTGCGCCTGGGTGGGGGCATGCTCGACCTGACCCCGATTGTCTTGCTCGTGGGAATCAATATCCTGATCCGTATCCTGGGCAGCATCGGCTGATTCTTGGAGCCGGCGGACACGTTTCGTATCCTCACAGCCAACTCGAGAGGTTCATCAATGCCAATCACACCGTCCGACATCGAGCACAAGACGTTTTCGACTGCCCTTCGCGGCTATGACCTCGACGAGGTCGACGACTTCCTCGATGAGATCGTGGTCGCGCTGCGCGACCTCCATGGGGAGCTGACGGCGGCGAGGGCGAAGATCGCCGAGTTGGAGCAGAGCAAGGGAAGCGCCGGAGTCGTCGCTGTAGGCGCCGGCGATGAGTCTGCTGTCGGCAGGGTCCTGATCCTGGCGCAACAAACCGCTGACCGGACGTTGGAGGAGGCTCGCGCCGAGGCCGACCGAACGCTCGAGGAAGCTCGAGCCGAGGCCGACCGGAAGCTCGAAGAGGCCAATTCCGAAGCCGATCGAACCCTGAGTGAGGCCCGCACCGAGGCCGATTCGTTCGAGGCCGTCCGCGAGCAGCGGCGTGAGGCTGCCCAGACGGAGATGGCGGAGCTCGGTGTCCTGGTCGCCAGTGTTCGGAACCAGCTCGCATTGCTTGCAACCACAGTCGCCGACAAACTCGACGAGATGGACTCCACGATCGACTCTGCCGGCTTGGATGCTATTTCTGAGGAGATCGACGATCTCGAGGGCATCGTCGACGAGGCGGGCAATGGCGCAGAAGAGGCCTTCGCCGAGCTGACCGGGGCACACGAGGTTCAAGAGGAAGCCACCCTCCCTGAAGTCGGGGAGATTGCCGAGCTGGACCTCGACGTCACCGACACCGTGGAGATCGCGGGTGACGAAGAAACCGGCATCGATCTCGATTCCGATGCGGAACTCGACGCCGAGATCGAGGCCGCGGAAGCCGAGGGCGATGGCGGCGACGACGACGAAGACAGTGGGGACGGAGACGACGACGAAGACGGCGAGGACGACTAGGGGAGCCTACCGAGCCGAGCCCGAGAGCTCAGCCCGATCTAGGCGGGTTCGACAGCCAGCCAGATCATCCTGGCATCGAGATCGAATTCTTCCCCCACCGGGGTGGTCGAAGCAGTCACCGAGCTCGCCAGCACCTCCCCAGCGATGATGTCGTGGTGGATGGCAAAGGCGGTGCCGATTTCAGGATCGGTGCTGTGCCAGGTCAGGTTGATCCGGTCGACTACGTCGAGACCCGCTGCACGACGAAGCCGTTGCACCCGGCTCACGATCTCACGGGCGATGCCCTCCTGCACCAGCGTCTCGTCGAGCGTGGTGTCGAGGGCACAGGCAAAATCGGCTCCGGTCTCCACGATCACCCCTTCGATCGGGGTCCGTTCCACGATCAGGTCGGCCAGAGTGATCGGGTGGCCCGCGATCTCGACCGACCCACCTTCCAGGATGTCTTCCAGGTCTTTGGCGGTCAAAGCCGCGATTCCGGCAGCGACGGTCTGCATCTCGGATCCCAACTCCGGTCCCAGCTTCCTGAAATTGGCCTTGGCGGATAGGCGAACCAGCGCGGCCTCGTCGCCGCTGGCCATCACCTGTTTCACGTTGAGTTCCTCGGAGATGATGTCGGCGTGAACCTTGACGGCGGCCGCGATCTCGGGATCGTGGGTGAGGACGGTGAGCGACGCAAGCGGCTGGCGTACCCGATGCCCTTCCTTCTTCCTCAGGTTGCGCCCGAGGCGGACCACTTCTCTGACGACTGCCATGGAGCTCTCGAGCTCGGTGTCTATCAACGAGTCCTGCGCCTCGGGGAAGTCCCGGTGATGCACGCTGCGCACCGCGGCAGGGTCGTGACGAGCCACCAGATCCTGATAGAGGTGCTCGGTGATGAAGGGCAGGATGGGGGCCAGTACCTCGACGAAAGTTGTCAGCACCTCGTAGAGGGTGGCGAAGGCGGCGAGCTTGTCGGCATCGCCTTCGCCCGATTCCCCGCGTGCCCGCCAGAACCGTCTTCGTGACCGGCGGACGTACCAGTTGGTGAGGTGGTCGATGAATCCGAGGATCGGAGGCACCACGTTGTACAGGTAGTAGCCCTCCATTTGGGTGTTCACCTCGTCGACCAGGCTCTGCAGGATCGAGAGGATCCAGCGGTCCATCTCGGGCCGCCCCTCGGGTGGGGGCGCCTCTGCGAAATCGGCGATCGTGATCCCGTCGGCCTCTGCGTATGTGGTGAAGAAGCTGTAGGTGTTCCACAGCGGCAACAAGACGGTCCGAACCACCTCAGCCACCCCGTCCTTGCTGAACCGCAACGGCTCGGCCCGCAGCACCGGGGAATTGATGAGAAAGGCCCTCACGGCATCGGCGCCGAGATGGTCGAAGATCTCCGAGGGGTCCGGGTAGTTCTTGCGGCTCTTGGACATCTTGCGACCGTCCTCGGCCAGGATCAGGCCGTTGACGACGCAGTTCTCGAAGGCGGGTCGGTCGAAGAGAGCCGTGGAGAGCACGATCAGCGTGTAGAACCAGCCCCGGGTCTGGTCGAGTCCCTCGGCGATGAACTTGGCCGGGAAGGTGGCCTCGAATCGTTCGGTGTTCTCGAACGGATAATGATTCATGGCGTAGGGCATCGAGCCCGACTCGAACCACCCATCGAGCACCTCGGGGACCCTGATCATCGACCCGTCACACGAGGAACAGGCCCACCCGATCTCGTCGACCACATGTTTGTGCAGATCGTCGGGTCGCTGCCCGGAGAGCGCCTCCAACTCGTCGATTGACCCGACGGCCACGATCTCCTCACAGCTCGTGCATTCCCAGACCGGGATACACGACCCCCAGTAACGGTTACGGCTGATCGCCCAATCGCGGGCGTTGGCTAGCCAGTTCCCGAAGCGACGGGTGCCCACGTATTCGGGGACCCAGTGGATGCTGTCGTTGATCTCCACCATGCGGTCCTTGATGGCCTCGACCCTGACGAACCAGGTTGGGATTGCCTTGTAGATGAGGGGGGTCTCGGTCCGCTCGCAGAAGGGGTAGGAGTGGACGATTCGGCCGGAGTGGACCAGCTTCCCCGACTCGGCGAGGAGGTCGATCAGGGTGGCATCGGCTTCCTTCACGTTCTGACCGGCGACCTCCGGGACCTCCTCGGTGAAGTCGCCTTCGGCGTCGACCGGGTCGACCAGCACGTCGACTCCCGCCTCCTTCAGGGCGTGGAAGTCGGCCTCGCCGTAAGCGGGGGCCATATGGACCAACCCGGTGCCTTCGTCGACCGACACCTCATCGGAGAGGATGACGCGAAACCCCCCCTGTTCTCGGAGGTCGGCGAAGTGCCCGAAGGGCGGTTCGTAGGAGATCCCTTGCAGGTCGCGCCCCTGGGCCCGGGCCACTACCTCAGGTTCATCGCCAAAAACCGTCGAGGCCCGGGCCGCGGCGATCCAATAATGAGCGCCGTTGTCAGCGATCCGGAGGTACTCATGATCCTTGCCGACCGCCACCGCCAGATTCCCGGGAAGGGTCCAAGGGGTGGTGGTCCAGATCAGGAGGAAGTCGCCCGTTGCCACCGTGGCGTTGCCCTCCACCACCTTCAACCGGACAATGATCGAGGGGTCCTCGACATCGCGGTAGTCCTTGTTCGCCTCGAAGTTTGAGAGGGGAGTGGCGGCGCCCCACGAGTAAGGGAGCACTTTGAAGTCCTTGTACACCAGCCCCTTGTCCCAGAGCTGCTTGAAGACCCACCACACCGTCTCCATGAACTCGAGATCCATCGTCTTGTAGTCGTTCTCGAAGTCGACCCAGCGTCCGATGCGCTCGGTGAGCACCTCCCAGTTCTCGGTGTTGGCCTGGACCACGCTGCGGGCGGCCTCGTTGAACCGGTCGACCCCATATTCGGCGATCGCTTTCGGCCCGGAGATTCCGATCCGCTTCTCGACCTCCATCTCGATCGGCAGCCCATGGGTGTCCCATCCGAACCTGCGCTCGACCCGATATCCTCGCATCGTCCAATACCGGGGCACCATGTCCTTGAGGACACCGGCCAGCAGATTGCCGTAATGGGGGCTGCCGGTGGGGAAGGGCGGGCCGTCGTAGAATACGTACTCGCGATCGGCGGGGCGGCGTCGCACCGATTCGGCAAAAGCATCGGTTTCTCGCCATAGGGCAAGCACCGCCTCCTCCAAGCGCGGGATGTCGACTGCCGGGTCGACCCTTTGAAATCCGGTCTCGTTGGTCAATGCAGCCAATCTTTGGGTGCTCGGGAATCGTAGGGTCTCGGCCCACCTGTGACGTAGAACGAGGGAATTGATAAGGTTCCCGCCCTTTACGAGGATGAGTCTTGGCTAGAAATCTCGCCAAATCGACAGTCGAGCGGTACCGGAAACGTCTCGAAGACGAGCGTGACCGTCTTCAGGACATGATCCGGGAATACGAGCTCGAATTGGAAGAGGCTCGTCTGACCGAGAGCTCCTCTGACCGCAGCCCCGACCCGGGGAATGCCGAGGCAGGGTCGATGAAGTTCGAGTACGAGAAGGAGCTCTCCATCGAGCAGAACACGGTCGACCTGCTGGGAAAGGTGGAACGGGCCCTCGACAACATCGAGAAGGGGAACTACGGGATCTGTGAGAGCTGCAGCAAGCCGATCCCGATGGCCCGACTCGATGTTCTGCCCTACGTGACGCTCTGCGTCGACTGCGCACGCAAGAGTTGATCCGCCGCTACGTCATCGCGGTCGGCATTGCGAGCGTCGTCGTCCTCGCCGACGCCGTGACCAAATGGTGGGCATCGATTCATTTTGTTGGCAACCCACTCGAAGTGATCCCCGGATTTCTTACGTTCACCTACACCGAGAACCCGGGAGCCGCCTTCGGCTCATTGCAGAACGCAGGACCGATCCTTGGAGTGGCGGCGATTGGCGTGACGCTGGGCATGCTCTGGGCACTGCGCCATGCCCGACCCGGTTTGGAAGTGATAGCCTTCGGGCTGGTCATTGGGGGCGCCGTTGGCAACCTCGTCAGCCGCATCGTCCGCGGGCCGGGCCTTCTCGACGGCAAGGTCATCGACTGGGTCAACCTGTGGTGGATCCCCACCTTCAATGTCGCCGACATGTCGATCACGATCGCCGTGGTCCTACTAGTGGTCCAAACGTGGCGGACACGCTGACCCTCGAAGTGCCGGAGACACTCGATGGGTCCCGCGTGGACAAGGCGCTCTCCTCTCTATTGGGCGTAAGTCGCTTTGTGGCTCGCGAGCTCTTGGACCGAGGGGTGATCCTCGACGGCCGCCCGGCCCGACCTCGTGACCGGGTGCACACCGGGTCAAGGATCGAGACTCCACATCCTGCGGTCGAGGTTGCCCTCCAGCCCGAGGAGGTCGCATTCGAGGTCCTTTATGAGGACGATGCGCTCCTCGTGGTCGACAAGCCAACCGGTGTCGTGGTCCATCCCGGGTCGGGGACCAGGGAGGGAACCCTGGCGGCCGGTCTCCTCTACCGCTACCCGGAATTGGAGGGGGTGGGAGACGCCGGTCGTTGGGGGTTGATCCATCGTCTCGACAAGGACACCTCCGGGACTCTGATCGTGGCTCGCACCCAAGATGCCTACCGCATTTTGACCGCCGATCTGGCGGCCAGGAAGATCGGTCGCACCTATACGAGCCTCGTCCATGGTCGGTTTTCGGTGCCGACTGGGACCATCGAGGCGCCGATCGGACGGGACCCGTCGCGTCCCACGCGGCGCGCCGTGATCCCCACCGGCAAACCCGCGGTCACCCACTACGAGGTCATCGGGGACTACCCCGGGCACGAGGTCTCCCTGCTGGAGGTCCGCCTGGAAACGGGTAGGACCCATCAGATCCGGGTGCACCTCGCAGCCATCGACCATCCGGTTATCGGGGACCGGACCTACTCACCGTTCAACACCAGCGTCAAGGCGCCGAGGGTCTTCCTCCACGCCCGTCGGGTGCACCTGGCCCATCCCTCCTCCGGGGCGGTCCTCGATGTCGAATCACCCCTTCCCCCCGACCTGAGCCGGGTGCTCGAGAGGCTCGGGGATGAACCGCTAGCCACTTGAGACCTCTACCGTTTCCGTCGTGACCCAGGAGCACACCACCGAAGCGCCGGTTTGTTACCGGCATCCCGATCGCCTCACCTTGCTCGAGTGCAGTCGCTGTGGGCGCCCGATCTGCGCCGCATGCTCGATCGACGCCACCGTGGGTCAGCGATGCCCCGAGTGCATACGTGAAGAGGGCACGCAAAAAGTGATTCGCCCGGTGCGGAGACCGGGGGCGGCCACAGTTGGCGCCCCTGCCACCAGGGTCTTGGTGGCGGTGTCCGTCCTTTTCTATCTGGTCACCAGCTTCGGAGCGTTCGGGGATCAGATTCTCGACGCGCTCGCCCAGAAGAATGCAGCCGTCGCCGCCGGTGAGTGGTGGAGGATCTTCACCGTCGTCCTCCTTCATGGCTCGATCACCCACATCCTGTTCAACATGTGGGCGCTTTGGGTGCTCGGGCCTCAGGTCGAGCGAGGAGTGGGGACCTGGCCGTTCGTCAGCCTCTATCTAGCGGCAGCCGGGATGGGGGGAGTGGCGGCGTTCTACTTCGGCGGGCCATTCGATGTAGGGGTCGGAGCATCGGGTGCCATCTTCGGGTTGTTCGGGATCTGGCTGAGCTGGGCCCTGCACCGGCGCAACACCACCTATGGTCGGGCGGTCCTCAACCAACTCGGGTTCCTGTTGCTGATCAATGCCGCCATCCCGTTCATCTTCCCCGGGATCTCATGGCAGGCTCACCTCGGTGGCCTGATAACCGGCTTCGCCATCGGTGAGGTCTGGGCCAGGATCCAGGGCCCTCGGGCGACCGCCATTCGCACCGCGGTCGGATTTTTGGTCGCTGCCCTGGCCGCGGTCGCCGTCGCGATTTGAGGTAGGCCTATACCTCGGCGCTCCGTAGCGCCTGGACCGGATGGCGCATCGCGCCTTTCATTGTCAGGTTCTTTCCGGCCATCCAACTAGAGGTTTCTAGGCTGGTCACCATGCCTTGGGAGATGAGCGATCCATATGGGGTCGAAGACGAACTGGAAGCGATGGGTTCCGTCGTTTGGACCATTTGGCGTCGAGACGTCAGGCCACAGCTCCTGGAGGACCCGAGTCCGACCAACCCCGATCTCCACATCACGGAAACCGACACCACGCAGCTGTGGATTGGGGACACCGACGTATACGTCCTGATATTTGCGACAGACGACAATCACGTCATGCTGATAAAGGCCGTGAACCTCTTGGATGAACTCGGCTAACCGGTCGAAGCTTGTCCCCGGGCCTCTCCCAGCCGTTCTTTGGCAATCGGGGAGTCTGCGAAGTGTGCGTGGGCCGTCCAATCACGCAGCAGAATCACAATCTTCTTTGGCAGGTCTCCCGCCTCGTGCGCGTCCCAAAGAGCGTCGAGCAGTTCAGCATCGAATTCGTCCCGAGTCGCTTGATCAAGTCTGGCAATGAGCTCCATAGAGGGCTTCCGAGCCGGCAGACGCAATGAGAACTCGGTCATACGAGGATCTCCCTTCGTGCGCATCGAACATATGTTCGTTCCACTCTAGTTTGATCTCTCAGGCAATCCAGCATGGAGGGACGGTAAACCAGGACACCCGCTCGCGAAGCCCGAGATTTCGCGACCCGTTTCAGATTGTTTCGCGACCCGGGTGGAGGACTGAAAATGCTCTCACTTCATGGTGACCAACCGCCCCGCAGTCCGGCTAGGGTGCCCGAATGACAGACGTGTCATTCGCCCACCTCCACGTTCACACCGAGTACTCGATGCTCGACGGCGCTGCCCGAATCAACGACGTGGTCACGGCGGCAGCCGCCGACGGGCAACCGGCCATTGCCATCACCGACCACGGCGTCCTCTACGGGGTGGTCGACTTCGTCAAGGCAGCCCGCGCGATCGGGATCAAGCCGATCATCGGGACCGAGGCTTACTTCACCGACGGCTCCCGTTTCGATCGGCCTCTGGGAAGCGCCAACAAGCGGTATCACATGAACCTGCTCGCGGTGAACGAAGTCGGCTATCGCAACCTCCTCCAACTCTCGTCCAAGGCCTACCTCGAGGGTTACTACTACAAGCCGAGGATGGACTTCGAGCTCCTGTCCCAGCACGCCGAAGGGATCATCGCCACCTCGGGCTGTCTGGGTGGGCTGGTCCCACAGCTGCTGGCGCCGGACTCGATGAGCGAGGAAGGCAACAAGGGACAGATCCGCGACTTCGAAGCCGCTCTCGCCGCAGCCGGGAGGTTTCAAGACATCTTTGGCAAGGAGAACTTCTTCATCGAGGTCCAGGATCATGGGCTGGCGGCCCAGAAGGCGATCATGCCCGATCTCCTCGCCATCTCCACCCAGACCGGCGCTCCGTTGCTGGCGACCAACGACGCCCACTACACCCGGCGCAACGAGCACGAAGCCCACGATGTCCTGCTCTGTATCCAGACCGGCTCGCTGCGAAGTGACACCGCCCGCCTCCGGTTCGAGGGAAGCGATCACTACCTGAAGACTGCAGCCGAGATGCGTCAGCTGTTCCCGGCCGACACCTTCCCCGGGGCATGTGACAACACGTTGTTGGTCGCAGAGCGAGTCGATGTCGAACTCGAGCTCGGCAAGATCCTGCTGCCCCATTTCCCGGTGCCCGCAGGAGAGACCGAGGTCACCTATCTGAGAAAGCTCGTCGATCAGGGAACCCGGGAGCGCTACGGGCCCAGCCCCGCTCCCGAGGTCGGGGAAAGGGTCGAGCACGAATTGAAGATCATCGAGGAGATGGGCTTCCCCGCCTACTTCTTGATCGTCTGGGATCTCATCCGCTATGCCCGGGAGAACCGAATCCGGGTCGGGCCGGGCCGGGGCTCGGCGGCCGGCTCCATCGTGTCCTATTGCCTACGGATCACCGATCTCGATCCGCTCGCCTACGGGCTGATCTTCGAGCGATTCCTGAATCCCGGGCGCAAGGAAATGCCGGACATCGACATGGACTTCGACGAGCGCTACCGCTCTGACGTGATCAAGTACGCGGCCCAGAAGTACGGCGCCGACCGGGTGGCACAGATCGTCACCTTCTCCACCATCAAGGGCAAGCAGGCGGTCCGCGACGCGGCCCGGGTTCTCGGTCATGCCTATGGGGTGGGCGATCGGATCGCTAAGGCGATGCCCCCGTCCATTCTCGGCAAGGAGGCGACCCTGGAGCAGGTCTTGACTCCGCCACCGCCCGACGCCGACTCCACCGTCAAGGATTGGTACGCCAACGCCCAGGGGCTCCGTGATCTCTACGAGGCCGATGAAGCGGTTCGGGAGACAGTCGACGCCGCCCGCGGTGTCGAGGGGCTCCGCAGACAGGATTCGATCCATGCCGCGGCGGTGGTGATCGGGCCGGAGCCGCTGATCAACATCGTCCCCATCCAGCAGAAGGGCGAAGGAGCCGAAGTCGTCACCCAGTACGAGATGTACGGAGTGCAGTCGCTCGGGTTGCTCAAGATGGACTTCCTCGGTCTGCGCAACCTCTCGATCATCGAGCGTTGTCTCGAGTTGGTCGAGGAGACCACCGGGGAGCGGGTCGATATCGACGGGGTATCTCTCGACGACGAAAAGACCTTCGGGCTCTTGCAGAGTGGCAACACCATCGGGGTGTTCCAGCTCGAGGGCACCGCGATGCGCTCCCTGATCCGTTCGTTGCGGCCCGACTCGTTCAACGACGTGATCGCACTGGTGGCTCTCTATCGGCCGGGCCCGATGGGGGCCAACATGCACAACCTCTACGCCGACCGCAAGAACGGCAGAGCCGCGATCGAAGAGCTCCACCCCGCCCTGACCGACAAGCTGGCGGACACCTATCAGATCATGGTGTATCAGGAGCAGGTGATGACGGTGGCCCAGGAGATGGCCGGCTACTCGATGGTCGACGCCGACAACCTGCGCGTTGCCATGGGCAAGAAGATCAAGTCGGTGATGGTCGCCGAGGAGGAGAAGTTCGTCCAGGGATGCCTGAGTCAGGGTCACAGCGAAGAGGTGGGGAGGGAGATCTTCGGGCTCATCGAACATTTTGCCGGGTACGGGTTCAATCGCAGCCATAGCGCGGCCTACGGCCTGGTCGCCTATCAGACCGCTTATCTCAAGGCTCATCACCCAGCCGAGTACCTGGCCGCACTCCTCACCGCGACCAAGAAAGACAAGGATCGGACCGCGGTCTATCTCAACGAATGCCGTCAGATGGGGATCAAAGTCCTGGTTCCCGACGTCAATGAGTCGGGTAGCGATTTCACGGTTCTCGACGGTCGCATTCGCTTCGGCCTGTCGGCGGTGCGCAACGTCGGAGAGGGAGTGGTCGAGAAGGTCATCGAGGCTCGAGCAGAGGCACCGTTCACATCGCTTCAGGACTTCGTCGACCGGGTGGACGTGTCGGTGCTCAACAAGAGAACTGTCGAGTCGCTGATCAAGGCCGGCGCCTTCGACGCATCAGGGGATCCGCGCAAGGGCTTGACCATGGTCTACGAGCAGATACTCGACGCCACCGTGGAGCGGCGCCGCAATGAAGACATGGGTCAGTTCAGCCTGTTCGCCGGAGACACCGAGGCGGTCCGCGAGAGCCGTATCGAGATTCCGGCCATGCTCTGGCCCCAGAAGATCAGGCTCGGGTTCGAGAAGGAGATGCTCGGCCTCTACGTGTCCGACCATCCTCTGTTGTCGATTGGCCCGTCGCTGGCCGCAGCCACCACCAACAGCATTCGGGACCTCGACGAGCTCGCTGATCGGACCTCGGTGACAGTCGGGGGACTGGTGGCTTCGATCACCCGCCGCTGGACCAGGTCCGGGGAGCCGATGATCTTCTTCCAGCTGGAGGACCTCGAAGGTTCGGTGGAGGTGATGGCCTTCCCCCGCACGGTCCATGACTTTGGCCCCGCCATCGTCGCCGACGCCGTGGTGGTGGTCAGCGGCAATCTCGACAACCGCGGTGACGACCTCAAGGTCATCGCCCGGGAGATCAAGGAGCTCGAGGTCAGGGATGACGATTCGGTCAGGCTCCAGGTGGCGGCCGGCCGTCTCTCGCCCGAGGTGGTCACCCGGCTCAAGGGGGTCCTGGCCAATCATCCGGGCTCGGCGACTGTGTTCCTCCACATGGTCAGCGACAGCGGCACCAAGGTCCTCAAGCTGAGTGACACCCATCGGGTTGAGCCGAGGTCTGCGCTCTTCGCCGAGCTCAAGGAGCTTCTCGGTCAGCGGGCAGTGATTTGAGTCAGCGTCGGCGTGGGTTGATCTGATGCTGGGCGACTCGCGCCAACGCGCTCGCCCTCCCATGCCGTCGCCCTAGGGCGTAGGCGCCGGCAGCGGTGGCTGCGGCCACGGTTCCCACCCCACTCATCGCGATTGCGCGCTTGGTGCGTCGGGCGAAGATCACGATCGGCCAGCCCCTCTCATGAGCCACCCGCTCCAATTCGGAGTCAGGATTGACCGCAACCGGATGTCCGACCATTTCCATCATGGGGAGGTCCGAGACCGAGTCGGAATAGGCATAACTGCGCTCGGGGTCGTAACCGAGATCGGAGACGAGTTTCTCGATCGCTTCCGCCTTGCCCACCCCGTAGACGAACGGCCCGTCGATCTCGCCGGTGTAGTGCCCGGCGACCACCTTCATCCGGGTCCCGATGGCTCCGGTCATTCCCAACGAGCGCGCCAGCGGTTCGACGATCTCGTGTGGCGAGGCGGAGACGATCCACGTGTCGCGGCCCGCTTCATGATGCATCTTGATCAGTCTCCGGGCTTCGGGCCGGACCCTGGCCACCAGTTTGGGCATGACCGCGGTACCCACACTCTCCAGGGCTCGGACTGAGGAACCGCCGATTCCGCTGAGCAGGTCGCCCTTCACATCGTGCGATGTGTTCCCTTTGTCCCCGATCAGCTTGAAGCTGATAGCAGCAACCGCCCACTTGCCCACGTCGCCGCCCGTCGCCAAACCCTGTCGCCAGGCCTCGATCCCGAACGGGAAAGCCGAGGCTCCCGAGATCAGGGTCCGGTCGAGATCGAAGAATGCGGCACTGCTCGCCATTCCCCTAAGGATATTCGGTCTATTCGATTCCAAAAGAGGTCCACGGGACCCCTTTGGCGTCATCCAGCATCCCGGCGAGGCCGTCGAGATCCGTGGGCGGGCTCATCGACCACGGAATAGTCGCCACTTGCGCCCCGTATCGAGCCGAGAACTCCTCGCGGGTGTCACGCTGGCGAACCGTCTCCGCACTCCATCGGGCGAGGTTGTTGGCAAGTATCGGTTTGGCTCCGGCCGGAACAGTCGCAGTGGCCCACGTCTCGGGCAGGATCCGGTTGAAGACCACCGCGGCCGGAGTGGAGGCGAGTTTGGGCAGCTCGCGATAGAACTTGATCGCCTCCCACACCGGTGCCGGGTCCGAAGTGGTCAAGACCAAGATGGTGGCTGAGCGCAAGACCCGCTCTATCTCGCGTCCCCTCTGTGACACCCCGTCGTAGGTGGTGCGCAGGTCGAGCAGGAATTCGGCGACCCGCTCCAGGAGATCGGAGCCGAGGATCGAGTCGGCGATGCGGAGCATGGGGCGACCAGCGGCATTGAAGAGCAGTCTTCGCCCGGGGAGCGGGCCTCCGGTCATCCACCGCAGCAGGCGACCTCCGACCAGGTCGGCCATCTGCGCCGGTGCGGTGAAGAATTCGATGCCACCACCGGAGGGTGGGGTGTCGACCACCACCAGGTCCCACGCCATTGCCTGCACGAAGGTCGCCGCCTGGTCTGCTGCCGCATAAGCCTGTGATGCAGGGAAGTGCTCGGAGGCGGCCTGGAAGAACTCATTGTCGGCGAGACGCGTGGCCACTTTGGGGTCGGCGTGCCGCATCGCAACGGCACGCCAGGACGCGGTGGAGTCGAGCATGGCCGCCCAGAGGTTGGGCTCGTCGTCGTGGGGTTGGGGCTCATTGCCGAGATCGGCGACACCGAGCGCACTGGCGAGGCGCCGTGCCGGGTCAACTGTCACCACCAACGTTCTCAGCCCACTGCGAGCCGCTCGAATCGCGATCGCAGCTGCAACTGTGGTCTTGCCCACGCCTCCGGCGCCGGTGACGAGAAGGGTGGCTGTCATGTCATTGTCTCGAACTCGTCGCACATCCGGGCAGCAACCTCGCCTGGCGTGAACAGCCCGAACAGATAGGGGAGTCGATGCTCGGGGGGAAGACGGCGCAGCCATTCCTGTTGTCCTGCCCAGAGGGCGCGATGGAGTCGAGCTGCTTCGCCGAGAGGTCCCCGCGGAGTCGAGTCATCTCCCAGCTCTTCGAGAACACGATTGGCGATCAGGCGGGGTGTGCTGATCACCTTTTCAGACTCCAGCCATTCCAAGGTTTCTTCTGTCTCCGTCGTCGGCAGCTCCTCGGGCAGGGTGACCAAGACCATCTCGGTGGTATCAGGGTCGGCGAGCATGTCACGCATCATGTCGGCCTGGGCTCTCACCTTGCCCCCGGGGACGAGCTGGGCGATCGTCAGCGGCGCCCTGAGGAACGACCCGATCTGCCCGGTGGGAGGTGCGTCGGCGATCACGATGTCCCACCGGTCCTCCTTGACCTCCCAGATCGCCTTCCCGATCGTGATGATCTCCCTGATCCCGGGGGCGGTGGTGGCGAGGGCGTCGAAGGCACGGGCGAACGGGCCGAAGCCGGCGATGCCGCGGATGTTCAGCTGGAGCGCCAGATACTCGAGTAGCGCATCTGAGCGGACCATCTGCATCGCATGCAGGCCGGGGCGGACCTCGCGTGGTCGGAACTCGAGCGCCCCAGTCCCGAAGTGTGCCGACAACCCGCCGGGCGACCCCATCTCCATCGCCAATACCCGCTGTCCCCGGCGTTGGGCCAGAAGGGCCAGACCTGCGGTGACGGCGGACTTTCCGACCCCTCCCTTGCCGGAAACGATGAGGAGTCTCTTCTCGAGCACCTAGTGCCCCATTCAGCTGCCGTTGAGGGGGATCCGGAGCACGAGGTGGTCGTCCTCGACACTCCAGATCGCATTCCCGACCAGGGCGTAGTCGGTGTAATCGCGCTCCGCCTGCTCGATGAACATCTTGCGCTCGTCACCGGCGACCGGGGGCAGGGGGCGATCCTTCACCGCCGCTGCCCGCTCCTGGAACCGTTGCAGCATGGCATCTACGTCGAATTGGGCCATAGGGGGACGTTATACGTGTTACGTATTGCGTACTGCGGCGGAGGCCCTTCGGGCCTCCGCTTTTCTTTCGCCTTCCAACCGTTGCAAGTCGACGTCGCTGTCGTCGACGAAGGTCATGGCGTCGGCGATCAAGTGGTGCCCGGCGACTTCTCGGATCGCTCGATGCATGGCGTGAGCCACTGCCCGGTAGGCGGGGTGGCCAGCCGGCTGACTGCGGAGTTCGATGAGATGGAATGCCTGACGAGGGCTCATCTCCATCACGAAGCGGACGTTGTAGGCGAAGGGGACGACGTACTGGGCCACCTCGGGGCCGAGGTCGGAGCGCATCCCCTCATACATCTCCCCGGCATCGTCCATCACCGACACCCAATCCTCGGCCAAACCCTGGTCGACGAGATCCTCGGGCAGGTCGTATCCGAGCCGGGTCGAGAAGCGCTGCCATTCCAAGGTCATCAAACGGTGGCGCTGCAGGTCGCGAAAAGCACCGATGTCGCAACTGACGTCGAATCGGTAGGTGGTCCGCTCCATCGCCCGGCCCGGCTTGTGACGTCGGTTCGTTCGTTGGCCAACCATCGCCGCAATCAGCTCCGCTCTCTCTTCCCGGGACATCGCGTGCACCATTCGCTGCAGGTCCTGATCCGGGAGCTCGGAAACGGCATAGAGAGCCGCGGCAGCGATCTTGGTCTCGGCGTCGGGGTCCCAATCGGTCAGGGTCAACGACGGGCCGATGTCGGTTGGCGGGCCGAGATGGTCGGCCATCGATTCCAAGTCGGAGCGGACGTCAGCCAGGTATCTCGACCATCGCACGCCTCGATCCTCCAAGTCCACCCGGGTCAGAAATGAGGGGATGATCTGGCGGAGCTCGCCGAGCATCATCTCGCCGTAGGCCCGGACCTCGAGGAGCGGGCTGGCCTGCATCCGGACCAGGGCCATCTCGTATGCCTGGCCGGTGCCATAGATGCCGACGTTGGAGAGGGTGGAGACCGGAAGTAGTCCGCGGACCGTGTCGCAGGCCTTGGCCCGGATTGTGGCGTTCCAAATCATCTTGGAGTCGTCCTCACTCCGGGGATGACGCTGCTCGTAGACACCTGTCATGTATGCGACCAGGCGGGTGTAGACCTCGAAGGTTCGTTCCATGTGCCGCAGGTAGGCACCGGAGTGAGAAGACGCTTCGATCTCGTCGGGCACCAGATAGCGATGGCGTCCGCCGAGAGGGGAGTCGTAACGGATATAGCGGGTCGATTGCTCGAGATAGGCGGCGAGCCGGCCCCATTCCAAGACCTTGGTGAGCAGGTTCGACGCCTGTTCACAGGCAAGATGGGCGCCACCGAGCTGGGCGACCGAATCGTCTCCGTAGTCGAAGAAGATCCTCTTATAGAGCTGTTCGGCGTGTTGGGTCGAGCCGGCTGTCTCGGTTGAGATCATCGTGGTCAATGAGTCGACCTCGAAGTCGGCGTCGGCCACGAATTCGTCGAGGAAGAGGCGGCGTAGGGACTTGGAGGAACGGGAATACCTGGCGAAGAGGGCACCCTTCACCACCTCTGGCAGGTTGATCAACCCGAAGACCGGGAGCTCGGTATTGGTGAAGAACCTGCCCAGAATGGCCGTCTCTTCGGGCGTGAAGGCTTCCTGGTGGTAGACGGGCACTGACATCGATTGTATGCCTCACTCGGTTACCGTTTCGGCACCGTGCCCTTGTTCTTCATACGTCTCGGAACCTTCGTGTTGTCGGCTCTTGCGATCGGCATCGCGATGGTGCCGATCCTGGTGCTCATCGATCTCCTCGACGGAGGGTCGGGTTGGGGTCTGTGCCCGGCCGGCCTCGAGGCGTGCGCCAATCCCTACACCACGGCCGCGGAGTTCGCGGTGATCCTCACCCTGGGCTTTCTCGGCTCGGTGATGGGGATCAGGCTCCTGATGCGCCTCGCTCGTCACATCCAGTCCGGGGAGTACCAGGTCACTCAGTGAGTCGGGGTCACGGCTTCGGCCTCGATGGAGGCCAAGTCGGTCTGCTTGGTGATCACGATGAAGATCGCCACCAGGATGAGCAAGGCTCCTCCCCAGGCGACGAGCGTCAGCCTCTCACCCAAAACGACCCAAGCCGTGGCCACCCCAAACGCGGGCTCGGCAGCCAGGACCACGGCCGTGGTGCTCGCTCCGACAATGGTCTGGGCCCAGACCTGGAGAAGGTAGGCCCCGGCGCTGACACCAAAGGCGGTCAGGGCCAAGGCGCCCCAGACACTGGACGGTGGAAGCCCCGGGCTTTCAATGAGGTAGGAGACGGGGAAGGCCAGCGCCGCAGTGACAGCGAGTTGCACCGTGGTGAATGGGACCACGGGATGCAGTCGGGCGAATCGGGAGAGAGCCAAGATGTAGAGGGCGAAGGCGAAGGCGCACCCCAGCGTGAGGAGGTCGCCGCGCTGGAAGTCGAGGTCGTTGGTTCCCGTGAGCAGCACCAGGCCCGCGAAGGAAAGCAGCGCCGCTCCGATGATCCACCAACTCGGCAGCTTTCTCGCGAATACGGCCGTCAGAAGCGGCGTGATGACCACATAGAGACCTGTGATCAGGGCCGAGTTGGAGGCGCCGGTGAAGGTCAGGCCCGAGGTCTGCAGCGCGTACCCGGTGAACAGCGCCAGGCCTGCGATCGATCCGTGGATCCAGATTTGGCGACCCCGGGGGAGAGCGAACAGGGCAAGGGCCAACGCGCCAAAGAGAAACCGCCAGGCGACGAAAGCGACCGGCGGGAAGTCCTCGACTGCAGTCTTGACCACGACGAAAGTCGCCCCAAAGACGAATGAGGCCGCCAGCAGTGCCAACACAGCACGGCTCCGGTCGGATCTGAACACGGGGCGGGACAATAGGGGCACCTCCGGCGCGTGGCGGTTGACTCGTACGATGCCGGGCATGCCGGGCGTCAGATCCAACGGGACCATCCCCACGAGGGCTGAGCGGGGAAAAGCCCGGGCCGTGCTCAATCGCCTGATTCGGCGCTACCCCACGATCCGCACGGCATTGCGCTACGACACTGCTTTTCGTCTACTGGTGGTCACCGTCCTCTCCGCCCAGACCACCGATGAGAACGTCAACAAGGTGGCACCGGTCCTCTTCGAGCGCTATCCGACGCCGGCCGATCTGGCCGAGGCGAACCCGGAGGACGTGGAGCGCATCGTCTACTCGACCGGGTTCTTCCGTCAGAAGACAAAGTCGATAATCGCGCTCGCCCAGGGCGTCGAGGAGATGTTCGGCGGGGAGGTCCCGGCGGAACTCGACGAGTTGGTGAAGCTTCCCGGCGTCGGCCGGAAGACGGCGAGCGTGGTCCTGGCCGAGGTGTGGGACGTCCCTGCGATCGCGGTCGACACCCATGTCAGACGGGTATCCAGGCGTCTCGGCCTGACCGCAGAGTCGGACCCGGTGAAGATCGAGAAGGACCTCAAGGCGCTCTTCCCTCCAGAAACCTGGTCCGGGATCTCGATGCGGTTCATCCAATTCGGGCGCGATGTGTGTGACGCCCGGCGGCCTTTGTGTGGGGAGTGTGAGCTGTTCTCGCTCTGTGAGTGGCCCGATCGGTTCGCGGTGGCCGCCAAGGCCTCGAGGTGACCACCGCGAGGCTCGACCGGTCGATCCTCAAACTGGCGATCCCGGCACTGGGAGCCCTCGCTATCGATCCCCTGCTCACGCTGGTGGACACGGTTTTCGTCGCACGTCTCGGGGTCACGCAGCTGGCCGCCCTCGGAGTCGACAGTGCCATCCTCGGGTTTGCGTTCTTTGGCTTCAACTTCCTCGCCTATGCAACGACCCCGTTGGTTGCCCAGGCTCTGGGGAGGGGAGACAGCGACAGGGCGCGGCGCTGGGTGGGAGACGCCCTGCTGCTGGCTGTCGTGCTTGGTGTGGTCGCAACCGTGGTCATCGAGTTGTTGGCTCCCTGGATCGTCGGGGTGATGGGCGCCACGGAGGAGGTCGCAGGCCCGGCGGTGGCCTACCTGCGGATTCGGGTCCTGGCTGCACCTGCGGTGTTGATAGTCGTGGCGGGACACGGGGCCTTTCGTGGCTATCAGGACACGCGGACCCCGTTGATCGTTGCCGCAGGTGTCAACGGCATCAACCTCGTACTGGCCCCGATCTTCATCTTCGCCTTTGACCTGGGGGTCGAGGGTGCCGCGATGGCCACCGTCATCGCCCAGGTCGTCGGGGCCATCTGGTTCCTGCGCTTGATCCGCCAGCGCCGTCTAGCCGATCGGCCCCGAGGGATTCGGGAGTCGATGCCCACCCTCCTCGCTCTGAGTAGGAGTGGCGTCCTGATCACTGTGCGGACCGGGGTCCTGCTACTCGCCTTCACGGTGGCCGCGGCGGCTGCCACCCGGATCGGGCCCGAGTCGATCGCCGCCCATCAGGTGGTGCTTCAGGTGTGGCTGGTGGCCGCGATGATCGCCGATGCCTTTGCTATCGCGGGCCAGGCGATGGTGGGCGCCGCAGCCGGCTCCGGCGACAGGGCGCGGGTGGATGAGATCAGCCGGCGGCTCCTGACCTGGGGGTTGGTGGTTGGCGTGGTCCTGGCGGGCGTTCTGCTGGTCGGCGCTCCGGTCCTGAAACCTTTGGTCGACTCAGCCGCGGTTGCGACATTGGTCGTGGCCACTATCCCGGTGGTTGCCTGGATGATGCCCGTCGCCTCGCCCCTCTTTGTGGCTGACGGGATTTTCTTCGGGCTCTTGGCCCTTGGTTCCATCCTCGCCTCGACCGCAACCGGCGCCGTGCTGGCGATTGGCTTGATCCTGTTCACCTCGCTCGGCCAGAGCCTCGACGGGATCTGGTGGGCGATCGCGGCGATGCTGGTTGCCCGGTCGATTGTCTTCTTTTTCAGCTACCGAAGGGCGGTGTCAGTCGTCGCGGTCAGGTCCTGACCCTTGGTTTCGGGGAGAGCGAGGGTTAGAAGAGCGGCGATGGCAACGCCAACGCCGAGGACGGTGACGGTCTCGGACACCCCGAATCGATCGATGGTGAACACCCCGAGGATCAGCCCCAAGGCAGACCCGGCCAGCCCGAAATCAGCCGAGGCGGTGGTGGCGCTCGCTCTGAGCCCGGTGGGGAACAACTCGGCACGATGACTGCCACCGGCGGGGACGAAGGCGAATGTCCCGAACGAGGAGACCATCACCGCGAGCACGATCAGGGGCAGCGAGACCGTCCAGTAGAGGAGAAGGCCGCCTCCCAGCGCCATCAGGAGACTGAGAACCGTGGTGCTGCGTCGACCCCAGGCGTCCGCCAGATGCCCGCCGACGAAGAAGCCGAGACCTCCCAGGGTTCCCCCGAGGAGGAGGATGATGACCGTGTCGCCGGTGCTGAGACCCACCTGTTCGATCATTCGCTCAGTGGAGAAGGCGATTCCGACAGCGGAGAAGGCGGAGGCCAGGAATCCCACCATGCTCACGACCCAAAATCGGCGAGCCCAGGGGCCGGTCGCCAGGTCGCGCCAATGCCCGCCGCCGTCACGTGTATCTGTGAAGACCCGGCTCTCGGGGACGTTGCGAACCAGGAAGGGAAGGACCAAGGCGCCGGCCGCGATCATGAGATGGGGGATTCGCCAGTTCTGGCCACCGCCGTCGGCTAACGGAAGGGTGAGCAAGGCGAGCCCACTCCCGAAGGAGACTGCGGCGCCGTAGAAAGAGATGGAGTAGGCGCGGATCGAGACGCTCACCTGTTCGGCGAGCAGCACCACCGCTAGGCCTGACATGGCGGCGGTTCCGGTTCGTAGCACCGCTTGTGCCACCCCGAACTGCCACGCGTCGAAGACGAGACCGGCAGCGGTACCTCCAACGATCAGGAGCGTCATCGCGAGCAGGAGAGGCCGTCTCCGTCCCCGATGGTCACCGAGCCAGCCGAGGGGGAGGGCCGCGAAAGCCGCGAGCCTGGCGATACCGAGGAGGAGACTCATCTCTCCTTCGGTTAGCCCGAGGCCGACCCTGGTGAAGGGGAGGGTGTTGGCTGCCTGTGCCTGGGCGAATCCCTGGACCACACCCGCGGTCCACATGATGAGGACGATGCGGCGGTCGGCAAGGCTGAACCGGGCGACGGGTAGGAGGGGGTCGAGAAGGCGGCGTGTCCACGCAGGCACGGTCCGAGCGTAGGGAGTGGGGGCGTGCGAATATCGCGTGAGTGTTCGAAAACGTCGGGTCCTCCGCCTTCCTCGTCCAGACTCTGGTCGCCTTCGGGGCCGGGGTCATCTCCTTTGTCTCTCCGTGTGTGCTCCCGTTGCTCCCCGGGTACCTCTCGATGATGTCGGGTTACTCGGCCGGCCAGATCGAAGCCGGTGACGTGTCGACGAGACGTCTCACCGGGGTGATCCTGCAATTCATCGGCGGGTTCACACTGGTGTTTGCCGCTTTGGGCGCCGCAGCCAGCGGACTCGGCCAGTTCCTGGTGAGGAACATGAGCGCCTTCACTCGAGTAGCCGGCCTGGTGGTCATCGGGTTCGGGATTCTCATGGTGGTGATGGCGGTCTCCGATCGAAGCTTCTTCGGTGCCCTGGAGCGAGATCATCGCCCCGAGGTTCGGCCATCCCGCCTGGGCAAGTGGGCTCCACCGGTGATGGGGGCGGCGTTTGCCTTCGGATGGACTCCGTGCATCGGCCCGGTGCTCACAGTGATCCTGGCCACGGCGGCGATCCAGGACACCCTGGCCCGTGGGATCATCCTGCTGGTGGTGTACTCACTCGGCTTGGGGATCCCGTTCCTGCTGGCCGGTCTCGGGCTGTTCAAGGTCTTCGGGCGGATAAAGCCTTACCTGCGCCCGATCAACATCGTGTCCGGTGTGTTCCTGGCTGGCTTCGGGGTGATCATGGCCACCGGGAGCCTGACCACTATCTCGCGCTGGCTGGTCAACGTGTTCTTGTCAGTGCCGTTTCTTCGCGACCTGGCAACGGTGTGATGGCACCCGTCGAAGCCTTCCTCGCCGATGTGGCTCCAGACCTGGTGTGGTTCCGGGGCTCTGACGTCATCCGATTCTTGAACGACCTGCTCTCACAAGAGATTGCGGTGATGGCGCCGGGGGAGGTGCGACGGTCGATGCTGCTCAACCCGCAGGGTCGCATGGATCATCTGCTCTGGGTGCTGCGTGGTGAGGATGAGGTGGGTCTGGTGACCGACCCGGGCCGTGGGGCGGACCTCGCAGCCACCCTGAGTCGATACCGGATCCGGGTCGCGGTCGAGATCGAGGAGTCGACGGATCCGAGTTGGTTGGTGATCGGGCCCTTCTCCGAATCGGTTGGCGTGTGGTCCCGGACCGACAGTGGGATGGTCGCCGATGTCTCCTGGGCAACCGTGCCCCGGTTCCTGGTGGTGGGGGAGCGTCCCGATCTGCCGGCCATCGATGGGGAGAGGTTGGAGACACTTCGGATCGAGTCCGGAGAGCCGATGATCGGTGTCGACACCGGGCCGTCAACCATCCCCCAGGAGACCGGGTTGGTCCCGGTAACAGTCGACGTCGAGAAGGGTTGCTTCCTGGGCCAGGAGTTGGTGGGGCGGATCCATCGCAGAGGGCATGTCAACAAACAGCTTCGGGTCCTCGAGTTCCCGGGGGCTTCCGGCGAGGTTGGATCCGATATCACCAAGGGTGAGCTCACGGTGGGGACGCTGACCTCGGTTTCCGGATCGGTTGGGTTGGCCATCCTCCGACGCGAGGCCGAACCGGGTGAGAGCGTGAAGGTGGGAGAGAAGGAAGCTGTGGTCGCCCGCTGAGCGTGGTTCTCTATGCCGCCTTGCGCGAGGGTGGGGCCCCTCCGTCTAAGCCTTCGGCCAATCCACCTTCCTCAACGTAGCTTCGCTCGTGGGGGCGGAACCACATCTCCCGCCAGTGAACGAAGGGAGCGTTGGGGGGAGTGCCGGCGCAGCCGGGGAGGGGGGCTTGCCCAGGGTGCCGGAGGCGGGACTTGAACCCGCAAGCCCTTGCGAGCAATGGATTTTGAGTCCATCGAGTTTGCCAATTTCTCCACTCCGGCTCGGCATGGAGTGTATGGGACCTGGGTTGAATTGGCGATCCAATGGATACCCTCACCCTTGGTGTGAACCGTATCCATCGACGCATCTTCAGGCTCAACGACCAGATCGAGGCCATCGACAACGAAGCCCGACAGGTGGCAGCCGAGCTCGACTATCACCGGGCGATCAACGACGACGCGCAACGAGATGCCGC
>CAZSMJ010000001.1:0-49427 GCA_964608055.1 uncultured Acidimicrobiaceae bacterium | reverse complement strand
AACTCAGGGCTCGCATCCAATTGGCCAGCACTCTGCGCAATCTCGGTGAGAACGAGGAGGCAGTCCAGATCCTCACCCAGGTCTGCATCGAAAACCCAGGGAACCGGGCCGCCCGGGCCTTCCTCGCCCTGGCATTGACGAGCGCGGGGCATGCCGATCAGGCGGTATCGGAGTTGTTGGACCTGATGCTGACCAACCCGGGGCCGCTCGAGGCATACCAGCGCTCATTGCGTTGGTATGCCGACAATCTCGTTTCCTGATCTCGCCCGTTCTCAGGCTCTGACCGGCTCCGGAGTCGATTCGGTCTCGAAGTGGCCTTCCACCGATACGTTGGGGAGCCACTCCAGCCATTTGGGGAAATACCAGTTCCAGTCACCGAGCAGCCTCATCGAGGCGGGGACCAGGATCGAACGAACCACGGTGGCGTCGATTAGGACCGCGATCGCCAGCCCGAACCCCATCTGTTGGAATGAGACCAGGCGCCCCGCAGCGAAGCCGGCGAAGACCGCAACCATGATCACAGCGGCGCCCGTGATCAGTGCTCCGGTGGTGCGCAAACCATAGGCCACCGAATCGGTGTTGTTTCCGGTCTGGTCGTAACGCTCTTTGATTCTCGAGAGCAAGAACACGTGATAGTCCATCGACAGCCCGAACAGGATCGAGAACAAGAACAGTGGGAGCCAGGCCTCGATCGTCTCCACCCGCTCGAGGCCAAGGAACGCGCCGACCTCCTTGAGCCAAGCCGGGCCGACGCCCTCCTGGAACATGGCAACCACCATTCCGTACGCCGCGCCAACCGAAAGCAGGTTCATTGCGATCGCTTTGGCCGGGATCACGACGGAGCGGAAAGCAAGCAACAACAGGATGAAGCTGAGCCCCAGCACCACGGCGAAGACGATCGGGGTGTAGGTGTCGATCTGATCGAGGAAGTCGACTGTGATTGCGGTCTCTCCACCGACATAAACCGAGATTTCGGCTGCAGTCGCCCCGGGCACGATGTCGGCGCGTAGGTGGCGCACCGCATCCTGGGAGGCAATCGAGTTCACGTCACCGAGCAACTGCACGGAGAGGATCCCCAGGGTCGCGGTCGACGCCGGATCCACCGTCGAGGCGCCAAACCCACCATCGGCGGCGATCTCGGCCTGGAGGGCAGTCAGCGTGTCATCGACCCCCGTCCCGGTCACGACTACGTCGACAGGCGACGTGAGCCCGCCGGCGAACTCGGTCGTCAGGATCTCAAATGCCACTTTGGACTCCATGTCGTCGGGGAGGGTCGACACACCGGAGAGTCCACTGTTCATCGAGAACATGCTGCTTGCGGCCAGGATCAAGAGCCCAGCGGAAAGAACAAGGCTGATGATCGGGCGGCCCATGACGACGTGGGTCCAACGTTCCCAGAAGCGCCCGGTCTCGTCAGGAGAGCGGCGGCGGCGCACCTTGAAGGAGTCGATCCGGTCCCCCATCAGGGACAGCACGGCCGGAAGCAGGGTCAAAGACGCGCCCACGGCGACGATCACGACGAGGATGGCCCCGGTGCCGAGGGCTCGGAACAGGGTGTTGGGGAGGATCAGCATCCCGACGAGGGCCAGGACCACGGTGAGCCCGGAGAAGAACACGGCTCGGGTTGCCGTGGCGCCGGCACGTTCGATCGCATCGAGCTTGTCCATGCCATGACCGCGTTCTTCTCGATAGCGAGAGACGATGAACAGCGAGTAATCGATCCCGACCGCCAGACCGATCATGGTGATCATGTTGGTGATGAAGAAGCTGAGGTCGAAGAACTGACCCACAAGCGCGGCTAGCCCCATCGCGATGGCGATGGCAACCACGGCGAGGATGATCGGGATCACCCCGGATGCAACGGTGCCGAACACGAGCACGAGGACGACCAAGGCCACGCCGATCCCGATGGTCTCACCGGTGCGCAGATCCTCCTCCGCAATCGCGTTGAAGTCATTGGTCAGCGTCGCCGGCCCGGCAATCAGCCCCTGGAAGCCATCAGGAGCCGGCACTGCGGCGACTGTCTCCTTGAGCAGGGCGGCGTGGTCGCCGATCAAGTCCGCGTCCTGACCGGCGATGACCACCGGGAGCAGGGCCGAGCGTTCGGACTCTGACACCGGGCCGGTCTCGTCGAGATAGGAGCCGACACTCATGATCACGTCGGGATTCAGCGCTGCGATTTCGGCCTCGAGCTCGGTGACATAGTCGACGTACTCGGGGTCACCTACTTTTGCCGTCTCGGAGGTGACGACCACGAACTCGGTGTCGGGGGTCTCGCCACGCAGCTCCTCGGCCAGATTGATGGCCGTCACCGACTCGGGCTCGTCGGTGAAACCGATGGTGGTGGTGAGCGCTCCGGCGAGAAGCTGTGAGGTGACGATGCCGGCGGCGACCAGCAGTACCAACCAGATCGCAACCGTTCTCCACGGTCTCTTGGCGCTGGCCCTAGCCAGGCTCTCGGTCCCCAATGACATCAGCTTCTCCTGTTGCTCTTCGACTGCAAGTGTCTACACTGTAAGCATACGGTGTAAGCACTGTCAATCCCACGGCATGCTGCTTCGACAACACCCGAGGAGACCACTCTTGACTTACGATGTAGAGATGACCGTCATCGAAACCCGCCCCCCGCTCACCAGGGATCGGATCATCGACGCTGCAGTCAGGTTTGCCGATCAGCAAGGTGTTGACGAGTTGTCGATGCGCAAACTGGGCGCTGAGCTCGGTGTTGAGGCGATGTCGCTCTACAACCACGTTGCCAACAAGGATGAGATCCTAGACGGGATGATCGACCGCGTTTTCATGACGATCCCTCTCCCCGACCCCAAGGAGGACTGGCGGGTGTCGGTCCGCAAGACCGGACACGCCGCCATGGAGCAATTCACGGCTCATCCCTGGGTGGTCAGTCTCCTGATGCAGCGGGGCAATTTCGGGCATGCGTCGCTGGTGTTCATGAACCAGGTGTTGGGCATCCTCCGTGCTGCAGGCTTCAGCGACGAGGAAACCCATCATGCCTGGCAAATGCTGGCTTCGCACACCATGGGCTACGCCTTTCAACAGTCTTCGGGCAGCTCGCGGGACAAGGATTGGGACGGGCTCGAACAACAACTCTCTCATCTCGGCGAGCGGTTCCCCCACGTGGTGGCGCTCGCCCCCCTGTTGGCAGAATGTGAGTTTGGCTCCGAGCATGCCTTCGGGTTGGAGATCATCATCAGTGGCCTCGAATCCCGCCTGGCCTGATTCGGGCTAGCGCCATTCGACGAGGTAGACCTCGACCGGCTCCTTGATTCCCTTGAGTTCGACCGTTCGGGGCTCCGACACCGGGAACCGGAGATCCTCAGCCGCCTCCAATGCAGCCGCCGAGATCACGATCTCTTCGCCGCCGGCCACCGCGCCCACCCGGGCCGCCGCATGGACCCCTTGCCCCCGGTAGTCGGTCCCCTCACGAGTGACCTCGACGTGATCCATGCCGATCCGCACGGTGGGTGCAAAGCCGTTCTTGCGTCGATGTTCGGCGAGCCGGCGTTGGACTGAGACCGCAGCATCGACGGCGTCAACGGTGCGATCGAAGGCGACGAAGAAGCCATCCCCGGTGTGACTGACCTCTTCTCCCCGATGGCTGGCGAACACCGAACGCAACTCTTTGTCATGCCATCGAAGCAGTTCCTCCCAATCCTTGTCGCCGATCAAACCCACAAGGTCGGTCGAAGTCACTATGTCGGTGAACATGAGCGTCTTGGTCACTCGGGCACGATCCTGTTCGGGCGCTCTGCCCTGAGAGAGAAGCTTCTCGACTTGCTTCAGATCGAGCACCGCCCCCAGCTTAAGGAAGGTAGAACGGGCCGCTCCCAGCTCCATACGGGCTGCGCCCTCGTCTCCGGAAGCCATAAGGGCCTGCCCGAGCAACATCCGAGCCCGGGCACTTTCGTACGGGAATTCCATTTGCCGCCACAATTTCCCTGCTCTGTCGAGGGCTTGAGCCGCAACCTCCGCCTTTCCCTCATGAAGGGCAATTTCGCCCTGAGCCGTTAGAGCAGCTGCCTCAAATGCAGGCCGCTCGAACTCGGCAGCCAATTCCTCCAATTCCTTGGTGGCCGAGCGAGCTGTGGCTAGGTCATTCCTGGCTAATGCGACCTCGACCTGGGCGGGCAAGAGGCGGGCACGATTGAGGAGATCTTTGCGCTGTCCCTCGTTGCCGGCGCCCTCGGACAAGGCGCGAGCTAGGGCAGTGGCTGCTTCGTCGACCTCTCCTCGGGCCAGCATCAATAGTGCAAGCCCCGGTTGCGAGTCCCGCCCGAACTCGTACGCGGCGAGAAAAGCTTCCTCAGCTCCTACCAGGTCTCCCATATGAAGGCGGACCTCACCGATCTCGTAGTGGGCGAACCCGACGCCATCGAGGATGTGGTATCGCTCCAACTCCTTACAGGCGTCACGCGCCTCCTCTTCGGCGTGGGTCCAATCCCCGTGGAGGCGCTTCAACTCGGCACGGTGGACACGACAGACACCGGTGTAGCCGCCAACCGAAAACCGGTTCATCCAGCGGTCGGCCTCCTCGGTCCACTCTCCTGCCCTTCGAAAGTCACCCATGCTTCTGCAAGCCGAAATCGTCTGGCAGTAGATATCGCTGGCCGATCTCAAATCCAGCTCGCCGGAAAGGGCCGAAGCTGTTGCCTCGTCGAGCAAGGCCATCCCCTCCCGCCACTGCCCGGCGGCAATCAATGCCGCGCCTTTCAAGCCGAGCGCCATTGACTCTGCATCACGACTCCCAACTCTTCGGGCCAGTGTCACAGTCTCGTCAGCGAGCACGATGGCGTTTGCCAAATCGTTGCGGAAGAGGAATGCCTCGATCACCTCCAACACCTTGAGGCGAGCATGGACTGTCGATTCTGGCTCGTTTTCCAGGAGTCGGTGGGCCCGCGCAACCCAACCGAAGACGACGGAGAATGCTTGGCGTCGCGCTCCGAGATAGGCCAGCAACACCGCGACACCCGCCGCGTCCGTCGGTGAACCGGCGTCTACGTATCCGGCGAAGGCGCGCTCGAGAGCGTCGACCGACTCATCGGGATGACCCGACCACCAGGCGGCGTCTGCAAGCAGTTCCAGATCGCGCGGAGAGAGCGGTTCTTGTTCATCAACTTCGTTGAACGCGCTGACAGCGTCGGTCCAAGCGCGGCGTTCGATGGCTTTCCTGCCCATCTCGACTGTCTGCACCGAACTCACCTCGCTCCGGGGTCCATGAGGACGATTCTATGTCTGGGCTTGCGGGCGCCTACAAATAGCGGGCGATTGCCATGGCGCCAATGGCGACCAGCAACAAGGTGGTCATATCTTCTGGGGGATTATGGCTCCGACATCCAGCGCGGGACGTCAGTAATAAGTCTTGATTGGGGGCGGCAATCCGTCCGGCATCGGTATCTTCGCAAGATGTCCTCGATGTTGACCAACCCCTGGCGATCGAAGGGGCTGCGCGGTCCCGCCGACGCCGATCTGAGTGTCGACGCGGGCAAGGTGCAGGACCTGCTCCTTCGCTGCCCGGTGGCCGGAGTCACTGCGCTGCTCGACTCCCCGGAAATGGCCGCCGCGCTCGGAGTGGAGCACCTTTGGATCAAGGACGAGCGCGACCGCATGGGCCTTGGCAGTTTCAAGGCACTAGGGGCGGCTTATGTCATTGCCAAAGAGGCCGACACCCGCTTCGAAGGAAACTGGGATCGGACGCCGGAAGCAGTGGCTGGCGCATTGGCGGACATCACCTATGTGACGGCAAGCGCCGGAAACCATGGCCTGTCAGTTGCGGCAGGTGCCCGGGTGTTCGGTGCCCAGGCTGTGATCGTCCTCAGCGAAAACGTGTCGGAGGGCTTCGCCCAACGTCTTCAACGCTTCGGAGCCCGGGTCGTCCGAGAGGGCATCGACTACGAGGACAGCATGGCGGCGTCGAGGGAGATGGCGGAGGATGAGGGTTGGACTCTGCTCTCCGATTCCTCATGGCCCGGGTATGCCGATATTCCTCGACAGGTGATGGAGGGATACCTGGTGATAGGCGCCGAAGCCGCCGAGCAAGTCGAAGCCATCGCCAATCCGCCTACCCACCTCTTCGTCCAGGCCGGTGTCGGAAGTCTGGCAGCCTCGATCGCCGCATTCGCTCGTCATCAATGGGGCGACGAACCGGTGATCGTCGTTGTCGAGCCGGACCGTGCGCCGTGTCTTACCGAGAGCATTCGGGTGGGTCGTGCGGTTAGGGCCGACGGGCCGGTTTCCAACATGGGCCGACTCGACGCCAAGGAGCCTTCCCATCTGGCCCTCATTGCTTTGGCGCGCGATGCCGACATTTTCGTAACCATCAGCGACGAGGAAGCCTTGGATACCGTCAGGTTCCTCGATCAGCACGGCATCGCCACCACTACTTCGGGGGCCGCCGGGGTTGCAGGCCTCCAGCACGGAGGGCGGGACCGCCAGGAGATGTTCCTGGATGGATCGAGCCGGGTCTTGACCTTCGTATCGGAGGGCCCCGAGCCCGTGTGAGCACGGATTAGAGCTCCAGCCGGGCTTAGGATTTCCCGATGGAGCGATCCGACCTGCAAGAGTGGCTCGACCGTTATGTCGATGCCTGGCGTCAGAACAAGCCCGAGGCCATCGAGGCCTTGTTCACCGAGGACGCCGTTTACCGGTTTCGGCCGTATTCAGGCGAGGGTGAGGTGGCGACCGGTCGTCAAGCCATAGTCGAGCAATGGCTGAGCGAGCCGGACGATCCCCAAGCCTGGGAAGCTGATTATGAGGCGTTTGCAGTCGACGGCGACCGCGGGGTCGCAACCGGGACCAGTCACTACTTTGCCACCACCTATCGCCCGGACCGCGTCTACTACAACTGCTTCCTGCTGCGATTCGACTCCGACGGTAAGTGCGCTGATTTCACCGAGTTCTTCATGGCTGTCCCCGACCAGGGTTGAGCCCGGCCCGATCAAAAGGCATTCAGGGCGCCCGGCTCGGTGTCGACGTGGCGGAGCCAGACCAACAGGCCGACCATGATCGGGGCGAGGAGGAGCAATACCAGCGACCCAAGCGTCTCCTTGGACCCCCAATCGGTCAAACCCACCGCGACCGTGAGGGCAGCACTGAGAATCATGGTCCGTTCCGCCTTCTGGAATATCTCGAGGTGGGCAGCCCGGCTCTCGAGGGTGTGGGTCAGAGCGGCAACCGAGAGGACAGCGCTCGCCAATGACCCAACGAGCAACCAGCGCAATGAATCGGGCAGTGGTGTGGCGCTGTGCTCCACAGTGTTCAAGACACCAGCTCCCCCAGCGGCTATCGCCACCACCAGTGGAAAGTGGAGATAGAGCCAAGTCTGGGTGAGACGAGACACCGGCGGCCGATGCGAGACCAGATCGAAATAGATCCACCAGAGACCTATCGCCACCAGAACCCCGAGTAGCCCGATGAACACTCCGTTGCGGGTCAGGGGTTCGAGGTCAGCCATCCCGTTGATTGCTCCCACGATCACCTCACCGAGAACGATGATGACGAACAGACCCATTCGCTCGATCAGTGATGCAGTGACCGCGATCACGGCATCGCCTCTCTGACCCTCCGGTGGTCGCCATCGGTTCATCGCGACCACATAACCCGCGGATTCGATGAAGAGCGCCACCGCCCACATCCAATAACGAGCGGGGCCGTCGACGAGAGCGCTGATCACGAACATGCTGGCGCCCAGGAGGTAGGCGGCGGAGTAAGGGTTCGACGCCAGACGATGGCTCGGGTCGTGGAGACCGGTCCGAAACCAGATGATCGCCAACAGCAGGCTGTTGAACCCGTATGCAATCGCAAACCCCTCCGAACCAGAGCCAGGGACACTCCCGGCGAACACCGCCATCACCGCGACCGTCAGCATCTGGGTGAAGGTGAAGACCCTGACACTGACGTCGTCGGTGCCGTGGAGGTCGTAGTAGAAGGTTCCATTGATCCACGACGACCACACCGCATAGAAGAGAAACACGAACCAACCCACCCCCGACCACGTCGGATGCTCGGCGAGACGGTGAGCCAGCTGGGAGATGAGGACGACGAAGACGAGGTCGAAGAAGAGCTCGAGGAAAGTCACCCGCCGATCCGCGGGGCGGTCTTCGTACCGGGCCGGCGGCTGCCACCAGCGTCGAAACGTGATTCGTCCGGTCACGACCGAGAAATTACCCGAACACCTCGTCGTAATTGGGATCGTGATGGGTGACACACGGACCTGTGCACCCAATTACGACTAGCAGCGCCGTCAGAAGGCGTTGACGATGGGAGCGACCTTGGTGCCGAAGAGCTCGATCGCCCGCATCACCTTGTCGTGGGGAAGGGTGCCGACGCTGATGTGGAGCATGAAACGCTGGATGCCGAGGATGTCGCGCATCCGGATGATCTTGGCCGCCACAGCTTCGACGTCACCGAGAACCAGCGAGCCCTCAGGGGCGCGCATCATGTCGAACTGCGGGCGGGTCATCGGCCCCCAGCCCCGCTCCCGCCCGATCGTGGACATGGCCACCGCATAGGAGGGGTAGTACTCGTCAGCGGCTTGCTCAGAATCGTCACCGATGTAGCCGTGGGCGTGAACCGCGAGAGGGACGTCGGCTGGGTCGTAGCCAGATTCGACCAAGGTGCTGCGGTGGAGGTCGGCTAAGAACGAGAAACGGTCCGGGTTGCCTCCGATGATGGCGAGCGCTACCGGGAGCCCTCTGGTGGCGGCCCGAACGATGGACTCGGGCGTGCCCCCAACTCCGACCCACACCGGTAGCGGATCCTGCTCCGGGCGGGGGTAGATCGGCTGGTCGGAGAGTGGGGGCCGGTGCTTTCCCGACCAGGTCACCCGCTCGTTGTCCCGTATCGCCAGCAGTAGGTCGAGCTTCTCGCTGAACAACTCGTCGTAGTCCGACAGCGAGTAGCCGAAGAGCGGGAAAGACTCGATGAACGACCCCCGGCCCACCAAAAGCTCGGCTCGCCCCGAGGACACCAGGTCGAGGGTGGCGAAATCCTGAAATGTGCGCACCGGGTCGGCGGAGCTGAGGATGATCACCGCAGGGCTGAGACGGATTCGATTGGTTCTGCCGGCAGCTGCGGCCAGCACCACTGCGGGGGACGAGGCGGCAAAGTCGGGGCGATGGTGCTCCCCCACCCCGTAGACCTCGAGCCCAACCTCCTCGGCAAGAACGATCTCATCCAGGACCTGACGAAGCCGCTCCCCATGGCTGACCTTCTCCCCTGTCAACGGGTCGGCGTAAGTCTCGGCGAAGGTCGTGATCCCAAGTTCCATGTTCAGGACAGTCCAGCGGTCAGCGCGGCGAGGTTATTCCCGCGACCTGTTCGCAGGTCAGGCTCCGAAATGGGCGGCCAGCTGCTCGAATTGCTCCTTGAAGATGCGTCTGGCCAGACGCGGGTAAATCCATCTCACGATTCCGGGTGGACGGTGAAACGTGGCGGTGGTTACCTGAGTTATTCTCGAGCCGGCTCCGTTGGGCTCGATGCCGAGCCGGATCAATCGCTCCTGGAACTTGTCGGTCGCCCGCCAGACGATCGACCGATCGCCAATTTCGAGGACCTCCACCTCTCCGTCGAATTCGATGCGCTGCCCTCCGAGGCGATCCAGATGCTGATGGAACCGGAACCGGGCCCCTACCCCCACACCGTCCCCATGGACGAGTTCGACCGTTTCCACGTTAGGGCACCACAAAGGGTCGTTCCGGGTGTCCGAGACGAAGGCGAACAACTGGTCCGGGGGCGTCGGGATGTGTACCGAGACCTCGACCGGGCGCATTGTGTGATTGGCCACGTGCCGACGATAGGCCCATCATCTGGCCCGACGCATCCGCCTTACTGCAACCGGTAGCGTCGGCCAGAGGTAGGAGGTTGGACATCAACGAAGACGCCAGCATCGAGGAGGGCCTCAACGTGCAGTTCCGGGACGATCCCGAGCGCCACCGCTATCTGGCCGAGATCGACGGTCGCGTCGTAGGGATGGCTGTCTACCAGCTTCGAGCGGGTCGACACATCTTCGTCCACACTGAGATCAACTCCGAGTATGAAGGCAAAGGTGTGGGCTCGGCTCTGGCCCGGTTCGCCCTGGATGATGTCAAGGCTCAGGGTGGGATGGTCGTGCCGCTCTGCCCGTTCATCGCCTCTTGGATCGAGGCCCACCCCGACTATCAGACGATGGTCGACGAGGAACTTCTCAATCGGATCAACGGGGTCCACCGCTAGCGCCCCGCCGACCATCTCATGGCGTGGTTGCCCGAAACCAACTGACCAAACCTGAGCCATCGAGGCTCAGATCTGGAATAGGGGGGCACCGTCGGAGGTTGGCAGAGTCTCGTCGCCCTGAAATACCAGAAGGAACCGGCCCCGATGCCTGAAACCGCTCAACTCACGCTTCCCGTCCTCCCCCTCCACAACGGGGTGGTCTTCCCCCACATGGTGGTGACCATCCGCGTCGAGACCGAGGAGGGCAAGACCGCTCTCGCTGCCGCCGCCAGAAGTGACGGCCGCCTTCTCCTCGTCCCCAAGCTCGAAGGGCGCTATTCGACTGTGGGCACCATCGCCGAGATCCAATCAGACGAGGACGGGAGCGTCGTCGTCTCCGGTCTCGCCCGGGCCCGTGTCGGCGCCGGATCTGTGGACGACAGCGGGGCGCTCTGGGTCGAAGCCGAGACCTATCCAGAAGTCGACATGATCGACGACGAGCTCGGGGCCTTGATCGCCGAATACCGCGCCGTGGTCAGCGCCGTATTGGAGAACCGTGGGCTGGCCGGAGTCGCCGAGCGGCTTCTGGCAGTGGACAACCCCTCACAACTAGCTGACCTCGCCGTCTACTCCCCTGATCTCTCCCTGGAACAAAAGGTGGAGCTCTTGGAGGCGCTCGACATCCGGCGTCGTCTCGGGATGCTCCTGGTGTGGATGCGCGAGACACTCGCCGATCTGGAACTGCGCCGCAAGGTGCGCGAGGACGCCACCGAACGGATCGAGAAAGGTCAGAAGGACTACATCCTCCGTCAGCAGATGGAGGCGATTCGAAAGGAGCTCGGTGAGGACGCCGACGTCGGCTCTGAGTACCGGGCCAAGCTCTCCGAGCGGGAGTTGCCCGAGAAGGTCCACGAGTCGATCGAGCGCGAAATCGACCGGCTGGAACGGATGAGTGAGCAGTCTCCTGAGCATTCCTGGATCCGGACCTGGCTCGACACCATGTTCGAGGTGCCTTGGGGAGTTCGCTCCGAGGACCGGCTCGACCTCGAAGAGGCCTGGACCGTGCTCGACGCCGACCACACCGGGCTCGAAGACGTCAAAGAGCGGATCATCGAGCATCTGGCAGTGCGCAAGCTGCGCGCCGAGCGCGGTCTCACCGACCAAGGCGAGCGCAGTGTCGGGGCCATCCTTCTCCTGGTCGGCCCACCCGGGGTCGGCAAGACGTCGCTCGGCGAGTCGGTGGCCCGCGCCTTGGGACGCAAGTTCATCCGGGTCGCCCTCGGTGGGGTCCGGGACGAGGCTGAGATCCGGGGCCACCGTCGCACGTACGTCGGTGCCCGACCGGGGCGAATTGCCAGAGCCCTCACTGAAGCCGAAACCATGAACCCGGTCTTCCTCCTCGACGAGATGGACAAGGTCGGCAATGACTGGCGCGGCGACCCGTCCTCAGCCCTGCTCGAGGTATTGGATCCAGCGCAGAACCACACCTTCCGTGACAACTACCTCGAGGTCGACCTCGACCTCTCGGATGTGCTGTTCATCGCCACCGCCAATGTCTTGGAGACCATCCCCGGACCGCTACTCGATCGAACCGAGGTGATCACTCTCGACGGGTATACCGACGCCGAAAAAGTCGAGATCGCCCGCGACCATCTCTTGCCCCGGCAGCTTCGAGCCGCCGGCCTGGAGCCCGAAGAGTTGGACGTGACCGAGTCCGCCCTCGCCGCCATCGTCGACCGCTACACCCGGGAAGCGGGAGTGCGCAACCTGGAGCGGGAATTGGGCAAGCTGTCACGCAAGGTTGCAACCGAGGTAGCCCGCCGCTCCGAATCGGCATCCGAGCCTGTGGTGGTCGACGAGCCCGAGGTGCGTGAGTATCTGGGCAAGCCCAAGGTTTGGAAGGACGAGGCATCGGATCGCACCGACGTCCCCGGAGTGGCCACCGGTTTGGCGGTCACCGGCGCCGGAGGAGACGTGCTGTTCATCGAGGCCACCGCCATGGAGGGCGAGCCCGGCCTGACGTTGACCGGTCAACTCGGTGACGTGATGAAGGAATCGGCCATGATCGCCCTGTCGTACGTCGAGGCCCATGCAGAGGATTTGGGAATCGACCCGGCGTCGCTCAAGCGCAAGTTCCACGTCCATGTTCCCGCAGGCGCTATCCCCAAGGACGGCCCCTCGGCCGGGGTGACCATGCTCACCGCGTTGGTGTCGCTACTGACCGGCCGGAAGGTGAAAGACACGGTCGGGATGACCGGGGAGATCACTCTTCAAGGCAAGGTGCTGCCCATTGGCGGGGTCAAGCAGAAGGTGCTGGCCGCGCACCGGGCAGGGCTGAAGGAGGTCGTCGTCCCTCGACGAAACGAAGCCGACCTCGACGATGTGCCGGAGAAGGTCCGTGACGACCTGACATTTCATATCGCTGACACGGTTGGCGACGTGCTGGCCGCAGCGCTCGACGGCTGACGAGTAAGTCGGCTCGCTTCGGCATTTTGGGGAGCGCAGCTCACATTGGGGCGCCGTGTCTCCCGGCTGCTGAATGCGAACTCAAACGAGTGCCTCGAATGAGGTGCCGCTGGTTGCTCTGATCGGGATCGCCGTGCCGCTCAACCCGGAGTCGGCGTGGTAACGCTTGAGCACAGTTGCCCGGAACTCCTCGATCCGGCCGGTGGCGACGAGCGCGACACATGAGCCTCCGAAACCTCCACCCGTCATCCGTGCCCCATAGCAACCAGGTGACAGGAGTGCCGACTCGGTCATCGAGTTGAGGGCATCCGACGAGACCTCGAAATCATCTCGCAGGCTGATGTGGCTTTGCCGCATCAGCTCGCCGGCCGCGACGAGATCTCCTTGATCCAGGCACTCACTCATTAGGAGGGTGCGCTCGTTCTCGGTAACGACATGAAGAGCCCTTCTGTACGTCACCGGATCGAGACGGTCTTCGCCCGATTCCAACGTCTCGATGTCGAGGTCGCGAAGCGCCGGCACCTCGAAGAGTCGAGCCGCGGTCTCGCAACTGTCACGCCGCTCGTTATAGCCAGAGTCGACGAGACGTCGCTCGGTCCCGGTGTCGAGGACTACGACGGTTACGTCGGCAGGGATCGGCACCGCCCGTCGGGTCAAGTCCCGGCAGTCGATCAACAGGGACCGATCGACCTCGCCCGTCGCACAGACCAATTGGTCCATGATCCCGCAATTGACGCCCACCCAGTCGTTCTCGGCCCGTTGACACAAGAGAGCCATCTCGACGGCATCCCACTCCAATTCGGATACGACGACAAAGGCCATCGCTGCGCTCAACTCGAGCGCCGCCGAAGATGACAGACCGGCACCGGAGGGGATATCGCTGACGATCGCTCCTTCCCATCCGGACCGCGCGAGCCCAAGCTGAAGCATCTCGGAGGCCACGCCTTGGAAATATGCCCCCCACCCGCCCCCCCGAGCCAATGAATCCAAGGAGAACTCCGCCCATTCGTCGGTTCGCTCGCTCCACAGACGGACCTTGTCGTCGCCCCGGGGGCGAAACGCGATCCTCACTGCCAGGTCTATCGCGAGCGGCAGAACGAATCCCTGGTTGTAATCGGTGTGGTCGCCGATCAGGTTGACCCGGCCGGGAGACCGGACGACCGTCGTGGGTCGGCCCCCGAATTGGGCGGTGAATGCAGAAACGGCCCTCTCGGTTCCCATCAAGACGACATCGTATGGGCAGGTGCTGCCGACCGAAGGCGTTGGGCTGCGTCTTCGGGGGTCAGGTCACGCTGAGTCTCCGCAAGGAGCTCATACCCGACCATGAACTTCCTCCGTTGCGCCTCGAGTAGCGGTGGGTAGAAATGAGCATGCAGCTGCCAATGCTCGGCTGCCCGGGTCCCTGGAGCACCATGCCACCCCATGGAATAGGGGAAAGCCCGCTTGAACAGGTTGTCGTACGCGGCCAACAACTCCTCGAGCCCGGATGCCAACAGCGCGCGCTGGGCCGTGGTGAGGTCGGGAAGCCGCTGGACCGGGCTCTTCGGAATGAGCAAGGTCTCGAACGGCCAGGCGGCCCAATAGGGGACAACGGCAAGCCACTCGTCGTTGTCGACTACCACCCGAGCCCTCTCGGTCTCCTCCAGTTCGACATACTCGAGAAGGAGCGGGCGTTGGGTGGAGACATGATGATTCAGTTGCATGGTGTCTTCGAGAAGTGCTTGGGTCGGTATCGCTGAGCCCGCCCAGATCTGTCCATGGGGATGAGGGTTGGAAGCGCCCATCTCGGCGCCACGGTTCTCGAACACTTGGACCCATTGGTGGCCCACGGACAACTCTGCAACCTGATCGGCCCACAGATCGACAATGCGGCGGATCGCCGCCCGGCCCATCGATGCCAACGACAGGTCGTGCCGAGGCGAGAAACAGATCACCCGACAGGTGCCCGTCTCGGAGACGGCGCGCAGCAGCCGATGACTGACTTCGTTGGGAATCGATGCCTCGGGTCGTAGCGAGGCAAAATCGTTGGTGAAGACGAAGGTCTCCTGATAATCGGCGTTGCGGATCCCGGTCGCTCGCACATTCCCCGGGCACAAGGCGCATTTCGGATCGTACGCAGGCTGCTGCTCGACCACCTCCGGCTCCACATCCCCAAGCCACGGCCTCTTCCCACGATCGGGTGCGACCAGGGTCCATTGCCCGGTGAGCAGATTCTGACGGCGATGACTATCGATCGGTGACGTGTCGGCCGCTCCGCTATTCCTTCACCGAGCCCGCGGTGAGCCCGCTGATCACATAGTTCTGAACCGGGACGTAGAGAAGTAGAACCGGCAGGGTGGCCATGACCGCACCCGCGGTGATGATCCCCCAGTCCTGTTCGAACCGAAGAGTCTGGAACAACAGCAACCCGACCATGACCGTCAGTTTCTCGGTGCTCCTGAGTAGCACCCGGGCGATCACGAAGTCGCCGTACACCGCGAAGAACTGGAGCACGGCCACGGTCACCACAATGGGTCGAATCATGGGGAACACGACCTTGCGGAACGCCTGACCTTGAGAGGCGCCGTCGACCAGGGCCGACTCATCGAGCTCTCTGGGCAGCGCATCGATGTAGTGCTTGACCAGGAGCACGTTGATCCCCAGCGCGAAGGAAACGTAGATCGCGATCAGCCCGCCGTGGGAGTCCAACCCCAGCCATGGGATGTGGTTACCGAACTGTTGCATCAGCCCGAACAAGGCGATGATCGACAACACCGCGGGAAACACGTTGAGGATGAGGATCCCGGTCATGAAGTGCTTTTTCCCGGCGAATCGGAACCGGGATAGGGCGTAACCGGAGAGTGTGGTGATCGCCACCGTGATCGTCACCGAGATGACGGTGATCTTCAGCGAGTTGGCCATCCAGGTCATGAATGGGTATGACGGGTGGTTGACCAGGTCGTCGTAATTGACGAACCCCGGGTTCCTGGGGATGAGCGTGGCACCAACCAAGGTCTTAGCCGGGTTCAGCGAGGCGGAGATCACCCATAGCGCCGGAAGGAGCGCAAAGCCGATCATCAATGCGGCCAAGAGATATCGCCACCACCAACTCCGTCGGCTCCGTCTCGCTCCACTCATGCTGTCTCCACTGCCTTGGTGGCCCGTATCTGCCAATAGGTGATCGAACCGACGACGAGGAACAAGACAACCGAGATGGCCGCACCTAGCCCGTAGTCGGCCGCGCTGGATGATTGGAACGCCAGTTTGTAGATGAACGAGATGAGGATGTCGGTCTGCCCGACCGGGATCGCAGCTTCGGCCATGGGTGGGTTGCCGGTGTTGAAGATGTAGATCAGGTTGAAGTTGTTGAAGTTGAAAGCGAACGAAGCGATGAGGAGCGGCATCACGATCACAAGTAGTTGAGGAAGGGTGATGAACCTGAACTGCTTCCAGGGCGAGGCACCGTCTACTTCGGCCGCGTCGAACATCTCAGTTGGAATGGAGCGAAGAGCCCCTGAGCTCACCACGTAGAAGTATGGGTACGAGAGCCAGATGTTGACCAGGATCAGCGCGAACCGGGTCCATGTCGGATCGAGGAAGAACTGGGGCGACTCACCAAATGTGCGCTCGAGAAATCGGCCAATGGTGCCCAAATCCGGATTCAGCATGCTCCGCCATATGAGCACTGAAACCAGCACCGGGATCAGGTAGGGCACGATGAGCAGTGCCATGATCCATCGCTTCCCGGGGAGGTCCTCGAAGAGAACAGCCACCCCCAGGCCGACGATGAAGCTGAGCACTACCGAGCCCAAGGCGAAGGCAAAGCTCCAAAGCAACACTCGAAGCAAAGGGTCCCGCACCGCATCGTTCGTGAGGAAACGGGCGAAATTCTCCCACCCGACCCCGGTCATGAATCCGGGAATGAGAACTGCGCCGTCCTCGCTGACGAATGACCCTTCGACGGCCTGATATGTCGTTCCATCAACCTGGTCGACGATGACATCGGACTGGGCGTCATAGCGATAGCGGGGTACGGCGGCGGCGGCCTCCCGAAGCGACTGGACCCGAACGACGGTCGGCGCGACGCCGAACTCAATCGCCGCCAACCGGTCGATGATCGGAGTCACCTCGCTCTGGGCCATCAGGGTGTATCCGCTCAGCTCCGCGGGCGGCTGCTCCGGATCATCCACTTCCACCGTCTCGACCGCCCCCTCCTGGGAAGCAAGCTGGGCTGTGCCGTCGTCGGAGATCAACAAGAGCGCGAAAGACCCGCCCTGTCGGTATCCGAACCAGCGGAAGGTGGGAGCATCCTCGGCGAGATGAGTCTCGGCCTCGAGCCGTGCGATCGCCTGCTCTTTGGTGAACAGGTGCCCGCTTCCCATGTTGGTGAAGCCGATGTAGATGTTGAACACGATCGGATAGACCGCAAAGAGAACGGCGACCGCCACCCCTATTGCCATCCACCGCATCGCCGAGAAACGTCGTCTCAAATAGACGAGCAGGAGGAAGACGGTAACGGCGCTGATCATCGAGGCCAGGAGGAACAGGCCATCGATGATCAGCGCCCGGATCAGCCAGAGGGCGCCCACCGCGAATAGCGACACCGCGACCGCAGTCCGCACATATGCGCTGGTCGGTACCTGCTCGCCGGATGTGGACATCAGGGATGGGCGCCCTGGCTCAACCTGCTTCGTCGATTTGGGTCTGGATCTGGGCCACCGCCTGGGTCAGCGCGGCTTCCGGCTCGAGCTCGCCGGTCATGACCAGCGTCCCGGCGTTCAGCCACGCGTCCCAGACGAAGCCCATCGCCGGTATCGACGGCATCGGGACGGCACCGACACCCGCAGCATTGAAGCCCTGGGCATCGGCGTCCGCTGCCAGCTCGAACACCGACGTCCATGCCGACGGCCGTGGCTCTGCCTCGAAGATCGCCAACATCGACTCCTCAGTCGCGATCTTCTCCAATGCGAAGGTCTGCGCCAACAGAAGCTGGTCGGAGCTGGCGCTCACAATGAGGCCCTGGACACCCAGGAACGGGTACCCGGGCTCACCACCGGCCTCCGCGGCAGGAAATGGAGCCACTGCGTACGGAACTCCGGCGTCCTGGAACCTGTTGATGGCCCAGGGGCCGGTCAGGATAAAGGGCTGCTTTCCGGTCTCGAACAAGACGTGGGACGCTTCCCAGTCCACGTTCTCCGGGATCAGGCCTTCGTTAGCCAGACCCTGGACCCAGGTGAGGCCCGCAACCATTCCCTCATTGGTCATGCCGATGTCATCGGACGTGAAACTGCCGCTCGCATCCTGGCCAAATATGTACCCGCCAAAGGATGTGTACAAGGGGTACGAGTTGTAGGTCAGGTCGGGCAGTCCGATCGCGGACTCCGCCGCTCCACTGTCAACCAGCGCGGCACCGACCTCCCTCACCTCGTCCCAGGTTGTGGGCGCGGCGTCCACCATGTCGGTGTTGTAGAAGAACCCGATGTTCTCCACAGCGAGCGGGACGCCGTATACCGCACCGTTGTAGGTGAACCCGGTCACCGCGTTGGGCAGGTATTCGCCGGCCTTGTCACCGAGGTCGATCTCCGCCACCGCCCCATTCTCGACAAGAGCCCCGAGGTTGTCGTGGGGGATGATGGCCAGGTCCGGCCCGCTACCCGAAGCTCCGAGGAGCATCTGATTGCGCAGCTCGGCCAGGTCGACGGCCTCGACGGTGACACCCACGCCGAACTCCTCGGCGAACTCTTCACCGAGTTGGGTCAATACCTCGATCCGACCGTCGTCATATACCCATAGCGTCAGGTTGTCCCCGGCCGCCGCAGTGGTCCCGGTCGGGGCCTCCGTCGTCACCGTGGGCTCGCTGGTGGCGGTGGTGTCGCCTGGGGGCTCGGTTGTGTCACCGGCATCCGATCCGGCGCACGCCGCCGTCAGTAATGCCAGCACGGTCAGCAGCATGCCGACCCGCCGGGGTCTCGTTAGCTTCATTTCTCCGTCCTCCTCTTTCTCGCTGTTTCGCATTCCAGGAGGGGTGGGGGCAACCAATCCCTCCAGGTGTCCTGTCTCATGCTTCGCATCACTGCTCCTCTCCGATCGAGAGGACGGCCTCGACCCCGGTCGTTGCCTCGTCGCCGCTGCCGAAAGTGTCTTCCAAACCGCCTGCCCTGCCCCGCTGGGCGGTCAGCACTGCCAATTCGATGGGGCCCGACTCCCCGACCAGTGATCTGGGCAGGGACCAAACGACTGTGCTCCCGCCGTTCTCGGAGTCTTCGACCCTGACCGACCCGGTGAACGTGAGCTCTGACCAGGCTCCATCGCGCCACTCGCTTAGCGCAGGACTGAGGTAACCCAGGCCCGGTTCGTCTTCGAATGAGGTCTCCAGGACCAATTCGGGACGAGTTGCCTCGACGTAGTCGAAGGGACGGCGGCCGCCGTCACCTCCACCCTGGCTCGTGTCGAATGCCAGGCTTATGACCCCAGGCCACTCCCGCACATCTCCGGATAGCGAAGCCGAAACCAAGATCGTCTCGTCGTCCATCACAGCCGACAATCGGATCAGGTCGGCAGCCGGGCGCGCATCTCCGCTGGTGTCCTCGCTGGTAGCGGCGGTCGAGTCGGGCGTGTCTTGCGTCGAATAGGTTTCCGCCAGATAGCCCGCTCCTTCATGGAGTGCGCCTCCGAGGTCGAACAAGGTGGCGTTCTCCCAATGCGAGCCCTGGCCCCATCGGGTGCTGCAGCCAGTGCTCAGCCAGGCCGGCTCCCAGTAGACGGTCCCCATCCCACCGTTGGCGACGACCGATGAGTTCAAGTCGACCATGAATCGTCGCTGGCCTTCCGGGGTCATCGGGTATTGGGAGAGCCCTTGATCGAGGACGTTGTCGGCGGTGTCACCCGCAGTCTCGGTAGTCCAGGGGTACCCGGTCTCTACGACCAGCACCTCTTTCTCGTAGCCAGCCGCCAGCCGCTGCACGGCGCTCCCCAACTCGGCGATCGAGAATCGACTCCATTGCGGGTAATAGGAGAGACCAATGACGTCGAAGTCGTCGAGACCCGCGGCCTCGGCTTCGGCAAACCAGGCCAGGCCGTTTTCCGGCTGGGCCACATGAATCACTACCGCGATTTCGTGACCGGTCCCCTCGGCCATGGCGCGCACCGCGGATATGCCGGCGCCGAGTAGCGGGGCGTCGTGTTCCCAATCGAGCCCGACCGCCGGCTTGACCAGACCGCCATTGATCTCGTTGCCGATCTGGACCATGTCGGGGAGGACACCCGCTTCATCGAGAGCGGTGAGAACTGTCGTTGTGTATTCCCCGAGCGCGACCGCAATCTCTTCGGTGCCGGGCAGCTCTGCCCATGCGACTGGTGGTGTCTGTCGACTGGGGTCGGCCCACTCGTCGGAGTAGTGGAAGTCGAGGAGCGTGGCCATTCCCGCCTCCTTGGCCCGCTCGAAGGTGCGGATAACGTCGCCGAGCGTGCTGTACTCGGTCCAGTCGGGATCGTTCCAAAGCCGGGCTCTGACCAGGTTGGCTCCCTGGTCGGCGAGGATGACAAACGGATCAGTCTGCCCGTCCGCGTCGCGATACACCCCACCGCAATCCTCGACCTCGTTGACGTAGGAGAGGTCGACTCCGAGAACCGGGGTGTCGACCGGTGTCGCAGACGAGCTGCACCCGGTGACCAGCAATGCGGTGGCGATCGCCGCGGGATGAGCCGGGCCGAGACGCCGGAACCGACTCACGGGCCTCTCCTCAACACCACGACCTCGCGTGGCCGGAGCTGTAGCTCGTCGTCGGGGTTGTGGCCGGTGAGGAGATCGCCCCACTGCCCAGGCGGCAGCGCAATGTGCGCCTCTTCGGCACCATGATTGAGCAGGAACACCAGATCGCCCTTCTCGCCGGTCCATTCCACACATTCCACGAATGCCGGGACCATCCACGTCCGATTCGGAACAACAAAGCGGTCGACTACCGCGGCGAAGAGCTCTGGCGAGGCCGAGGCCAGGTAGACGACGGAGCCCGCACCCAATCGATTGATGATCACCGCCGGGCTCCCGGCGTAGAAGTCGTCCTGGAACTCTGCGAGCGTCTCGGCGGTGTCGAGGCGCAGGATGTCGAAGAGGGTGGTGGCGGGTGCGATCGAACCGTCATCGCGAAAACGGACTTGATTGACCAAGTCGGGCGGTCGGACGTCGGTCTCCTCGACCCAGGCGCCAACCAGACCCCGCCAGGTTGGCTCGACTCCGCCAGGGTGAACTCCACCCGAGGCATCGACGATCGCCGACCCGGTCGTGGAAATGAGAAGTCCCCCGTCGATGACGAATTCCTGCAAGGAGGTAGCCAGAACCGAGTCGACCACATAGAGCGATGGGGCGATGACAACGTCGAATCCGTCCAAGGGCTGGCCAACTCCCACTACATCGATCGAGACGTTGTGCTCGACCAGCACCCGGTGAAAGTGACGGACAACGCTCAGATAGCGCGAGCGTTGGTCGATGCCAGGTGTGGCGTGGTGGGCCCACCAACTCTGCCAATCAAATATGAGGGCGACAGACGCAGGGAGCCGGTGAGTGTCGGGCGGAACTCCGATTGTCTGCAGGTCCCGGCCCAGAGCCGCCAGTTCCTCACCCATGCGGGTGTCGAGGCGCCCATGTCGGGGGATCAATGCAGAATGGTTGAGCTCGTTTCCCGACCGGGCCTGTCTTATCTGGAAGAAGAGCGCCCCTCTCGAGCCTCTCGCCACCGCCTGCAACGCCTGTAGTCGCACCACGCCCGGGGGTTTGAGAGTGTTCATCGGTTGCCAATTCACGGGGCCCGGAGAGGTCTCCATCATCAAGAACTCACGAAGCTGCCCGGCACCACGAGCCAGGTCATGGCCAAACGCGGCATCGGACCATCGGCTGTCGACCCTGGGGTAGGAGTCCCAAGAGATCAGATCGAGGTGTGGGCCCCACTCGTGCCAATCGATTGTCTGAACGGGTCCATGGAAGTTGGTGGTGAGCGGGACGTGAGGTGTGTGTTCGCGCAATACCTCCTTCTCATTGAGGAAGCAGGCGAGCAGGACCCAGGAAACGAATCGGGCATGATCCAAAGTGATGCTGGGACTGGCCGAGAAGTTGGTCCACCCGTGCGGCGTGATCTGCATCGCGTTGCGATGAGAGGGAAACTCGATCTCGGACCAGTCCTGGACGGTGTTGCCCCATACCGCGTTCCCCCACGCCTGATTCAGGGTGTCGAGGTCCCCATATCGGTCAGTCACCCAGCGTTGGAACTCGTCGCGACAACCCTCGCAGTAGCAAACCGGCCCGTACTCGTTGTTGATATGCCACAGCTGAAGCCCGCCATAGCCGGCATACCGCTCGGCCATCGCCGCCGCGATCTGCGACGAGCCGTCGCGGTAGGCCGACGAGGTTGGGCAATAATTGACCCGGCCACCATGCGTGCGACGCCGACCTGAGGTGTCGACCGGCAGAATCTCGGGATAGGCGGCAGACATCCAGGCAGGTTGGGCCGCCGTGGGGGTGGCCATGACGACGCCGATGCCATGGCGATCGAGCCCATCGAGCACCCGATCCAACCAGCCGAACTCGAACCGGTCCTTCGCGGGCTGGAGGGAGCTCCAGGCGAAGACGGGAAGAGTGACCATGTTCACGCCGAGATGTTCGAGCGCGGCGACGTCCTCCGACCACATCTCGGACGGCCATTGCTCAGGGTTGTAGTCACCCCCGAACCAGAGCGCCTTCTGGTTCTCAACGGGGCGGTGGGCGTCCCAGGTCATCCTTTTGCCAACGTTAGCAAGCCCTTGCCATCGTTGGCAGGAAAGCTGACCGCTAATCTGAAACGTCGATATGACGGTCCCAGAGGCACCTATCGCCAACCGCGCCCCCACCCTGCATGACATCGCAGCCCATGTCGGTGTTTCGGTGCGGACCGTGTCTCGGGTGGTCAACGATCGGCCCGGTCCAGCCGAGGCCACCAGACAGCGTGTGCTCGAAGCGATAGAGGATCTGGAGTATCGCCCCAATCTGCTGGCTCGGAGCTTGGTCACGAGACAGAGCTTCACCTTGGGCTTGGTCGCCACCTATCTGAACGACCCGTTCTTCGCCGAGTTAGCCCGAGGCATCCAGGCGGCCGGTGATCGTCTTGGCTATCTCGTCTATCTGACGAGCTCTGAAGGCGAAGCCGAACGCCAACAGGACATCCTGCGGTCGTTGGAGGACCGTGGCAGTGACGGGGTCATCATCTTCCCGGTGCGAGGAGCTGAGCAACAGCTCATCTCGGCCGCCGAGCGATCGGTTCCGGTGGTTTCCATCGACCATCGCATCGATCATCCGCGCATCGGTTCGGTGGAATGGGACACCGAGCGTGGTGCCCATCTCGCAGTCGATCATCTTCGAGCCACGGGGCGTCGCAGGATCGGGATGTTGTCGAGCCGCATTGCCGAGACAGTCGAAGAGCCCCGTGAGATCGGCTTCCGCAAGGCGATCTCCGATCTCGGCTACGACGTGGATCGCGCTGTGGTCTGGACGGAGGAGACCGTCGAGGGAGGTGCGCTAGGGGTGAACGAACTGCTGCGCCGTGACCCGGACATCGACGGCGTCTTCGCCTATACGGACATCATGGCGATCGGCGCGATGCGGGCCCTCGAGGACAAAGGGCGGGTAGTGCCCGACGACGTGTCGGTGATCGGGGTCGACGACGTCGAAGTAAGCGCCCTGGTGAGGCCGGCACTCACCACAGTCAGGATCGATCGGGAGCAGATGGGTGCTCGCGCCGTGGAGATGCTGATGCGGATGCGCTCCGATCCTTCCGCCTTCTTCGAGCGCGAGGTGATCGACGTGTCACTGGTCGTCCGCGAGTCCGGATGACCGGCGCACTGCCTGTCGACAACCCCACCTCGACTTATCCACAGTTTTGGGTCTTGGGACCCATACCGGATTGCCACCGATTTCGATAAACCACGTGCTATGGCGGAGATTGCTTTGGGAGGCATTCATGTTGCCGTCGGCGCCAAGCGTGTCCGACAGGCGGCAAAGGTCTGCCCTCACATCGAGACACTGACCACTGCGACCGCGAGCTTGGAGCGCATCGTGTGCGAAGCCTGCGGACATCTCAGCTTCAACTTCCCGGAGGTTCTCTCCGGGCCAGTGCACCGAAGATGGTTTGCTCGTCCCGCCGACCGGGTCGAGGCACCCATCGTGGTCTACGAACCGGAGACTGACTGGCTCACTCAGTACACGCCCGTGACCAACACCCCAAGTGTCGACGAGGAGACCGCCGCAGCCTGGGCTTTCGCCGCCCAAGAGCGGTTCCACATCCGGAGCCGCTACGAGCTCCACCCCGAGACTTCGATAGCTCTCGCTTAGTCGGCCGGCCTATCGAATCGGTGATCCTCGGCGGCTTCGCCGCTCAGTCCCAGACGGTGACGATCACCGAGACGATCGAGTATGCGATCACCGCGTTCAAACCGTTGATCAGCCAATACGAGCTGCCTTTTTGCTCGTACATCTGGCCGACGATCGCACCCACGACCCCGAAGCCAACTCCGAGAGCCACACCCAACGCCAACCCGTTGACCACATCGTCCCCGCTGATCGCGGTGGCAATCAGGGCGATCACGATCGAGGTCACGAAATAGCCAATGAAAGTCGGGATCAGAATCATCGACAGGGGCGGGCCTTCCCCTGCAGTCACCTTTGCGGCGCGTTGCCAGGCATTGCTTAGCGGTGGGATCGAATACCAGATTGCGCTGAAGACGAACCAAGCAATTGCCGCTACCAGGACGGCAAGCCAGTTCAGGTCGGCGAAATAGTCGAAGATCATGTTTTCCTCCCGTGTGAGTCGTTCCTAGGCCGGGATCGACAATACGCATCGAGTCCCCGGTTAGTGTCCCCGAGGGGTGAAACAGAGTGACTAATCCCGATCCTCGAGCCAGCATCCGCACCATCACCCGTGACGATCTCCAGGCGAAGCTGGAGCGAGGTGACCATTTCCGGCTGGTCATGGCTCTCAACGAGTGGGCGTTCCGGGCCAAGCACATCCCGGGATCGGAGCATTTCAACACCCCCGACGAATTGCTGGCATCGCTGTCGCCCGAGGACGACATCGTGGTGTACTGCACCAGTGTCGACTGTCACTCCAGCATCGCCCTCTATCACGATCTGGTCGGCCGTGGATACGAAAACGTCAGGCGATACGACGGGGGCCTTACCGATTGGGAAACAGCAGGTCTCCCGCTCGAAGGCGAGTGGGTGACGGGCGGTTCAGAGTCGGACTAGCTGGGGCCTCCGAAGGCGGCGCTGCGGTCCGCGATGGATAGGTTTCTTTCGCTGTAGGTCGAAGTGCCCGCCGTGAGCAACTCGGCGGCCGCGGTGGCGACGGCGCCGTAGGCGGCGAAAGCCAGGGAGCCTCCAATCGACAACCTCCTCACTCCAAGTTCGGTCAGTTGACTCACGGTCGGACCGTTCCGGAGCAGGAGGACATTGATCGGGGCCTCCAACTCAGTCACCACCCTGGCGATGAGGTTGGTGTCTCTCAAACCCGGGGCATACAGGACATCGGCCCCGGCGTCCCGATAGGCGCGCAGCCGGGCGATGGTGTCGTCGATGTCATCGATGTCGTAGAGATGGTTCTCGGCGCGGGCGGTGAGCACCACCCCTCGTTGCCGAGCTGCTTCGACTGCAGCGGCCACTCGCTCAACCGCAACATCTAGCGGGTATAGGCCCGAAGCTGGGTTGTAGTCCTCGATCGAAACCCCGGCCGCGCCTTCGGCTGCAAGTCGATCCACAGTTTCAGCAACCCCCGCCGATGTCGGCGCGTACCCGTTTTCTGCATCGACGCTGAGAGGGATCTCGACTGCGGAGGTCAAGGCACCCACATGAGTGACGAGCTCGTCGAGGCTTGTCTCCTGGTCCATCCGTCCCAGTGATGCGGCAAACCCCGAGCTGGTGGTGGCGATCGCAGGGAATCCGAGAGAGGCCAGAACTTTGGCCGACCCGATGTCCCAGGCGTTAGGCATGAGGAAAGTCCCCTCGCGGTGCAGATCGGCGAACCGATGGCCCAAGGAATCGGATTGCACGACACGACCTCCATCTCGAGACAGCGCCGGATCGAAACTACCCGTCCGGGGTTGTCCCCCTGCGGAGCGGGGACCGTCTGATCTCAGGTCGGGCGAGGGGGGATCCTTCCACGTCACTGGCGCCTCTAGCCGGGGAAAGAAGGGGCGACGCCTACCACTCGGTCCAGTTCCCACCGGGGCCTTGTTCCCACACCGAAGTCTGCACGTCACCACTGAACGCGGCCTCGAAGCCGGTGAGATTCGAGTAGTGCTCACCCATGCCGGCAGCATCCGCCCACAGGTCCAGGCCTATTGCTTCGAGTTGGGCCGACTCGCCTGGCATCGGCACCCGGATGAACAGCTGGTGGGAGAGTTGACCAAGACGGCGAGCGTCCGCAATGCCGGCTTCGTGCGTCTTGCGCAAGACGTCGATGGTGTGTTGGGGGTCGTCGATCGACCCGCGGGCGATGCCCAGATAACGGCCGCTGAGACTCATAGGGGCCGGCAGTTCGAACCCGAAGGCTCCTTCGGCAGGCATCCAAATCACGGCCTCGCGTTCGGAGAAAAGCAACCCAGCACCCTGTTGCACCTGCTCGTTCGAGAAGAAGGTGCCGATGCCCGAAGCGTCCTTCCACACGTCGAGGAAAAGGAGCTCGTTCTGCTCGGCACCAGGAGCGCCAGGTAGCGGCGTGAACACACTGTGACTGAGGTCTCCGAGCGCCCGCGCCGCGGCGACGCCTTCGGGGGCTCCAGCGGTCTGGTTGTGCAGGCTCCGGACGGCATCACGATCGGTGGGGATTGTCTTGCCCCTAACCGACAGCAAGACCGATGGTTGGCTGAATGCGGACATCATCTCTCCTTTGGAAGTAATCGGGCACCGACTGGAGTCGGACACATCTCACCTCCTAAGACGAGGCGAGGCGCCTCCGGCTCGCGCCTCGCCCAGCTTTTTTTCGAACTACCGCAAGATGTGCCCTCCGGCTCTCGTCATACTGGGTATGGCTGATCCATGTGACAGAGGAGCCACAAGGTGACCAACCAAACCACCGACCTCGGCGCCGTCGCCCGGGCGCGCGCCGGCGATACCGCCGCGTTTGCGTCATTGGTCGACGTGCATCGAGTTGGCCTGCTTCGTCATTGCTACCGGATGCTCGGGTCAGGCCCCGATGCCGAGGAAGCACTCCAGGACACGCTGCTCCGAGCGTGGCAACGTCTGGACACCTATGAAGCCCGAGGCTCCTTTCAAGGATGGATGTATCGCATCGCGACCAACCTGTGCATCGACCGGCTCCGGGGTCGTCGCCCCAGAAGCCATCCGGTGCATCACGGGCCGGCGTCGCCTCCGGGATCGTTTCCCGAGGCCACTGATTCGCCGATCGAGTGGGTCGAGCCCATCGGGGATCAGAGCATCGGCCTCAGCCAGGACCCGGCCCACTCGGCGGAACAACGCGAGAGAATCAGCCTCGCCTTCGTGGCCGCCCTCCAACGATTGTCGGCACGGCAAAGGGCGGCGTTACTGCTCCACGACGTACTGGACTTCTCACACGATGAAGTGGCAGGGGTGCTCGAAAGCTCGCCTTCTGCGGTCAACAGCTTGCTTTACCGGGCCCGGGAGACAATGAGCGCGTCGCCCATCCCGATTCCGGCCGACCCCGACGACCCTGCGATCAAAGCGCTTCTCGACCGATACGTCGAGGCCTGGGAGCGGGCCGATATCTCCGAGTTCGTAGCCACGGTCAGCGCCGACGTGCGGCTGTCGATGCCGCCAATACCCACCTGGTATCAGGGAACGGCCGATGTCGCTGCCTTCGTCGAAGCCGCCATATTCGGACCGGCCCGACCGTATGGGGTGACGATGCGTTTGGGCGGCGCCAACGGCCAACCCGCTCTTGCCACCTACGAGCCCGGACCCGACAACACGATGGTTGCCAGCGGTCTTCAGGTCCTCGACGTCGACGGCGACTCCAGGACCATCACCGCGATCACGTCTTTTCGGGATCCGCACCTGGCGGTGGCCTGCGGTTTCCCGATGACGATCTCGCCTCCGAGCTAGGCCTCAGGCCACCCGGGGATCGACCTGGACCTTGGGACCGGGGCCGGCATTCGGCCCACGCTCCCCTTCCAAGCGACTGGCGACATCTTCGAGTCCGATCACCTCTGACACCAGGGCATCGGGCACCACCCGGGCGTTGGCGTAGGCCGCGATTGTCTGATCGATGGCGGCTGACCCGCCGAGGATCCCGACAACGGTCAACTCTTGAAGAGCGACCTCACGGGTGTCGATCAGACTCTCTCTGCCGGCGAGACCGATCAGAACTACCCGCCCCCCCGGCTCCGCCCAACGCAGGGTCGCTGCAGGTATTTCGGCATCGTTGGTGGCGTCGATCACTGCATGAAAGGTCGAGGAGGGCGACTCTTCCAATTCGGACAGGAGCATTGCTTCGTGGACGCCCATGCTGCGTGCCAGCTCGAGGCTGGTGCTCTCGACTCCAACAATGCGAACCTCGACGCCTCTGGCAATTGCGAACCGTGCGGCGAGGAGCCCTATCGTCCCCGGCCCAAAGATCAGAAGCCGCTGCCCTGGATCGAGAGCGGCAGCGTCGACTGTGCGCAAGGCGTTCGCCCCGGGCTCGACCAGGGCCGCCGCCGCCAGCGAGACCGCCTCCGGTATCTCGTGGAGGGCCGAAGCGGGTACCACTAGCTGCTCCGCCAGGGCACCGTGCCAATCGCCTCGAATTCCGATCTCGTATCGCGACGGGCAGAGGTGGTGACGACCGCGTCGGCAACGGTCACAGCGTCCACAGCCCAACATCGTGTCGCTTGTGACTCGCTTGCCCATCCAGGACGCGTCGACGCCTTCAGCCATTGCAGTGACCCGGCCCGCCCATTCGTGTCCGATCCGCAACGGGTAGTTGGCTTGGCCTTGGTGCAGATAGGCCATCTCCCCGGTGTAGAACTCGGCATCGGTGCCGCAGATGCCAACCCGTTCGACGTCGACTACTACCTGGCCGGCATCGGCTCGTGGCGGCTGAACCTCATCTACCCGAGCGTCCCGAGGTCCATAGAGCACGAGTGCGCGCATCGGCCAAGTATTCCGCCCCGGCCGGAGAAGTGCGTCGCCTGCGTTACGGTCCCTACCTTGAAGGAAGCTGACACCAACAACGAACTGCGGGGTTTGGGCGATCTGTTGGGCCTGGCGGTGGACCGTGTCACGACACCGCTCGAGGGCGTCCATCGGGCCATCATCGACCGCTCATTGCGTTGGACCGGAGCGAGCGGGGCGACGACCCGGCGCAAGGTCGACGCCGCCATCGCAACCTTCTACGACGCGATTCGCTTGACCGGCTCTGCCTTGGGCGCGACTGTCGGACTCGGAGCGACTGTGGCTGTAGGCCGGAGCGACCCACTTTCCGGATCACGCCTGGGAAGCCGGATTCAGGCTGCAATAAACGCCACGTGGGGCGACGAGCTCGAGCACAGAGGAAATGAGATTCGTATCGAGATGGGTCTGCGCAACGCCATGGGTAGTCCGGTGCAAGTCACACCTGAAGATCTGACAGCCAACTTTCCGACGGCGACGGCTCGGTTGGTGCTGCTGGTTCACGGGCTGGGGCGCACCGAGAGCAGTTGGTTGGAGAGAGGCGAGCAAGCCGGGCTTTGGGAGATGCTGACGGCAGACACCTCGGTCACCCCGGTGATGGTCCGCTACAACTCAGGGAGGCATATCTCAGAAAACGGCGCCGACCTGGCCCAAGTGCTCGAACGACTCTGGCGTTCATGGCCGATTCCGCTCCAATCGATCTCACTGGTCGGCCACTCGATGGGTGGTCTCGTGATCCGCAGTGCCTGCCGCGTTGGTCGGGACGCCGACCAGGGTTGGGTGGACACGGTGGACAAGGTGGTGACGGTGGCGACACCGCATCTCGGCGCGCCATTGGAGAAGGTGGCCAACGTGGTTTCATGGGGGCTCCGTGCCACGCCCGAGAGCAGTCCTCTCGCCGACTTCCTGGACGCCCGTAGCGTCGGGATCAAGGATCTCCGTTTCGGCGCAATCGTCGATGAAGATTGGCTGGGCAGCGAGCCCGACGCATTGCTCCGCAACACCGTCAGCAACGTCCCGCCGTTGCATGGCGTGGATCACCACTTCGTAGCAGCGGTGATCACTTCGGACCCGGCTCACCCGGTTGGGGCGCTGGTCGGCGACTTGATGGTGCGTCCTGCGAGTGGCACCGGTCAGGGTCGTCGACGTCAGATCGAGGCAACCGACGTTCGAGTGCTCGGTGGCCGACGACATTTCGACCTGCTCCACGATCCCGAGGTTCTCGAGCAGGTGCTGGCCTGGTTGTCCGCTTCGAAGACACGCCCCACTGAATCGACGAGGGTCTACTCGACGTAGAGTTTGCCGTCGCGCTCGACGACCTGACCCCGCCCCAGAGGCAAGACCAAGGTCAGAGCTTTGTAGACCGAGCCAAGCCCGGGAATCTTGGCAAAGACACCCTGGGGGCCGCGCACCATCCTCCCGGTTCGGACGTCGTACTTGGAACCATGCCACGGGCACACCAGACATCCGTCTTCGTCAATACTGCCGTTGGCCAGGTCGGCGTAGAGGTGACGGCAGTGCCGGGTGACCGCAAACAACTCCCCATCGGAGTTGCCAACGGCGTAGCGACCCGAGCCCTTCACGGTTCCAGGCGGCAACTCGGAGACTGGCCCAACTTCCACTTCGCCCGGCATGCTCAACCTCGGTTCTGCGTCGACGTAGGCCATCAACCTACCCCTCGTTACGACGTCTCGGACGCTCCCGATCAGGACCGGAATCGGTCGAAAGGCTCGAACTCGACGCCGGCGTCGGCCACTGCCCGTTCCACGCTCTCCACGGAGGGCGTGAGGTCGACAGGTTCCTGATCGGCCCAGGGATCGATGTCGAGACGCTCGGCGATTGTGCGAAGCCGGATCGCGTCGGGGGCGATCGAATCGAGCTCGTCCCAAGCCAATGGTGCCGCCACCGGAGCGCCGGGACGGGGGCGAAGCGACCACGGGACCACCGACGTGGATCGTCCCGAGTTCCGCAGCCAGTCGACGAACACTCTGTCCCCTCGATCGGCCTTTCGGAAGGCCAGAGTCATCAGATCGGGATGAGCCGCTGCTGCCAAGGCAGCGGTCCCTCTGGCAATCCCGGCCACGGTCTCGACGTCGAGGTTCGGCTGCAGCCGCGCCCGAAGGTGATACCCCTTGGATCCAGAGGCGAGGGGCAGGGTGGGGATTGCATGGTTCTCGAGAATGGTGCGGATAGCTCCCGCCGCCTCCCGGACCACGTCGACCCGGTCGGGGGGCGGGTCGAGATCCCAGATCACCCAATCCGGGTGATCCTCGTCTTCGATCAGCACCGAAGGGACGTGGAAGGTGATCACCCCGAAATTGGCGAAATAGGTGATGCCCTCGGGAGTGTCGACGACCGGGTACACAGTTGTCCCCCCACCCTCCTTGGGCACCTCATGACGGCCGATGAGCTCCGAGGGGTAGTGGTCAGGGGCGTTCTTCTGCATGAAACCTTGCCCCCCGATCCCCTGGGGAAAGCGCTCGACAGAGAGAGCGCGACCCGCAATAAAGGGGAGCATCCGCTCGGAGACCTGGGTGTAATAGGCCACGACTTCACCCTTGGTGATCCCGTCATCGGGGAAGACCACACGGTCAGGATGGGTGACCTCCATGACCTCAGCTTACGAATTCCCTGAAGGTTCTCCCTTCATGGATTTCTGACCAGGGGATCGGGCGCTGGCCGCCTCCCCCGCGGCGGCCAAGCCCCTTGTGCTCGGTGTTCCCGTCAGCGAACATATGTTCGATGCGAGAAGAGGCATCGATCCTCCATGCCGATCTCGATGCCTTCTATGCGTCGGTCGAGCAGCGTGACGATCCCCGACTGCGCTCGCGCCCGGTGATCGTCGGGTCGGGAGTGGTGCTGGCCGCAAGCTATGAGGCGCGGGCCTATGGAGTTCGGACCGCAATGGGAGGCGGGCTGGCTCGCCGGCTCTGCCCGATGGCAATTGTCGTCGACCCGAGAATCTCGGCCTACTCCGAGGCGAGCAGGGCGGTGTTCGAGGTGTTCAACGACACCACTCCGCTGGTGGAAGGGATTTCGATCGACGAAGCCTTCCTCGATGTGGGCGGTCTGAAACGGCTCTCAGGCTCCCCCACCGAGATCGCAAGACGGCTGCGCCGACAGGTGCTCGAAGATGTCGGTCTGCCGATCACCGTGGGGGTCGCCCGCACCAAATTCTTGGCCAAGGTGGCCAGCGGAGTGGCCAAACCCAATGGGCTCCTGGTGGTGCCGCCGGAGAGAGAGCTGGATTTTCTGCATCCGCTCCCAGTGGAACGGGTCTGGGGCGTGGGGAAGGTCACTGCCGCCAAGCTGCACGACCGGGGGATCTACTCCGTCGGTGAAGTCGCCCAACTAGCCCAGCCCGCGTTGGTGGCGATGTTGGGCCGAGCCTCGGGCCGACATCTTCACGCCCTGTCCCACAACCTTGATCCTCGGCCGCTGCAGGTGGGCCGCCGACGACGCTCGATCGGCTCGCAGCGGGCGCTTGGCCGTACGCCGAGATCTCCTGAGGATCTGGACGCCATCCTGATCGGTTTGGTCGAACGGGTTAGCCGTCGACTGCGGAATGCAGGTCGAGTGAGCCGGACGGTTGTGCTTCGACTGCGCTTCGACGACTTCTCGCGGGCGACCCGGTCACATACCTTCGCCCGTGCCACTGCTCACACCCAGACCATTCTCCTCGCACTCCGAGCCCTCCTCGCAGAGGCGATGCCGATGGTGGAGACCCGCGGTCTCACCCTGATCGGGATCGCGATGGCCAACCTCGATGACGACGATGCGGTCCAACTCGAGCTTCCGTTCGATCGCCAAATCGGCAGTGCCCTGGATGACGCCCTCGACGATGTGCATGACCGATTCGGGTCATCCGCAATCACCCGGGCGGTGCTGCTCGGCAAAGACCAAGGTCTGACAGTGCCAATGCTCCCGGAGTAGCAAACGATCCCGAGGTCCCGCCGGAACTCAATACCGGGAAAGCAGGTCCAACAACTGGTCGCCGTAGGCGTCGAGTTTGGCGGGACCGATCCCCGGGACCTCGAGCAACCCCGTCTCGGTTGACGGGCGCAACGTGGCGATGGCGTCCAGGGTCCGGTCGTTAAACACCACAAAGGCCGGCACCCCCTGGGACCGGGCCTGATCCAACCGCCATGTCCTCAGTCGTTCTACGATCTCGGGATCGGCGGTGGCGCCACCCGGCGTGAGCCGCCCGAGGGAGCCGGCCTTGATTACCTGCTCCCCCCAGGGCACAGCAATGATCGCCCCTTGATCGGCCATCTTGACCAGCACCCCGGTAGTAAGGATCTCGTCGACCGTCCCCTGATAGCCACCGCTCAGGGTGATCTCATCACCCACGATGACGAACAAGCCGTCGGGAGGGATGCGAGCTGACTTCAGGTCGGGCCGCATCGCTGGGAGTTCCACCTCGACAGGGGCGGTTCCTTCGAGCTCGGCGAGGAACCGAGACGGCCGCTCCACATCGGCGAGGATCGTCACCGTGCGACGACCCCGGGTCATGGCCACGTGGAACACCCGGCGTTCCTCCTCGATGTCGTCCGACAGTTCATGGGGCATCGATCCACGGTCGGCGCCGAACACCAAGACGTGGTCCCATTCCAGGCCTTTGACCCGGTGCACCGTGGATAGGGTGACGCCCTCAGGTGAGGTCCGTTCATCCAGCCGGTTGCGAAGCCAGGATTCGAACTCGGCCGGCCCCGGACCCAATGCCGCCGCCCGACGCAGGGCGGTCAGATCATCACTCTGGGCTGCACGATCGGCCCGGGTGCGTCCCGCGTCGAGAGCGGCCGCCGCCCGATCTAGACCGATTTCGGTGGTCAATACGTCGAGGAGAAGCGGAGTGGAGGTTGTGGCCTGCGATGCGGTCAGGATGTCCTCACCGAACTCGTCCCATCGGTCGGCTCGTCGCCCATCGAGCCCTCGACCAAATCCGATCACATCCTCCAGCGAGAAGGGTCCACGGCGTCGTCCGACCAATTCCCCGAAAAGGCGGGTGATTCCCCGACCGGGACGTCGGATGGCCTCGAAGAGGTCGTTCCGGCTCATGCGATCCGAATCGACTGCGATCCGGACCCAGGCAAATGCAGCCCGAAGCACGGTGCGGTCGAGAATGCTCACCGACAGGGGGCTTTGGAACGGCATCCCACGCGAAGAGAGAGCGACGTGTACCGGCAACAAGCTGGAATTGACCCGGGACAGGACCGCGATCGAGTTGGGCCCCACCCCTTCGTCGATCAGAGCGGCGATGCGATCGGCGGTGACCACCCCGAGCCGGTTCCCGGGCGCCCGGACCACTTCGAGGCCGTGGCCCTCGACGACGCTTCGAATCGTCTTCTCCACCCGACGCCGGTTGTAGCCGAGCAGGGTGGCGGCGCCCTCCACCACGTCGGCTGGGCAGCGGTAGTTGACCTCGAGGGCATGGAGCGCTGCCCCGGGGAACAGGACCTCGAAGTCGATGAGGAATCCAGGGTCGGCACCGGCATACCCGTAGATCACCTGATCGTCGTCACCCACCCCGAACACGTTCATCCCAGGCCCCGCTACCAGCCGAATCAGGAGCAGGTAGGACGGGGTCAGGTCCTGGAACTCATCGACGAGGAGGTGCCGACACTGGGTCTGCCAATAGGCCCGGAGGTCGGGCAGCCGGCACAAGGACTCGATCGCACCGTAGATCTGTTCGCCATGATCCGCCTCACCATCACGTTCCAACCGCTCCCGATAGCGGCGGAAGGTCTCGGCGAATCCGGGGACGTCGTCACGTTCAGCCTCGACATGGTCGGGATCACGGAGTCCGTTCCGCACCTCGTCGAGCGCTTCCAGATAGGGGCCGATGACGTCGATGTTGGCCCGCGGCGGGGCGGTGGTGATCGGCTCCAGTCGACGTCGCTGCTCTCGCTCGTCGATGAGTCGAAGACCAGGTTTGGCCATGCGCAGGATCTCCCAACCCAGAGAGTGGATGGTGCGCACATTGAGACGTTTCCCGTTGGGAAGCCGTTCGACCATCTCCCCAGCCGCCCGCCGGTTGTAGGCGAGGGCGGTGACCAACTCCGGCTCGATCCCCCGGTCCTCGATCAGATGACGGACCCGGGCGGTCAGCACCCGGGTTTTGCCCGACCCGGCCGGGGCGATGATCCGGGCCGGGCCGACCAGATGCGACACAGCCTCCAACTGATCCGGTGCCAGATCGAACGAGGGAGCCTTGAACGGCGGGACCGGAGTGTCTCGCCCCAGGTCCACCGTCTCGTGATTGACTACAGCCACGTCGAGGTCGAGTGGCTGCCGGGGGCCGCCGTCGATCCATACCGAGGTGCCGTCGGTCTTCACCACATCGGCGGATCCGCCGACAGTGACATCGAGACGAGCCGCCGCCTTGTGCCCCCACCACCAGACCAGCGAATCGGTTCGTGCGTCATAGGAGTTGTGCCAGATCGCCTTGATCAGCCGCTCACGGAGAAACGTGAACCTCCCACCCAGCAGGTACGGGGCGGCGTCAGTCGTCTCGACATTCGCCAGCTCGTGGGAAGCGACGTCCAACACGAACACGGTGGGAGTCCTCGTCACGTAACGACGTTGGGCGTCGTTGACAGTCGCGGCCAGCCGCTCCGGATCTGCCAACAGGACCGAGTCGATACCTATCCGATCAGCATCCACCCATCCCGCGGGGGAGGGCGCCCGAGGGCCCACCACCACCGAGCGACCGAGCTCGAGTGGGCCGGGTGCTGTCACTTAACAGAGGCTACGGTTGCCTGGGGACAGATTCGAGCGGACCGGGCAACAGTGAGCAACCGGAACCCTGACCGGATCGCTGGGGTGAACGAGGACACTGGTGGTCTTACGGGGTGGGCAAGGGGATCACAGGTGTAGGGCTTCCGCTCCCGAGGAGATAGACAATCGCCTTGTCGGACAAGGCCTCCACAATCCTCAGTTGGAGGAGATCCGGGGTCAGCGACTCGGCGACAAGTTGGTTGGCTTCCGCTTCCGCACCTGCGGTGATGACCCTGGTTTCGGCATCGATGCGGGCTTGATCCTGCTGGAACTGAGCTCGCTGGGCGTCCTGTTCGGCTTGCAGTTTGGCCTCGATCGACGCCTGCAATTCTGGCGTGGCCGCGATATCGCGCAACTGGACTCCATCGACTGCCAGACCACGAGGTACGAATTCTCCGGTTAGCGACTCTTCGATGCAGCGTTCAACATCAGGGCGTTGCGAGGTGCGGGCCAACTCGAATCGATATTTGGAAATGCAGTCGCGGACCGCTGATCGAGATACGGGGCGCACAATCACATCCCGGTAGCCGGTGCCAAGCGCTCGGTAGACCTTCGATGCTTCCGATCCGACCAGATGCCACAGAATGGTGATCTCGACCCTTACCGACGCATTCTCCAGTGACACCGCAGTGATCGCATCCGCTCGATCGGCCGCTTCGCCTTCACCGAGAGTGTCCGAATAAGTCGACTCCTGAGTTCGAACCGACAGGGCCCGCACCGAGGCGAACGGATTCCGCAGATGGAACCCCTCTTCTAGAGGTGGCTGGGCCGCACCGAAGAGCACCGGGACGGCCACCTCGCCTGGGGCGACGATCGTCAGCGTCGAGGCCAGAACCAGAATCGGGCCAACGACGACCCCAACTTTTCCGATTCTTCTGAAGAGTCTGTCTATCTCCGGATCAGGCCATCTCCTGATCCACATGAACAGCCCGGCGACGGTCAAGATGATGGCGGCATAGATCATCAGAAATTCCTCGTTTGCTACGTGGTAGTTGTCACTCGGATCGCCAGCGCATGATGGGGCGTTCCCTCCCATGTGTGAAGAAACCGGACTCCATTGTGGTCGAGGCGCTTGGCACTCGTTCGTCCTTCAGACCGATCAGTCGAGCCTAGTTACCGCCTCTCCAGGCAGCCGCGGAGGTCTGATACGAAGAACGCGGTTAGCGTTCCTCGATCGTGTCACTGAGCATCGAGGAACTGGAGGCGATCGCGAGGGCGAAGGAAGTGGTGATCGAGACCCGGTCGGGCGGCCGTGTCTTCCGAACCGTGATCTGGGTCGTCGTCGATGGTGAGGATGTGTTCGTGCGCTCGGTTCGCGGAGAAGCAGGCCGGTGGTATCAGCGAGCTCTCGCCGAGCCCGAGGTGACCCTCGGAGTCGGAAAAGAACGGTTCCAGTTCACGGCCAAAGGCGCAAACGACCCGGAGTCCGTCGACCGCGTCTCCGAGGGTTTGCGACGCAAATACTCCCCTGGCCGTTCCCTCGACGCGATGCTTCGTCTCGAAGTCCTGGGTACCACCCTCCTCCTCGAACCAACCGACTGACTGACCGGTCAGCCGCTTCGGCCGACTCATTCGCTCAGCCGGCCAGGAGGAGCAGGGCGTGGATGCCGACACCGACCAGAGCTCCGACCACGGTGCCGTTGATCCGCACGAATTGGAGATCCCGGCCTAGTTGCAGCTCGAGACGGTGTGATATCTCGGTCGGGTCCCATCCGGCCACCGTGGTCTCGATCAGCCCGATTATCTCCTCGTCCCATTTCTGGGCAAGACGCTCCACGGACCCAGCGATCCACCCGTCGATTCTCATTCGGAGCGGGGCGTCATCGAGAACGCGACGCGCCCACCACTGGATCAGCTCCGCCAGCCTCTGCTCGAGCTCGGAACCGGGCTCGCTAGCCGCACGACTCAGGCCCTCATGGAGCAGCTGCCACTGCGACTGGATCGCTGCGCCGAGCTGCGGTGAGTCGAGAATGCGCAGCTTGGATTCTTCGATGCGATCGGCGAGATCGGCGGAGTTACGCAGGTCATCGGCCAATTTCGCCAGCATCTGATCGATATCGGATCGAACGGGATGCGACGGGTCTGAGGCCATATCACCGACCAGAATCCGGAACGAGGCGATGATCCGCTCGAAGAGGAGTCCGCCCGCCCAGGACGGAACCCACCAGGGCGCTGACCGGGCGAAGCTCTCTCTGAAATAGGGCAGGTTGTCGACGAGCAACACCTCGATTCCCTTCAGGGTGGCTTCGATCGACTCCCGGGTCCGCCCGTCCTTCAGCCAGGCGTCAACGACAAGGGAGATGAGCGGGGTGACCGGAGTCTGTCGCATCCAGTCGAGGGTGGCTTGAGTGACCAAGGAGGACACCCGTTCGTCGTCGATCGACTCTGCGATGGTGACGGCGGTCTCGATGCTGCGACGCGCGGCCAGAGCCGAATGATCGGAAGTGTCGAGCCAAGTGGCCATTCGCTGTGTTACTTCGGCGTTGGCGAGCCAATTCCGGAGATTGGTCGGATCCAAGAAGTTTTGTTGGACGAACTCAGCCAATCCGCGCCCGATCTCGTCCTTGCCTTTGGGGATGAGTGCGGTGTGGGGGATTGGGATGCCCAGAGGGTGTCGGAAGAGGGCGGTGACCGCGAACCAGTCTGCAATTCCGCCGATTAGCGCCGCTTCGGACGCCGCCCTGACCCAGCCATTCACGCCGCCGTCGTCACCCAGGAAGTGGCTGACAAGGAAGACGATCAAGGCGCCGAGGAGGAACCCATTGGCACGTCGCTTCCAGAGCCGCAGCTCTCGAACCCGCCGCTCCTCGTAGCTGCCGTCAGCTCCCGAGAAGGGGTCAGAGGTCATGGTCACCTGGCGAATGGTATGCCCGCGAGCGCGGAATCCGACACCACCATGGGCTGCGCGCAGCAGCAGGCCCAAGACACAAGGCAGGATCTACGAGGCTGAGTCGACTACTTCTGGCTTGTGGGCAACGATGACGTCCAACACTTCTTGCTTCTCGCGCTCCGGGACTTTGAAATAGTCGAGGGCGGCGGCAATCTCGGCTCCGACCTCGTCGAACTCCTCGGATTTGATGTCGAGGAGAGCGTGGGCGTCGCTCAGCTCCCTGCCGGTGTATTCGAAAGGTCCACCGGCTTGTTGGCAGATCCATAGGGTCCGCATGAACTTGAGGCCTGGCAACTGGCCTGTCTTGTTCCACTCCCTCAACGCTGGGTTCACATTGAGTTTCGGATTCTCGACGATCTGGTCACTGAACCGGTCAACCACCATCGCAATCGCGTTGACGCCGCCGAGCCGTTCGTAAAGGGTCTGTTCTGTCAAGGTTGGCCTTCCCGTCGTTTGGTGAAAATCGAGAGCTAGCGGCAGTCGCGCCGACCTATCGGTGTTCGTGCCCGTCTTCCGCCCTGGCGACCTGCACGGTCGCTACCAGATTCTGGAGCGCCTGATCGAGGGTGTAGCCGTCGATCTCGGCGCTCCGCTCTAGGTCTTCGATCGTCAAATACCCGGTTTTCCCATGATCCTCATGTGGCAGCAGGCATCCACAAGTCAGACACATAGAGCTCTCCTTCGCATCGAGGACTCGTTCCCAACTAATACGCAGCTGTCAACAGATCGGTTCGCTGGTGATCTGACGGATTCGGAACTCGATCAAGCCCGCGTGTTGTCGAGACGCTGCAGGAGCTCATGAGCTGCGAGCTCGACTTCTTTGTGCCCCCATTCCGCCGCTCGGTACTGACACGCGATCAGACCCATACGATGAAGCCGACGGAGATCTCCATAGACGAAGCCGTAACGGGCCTTGGTCTCATCGGTTGCCCCATCAGTGAGCCCCAGATGCCATTCGGCATATTGCTCCCACGAGTGCGTCTCCAAGAAGGCATTCTCGTCGTCTGCGCTGGGCTGGCTCTCCCCCCAGTCACTTTCGAGCACGTACTGGTGGGCATCAATGAGCCGACGCGCCTGCGCCACAGCCTGCTTGTTCACCGAGTACGAAGCCATTGCATCATCTCTGCCGCTGGTCCAGATGATCTACCCAACCACGCCTCCGTATATTCCGGGATGATGCAGACGTTCCTGTTCACCGATATCGAGGCGAGCACACGTCTTTGGGAGGAGCACCCCGACGAGATGGCCCCGGCGCTGGCCCGTCATGATGCGATCCTCATCGAGGCGGTCGACCAGGCCAAGGGCAAGGTCCTGAAGACCACAGGTGACGGCATGATCGCCGTGTTCGACTCCGTCGACGAAGCCATCACCGCCGGCATCCAGGCCCAGGAAACGTTGTCCGCCGAAAAGTGGGGACCGACCGGACCGCTGCGAGTACGGATGGGGGTCCACTCCGGGGACACCGAGAACCGTGACGGCGACTATTTCGGGCCGGCGATGAACCGGACCGCCCGGATCATGGCCGCCGGCCACGGCGGCCAAGTGCTGCTCTCGGGAGTAGCTGCGGGACTCGCCGGCGGCCGGCTCCCCCCGGGCGCAGTGCTACGGGACCTGGGCACTCATCGGCTCAAGGACCTGACTCTGCCCGAGCATCTCTATCAGTTGGTTCTCGATGACCTCGAATCCGAGTTCCCGCCTCCGATCACTCTCGATGCCAGACCACACAACCTCCCCCTTCAGAACACCGAGTTCCTGGGGCGGGCCAACGAGCTGGCGGCCATTCAGGTCATGCTGGAGTCCCCCAACACCAGGTTGTTGACCATCGCCGGCCCTGGTGGGGCCGGCAAGACCCGTCTTGGTCTCCAAGTGGCGGCTGAGCAACTGGATCGCTTTCGTGACGGCGTTTTCTTCGTCGATCTCTCCGCCGACAGGGACCCGGCTGCCGTTTTCGAAACCATCGTGCGCGCTCTCGCTCTCCCGGTGTCGGGGGGTGGCGAGGCACTTCAGATCCTCAAGTCGCGGCTTCGAGATCGCCAGATGCTGTTGGTGCTCGACAACTTCGAGCAAGTGACTGCGGCGGCGGTGGGCCTCTCCGAGCTCCTCCAGCACGCCCCAGAGCTCAAGATCGTGGTCACCAGCCGGGAGACACTCCGGGTCCGTGCCGAGCATGTCTTCCCGATTCCCCCGCTCTCGCTCCCCCATCCCAAGGACCCCACTCCCTCCATCGCGGAGTCGGAAGCGGTACAACTGTTCACCGAGCGGGCAAGAGCGGTGCGACCCGAGTTCGCTCTAACCGACGAGAACGCAGCGGTCGTCGCCGAGATCTGTCTCCGTCTCGATGGCCTCCCCTTGGCCATCGAACTGGCGGCGGCGCGTCTCAACGTGTTCACCCCCTCCGACCTCCTCACTCGGCTCCGGGAACGACTCGACATTCTTGGAGCTGGGGGCCGTGATCTCCCCGATCGTCAACGCACCCTTTGGGGGGCGATCGGCTGGAGCTACGAGCTGCTCGATGAGGCGGAGCGTGACCTCTTCGAGCTGATGTCGGTTTTCTCGACCGCCGACTTCTCGGCCCTCGAGTCGGTGGCGGCCTCGGCTTTCGATGCCGGCTTCGTGCTCGACTCTCTGGCCTCTCTGGTCGACAAGAGCCTGATTCGCGGAGACGACGGCGCCGGCTCCCAACGATTCTCGATGCTGCTGATGATCAAGGAGTTTGGCGAGGAGAGGCTCGCCGACTCCGATCAACGGAATGAGGCGGTTCGCCTTGCCCACGCCCTCTATTTCTCCGACTTTGCCAAACAGCTTGCGAACCGATTGCAGGGAGCGGAGCGAGAATCGGCCTTAATCGACCTCACCTGGGAGATTGGCAACCTGAGGACGGCGTGGCGTTTCTGGGTCGATCGTGGCAACTTGGATCAGCTCCTCAGCCTGATCGACGGACTCTGGGCCCTTCACGAAGCCAAGGGCTGGTACCACACCGCCATCGAGCTCGCCTCCGACACCCTCGGCCTGCTCGAAAAGGCCGAGCGCACACCGGAGCTCGCCGCCGAGGAGTTGACCCTCCGCACCAGCCTTGCCCGGGCCTTGATGGCGGTTCGTGGCTATGGCGTCGAGGTGGAAAATGAGTTCAAGCGTGCCCTGGCGATCGCGCAGACCGCGGGAACCGCAGCGCAACGCTTCCCGGTGCTCCGCGCCCTCGCCACCTACTACATGGGCACCGCCGAGTTCGCGCAGGGCGCCGAGTACGGGCGACAGCTTCTGGAGCTGGGCGAAAGAGAGGGAGACGAGACGATCCTGATCGAAGGCCATTACGTTTTCGGGGTAGCTACCGCCTTCCTCGGCGATCTAGACACCGGTCTTCCCCACCTCGACCGTGCCATCGAGCTCCACGATCCCCGGGTCCATGGTTCGGCTCGTTTCCGTCTCGGTCCCAACACCGGGGTCGTTGCTCGGGTGGCCTCGGGTCTGATCCTATGGCAGTGCGGTGCTCTGGACAGATCGATCGCACGGCTCAGGGAGGCTCTGGATCTAGCCGAGGAGATCGACCACCCGTACAGCATCGCCTATGCCCTCTATCACAATGGATATCTCGCCCTGATCAGAAGTCGGTTCGAGGAATGTGTGCAACGAGCCAAACAGCTGGCCGAGGTGGCCGAGGAGAATGACTACGTGGTGTGGAGGACCCTGAGCACTTTTCTCGAAGGAGTGTCAACCACGGCCCTGGGCCAGACCGAGGAAGGGCTGGCGATGACCGAAACTGCGATCGATCTCTACCAAGGTTTGACCACGCCGCCGGTTTTCTGGCCGCAGATCCTCAGTTTCCGCGGTCTGGTCTACGCCTTGGCCGGCCATCCCGAGCGAGCCCTGGTCTTGATCGATGAGGCGATCGAGATCGGTGGCCCCGAAGACAACGACGCACCCGAATTCCGGGTGTTCAGAGGCGACTTCCTCAGAATGCTCAGCGAGCCCGACCGCTCCGGGGCCGAGAAGGCCTATTTGGCTGCGATCCAGGGGGCGAATGCAGGTGGGCTTCGGCTGATCGAGCTCCAAGCGTTGACCAGACTGGTCGGGCTTCGCCGCGAGGTGGGCCAATCCCCCGATGGGGCGGAGGAGTTGGCAGCCCTCTACGCCACCTTCACCGAGGGCTTCGACGAGCACGATCTGGTCATGGCAAGGCAGGTGTTGGGGTAGGTGGTCACAACCGAGCAGCCGACGATGCGAGCGGCTGTCCTCCACAGTGCAGGCGATCTGAGAATCGAGGACGTGGCCATCCCCGATCCGGGTCCCGGTGAGCTGCTGCTGGCGGTGGAGACGGTCGGGATTTGTGGTACCGACGCCTCCGAGTACAGCTCAGGGCCGAAGCTGTTCCCTCTCGACCAGCGCCATCCGGTCACCGGACATCTGGGCCCACTGACCCTCGGTCATGAGTTCAGCGGCCGAATCGCGGGTCTGGGACCGGATGTGGATGGGTTTTCGGTGGGTGACATGGTGGCCAGTGCGGGATCAACTGGATGTGGCAAATGCGTCTTCTGTCGATCGGGGAGGACCAGCCGTTGTGCCCAATATTGGGCGGTAGGTCTGCACCGAGATGGCGCACTCGCCGAGTTCTGCACTGTCCCGGCATTCGCCTGCCAGACCGTAAGCGAGCAGCTGACGGCGGATGTGGCCGCGCTTGCCCAGCCAATGTCGATCGCGGTGCATGCGCTGCGCAGAGGACGGGTCGAGGCCGGCGAGGATGTGTTGGTGATCGGTGCCGGGGGAATCGGCGCCTTTGTCACCTATGCCGCGGCGGCCTCGGGCTGCAACGTCACGTCTGTCGACCTGGACCAGGACCGCCTCGACATCGCTATCGCCCTGGGCGCCAGACAAGCAGTTCTGACCGGATCCTTCACCGATGGGTTGGGCGCCGATGTCGTATTCGAGATCACAGGTTCTAAGCCCGGAATGCGGTCAGCAATTGGCGGCCTGGGTCCAGGAAGCCGCCTGATCGCTGTCGGATTCCAAAAGCATCCACTCGAAGTGAGCCTCGCAGAGCTGACCGCCTCGGAACAGGAATGGATCGGGACCAACCGGATCGACTCGACGATCGATCTCCCCGAGGCGATCCGCCTCCTCGCCGCCCGCAACGATCCATGGAGTGACGTTGCCCCCAAGGTGCTCCCCCTCGACGACGTCGAGAGGGTTCTCCGCTCGATGGCCGACGGCGAGAAGACCCCCATCAAGTCGCTGTTCTCACTCGTCACAGATTCGGCCCGACTTTCACGGATGTGACGCCGCCAGTCTTCTGGTCAGGATGCTGGGATCTCCCGACGGAAGAACGCCACCGTCACTCCTCGGCGGTCGTCCGCCTTGAAGATCTTTCCCACAACATTCACCTCGGCGATATGGAATAGGTCCCACCCTTCAGCCGAGAGTTGATTGAACCGTGCCGAGAGACTGGTGATTGCTTCTGTACTGTGTGCACCGGTGCGGCCAAGGAGCTTCTCCTCGAGGAACACCGCCTCGGTGTGGAACTGATTTGCCGTGGTATTTCCTTTCGTGGTGTTGCCCGACGTTAAGGCCTCCAAGAACGGCACCTTGCCAGCGGCTGTCTCAGCGCCGTAACCGGATCCACCTATGACCCGGCTTCGGGTCGGCTCGAGAAGCGGGCGGCAGCATCCATCACCAGGGCTGCGATCGAGTCAGCTTTCCCTTCGGCCGGAAATCTGTATGCCGGGCCGTGAACATGGATCGCGCCGAGCGCCAGGTCACCATCCGTTAGCACCGGAGCCGCCACCGAGTTGATCCCTTCGGCGAACTCCTCGTAGATCCAGCAATGACCGGCCCGTTTGACCTCGACGAGCCGGTCGCGTATCCGCGACGGATCGACCACGGTCTTCGGTGTGTACCTCTCCAAGGTCCTGCCCAGGTAGCGTTCGGCTTCCTCTGTCGGCCACTGTGCCATCACCGACAAGCCAGAAGGTCCGATGTGCATGGGAACGATGAGGCCGGTGTAGTCGCGGACCTGCACCGGATTGGGGCTCTCCACTTGGACCATGTACTGGATCGCGTAACCGGTGGGAACACTGAAGCCTGCAGCTTCACCGAGTTGACCCGACAGCCAGACGAGGTGCGGGCGGACCGCCGTTGCCAGAGCGGCGGTGGCATCAATCGCACCCGCCAGCTCGACGAGACCAACTCCGATCGAAAATAGGTTCCCATCGGGCCCCCGGCTCACGGCACCCTGCTCCTCGAGACTGGACAGCAATCGGGCGACGGTCGATTTCGGCAAACCGATCCGCTGCGCCAGGTCGGTGATCCCCGAAGGCTCGACCGCGAGCGCCTTCAACACCTGGAAGGCCCGATCGATCGACTGAACCGACATCAGGCGTTCCTCGCGATTGTCTTGCGAAGCCAGGCCACGGTCGGTTCCACCTGGTTGAAAGTGAACAAATGGAGCCCGCTCAGGCCGAGCTCTTGACTCACGCGGCTCAGCGGCTTGACCAGCCTGTCCGGGCGATACCTGCCAGGGCGCAACAGCCGGATCACCGCCCGACGGTTCTTGGCCAGGAAACTCACGGAGTCCCCGACGCCGATGCGGGCGGCGATGGTGAGCAGTCGGGCGGGGTCGATCGCGCCCGGCACCCCAACCTTGACCGGGAGATCCACGCCATCCGCCCGGGTTGTCCTGATCCAGTCGACTATGGCTGTGGGGTTGAAACACATCTGGGTCACGATGTGGGTGGCATGCGCTTGCTTGTCCAACATGGCTTGGCGGAGACGGTCCGCGGGGATCGCGGGGTGACCTTCGGGATACCCCGTGATCCCCACTTCCAGGAAGGGATGCCCCAGATCGGCCATGTCGCTGAGCAGCGTGAGAGCGTCGAAGTAGTCGCCGTGGGGCTGGCCGTCGCCCCCGGTGATGAAGGCACGGGCCACGCCTCCGTCGTCGAGACGCTTGATGATCAAGGCCAACTCGTGGCGGTCCTCGATCATTCGGGCCGAGAGATGCGGCACCGCCCGATAGCCCCGAGCCTGCAGCTCCAGCGCGAGGTCCACCGTGATGCCCATGCCCCTCGATGGTGAGGCGGTTACCGAGACGGTCGAGCCGGGTGGGATGACCAGAGCCTTCTCCAGCGCCCCTTTCAGCGGGATCAGCTCGAAGTCGGCCCGAGCCAGAAGGCCATTGACCAGGTTGTCACCCATCGTCAGACATCGGAGTCGGGGAAGGAGGCCTTGCGCTGGGCGATCCAATCCTCCAACTCGGCCTCGATCGCTTCGTCCAGCGGCGGCGGCTCATAGTTGTCGAGCATCCGGCGCCAAGTTCCGTGGGCCCGGGCTGCCGCCTCCTGGGAGCCTGCTTCCTGCCATTGCTCGAAGCTGTTGTTGTCAGCCGTCGCGCTCCGCCAGAACGCGTTCTCGAAGTTGGCCAGGGTGTGGGCATTGCCGAGGAAGTGCTGACCTGGGGTGTTGCCGAGGAGCGCCTCGATTGCCTGACCGTTGTCGGAAAGGTCGATACCGCCCAGCATCGACTCGGCCATGGATGCCTGGTCGGAGTCGAGGATGAACTTTTCATAACCCATGGTCAGGCCCCCTTCGAGCCAGCCTGCGGTGTGGAGCACGAAGTTGACCCCGGCCAGGATGGTGGGGAGGAAGGTGGCGGCCGACTCGTACGCCGCCTGGTAGTCGGGGGTCTTGGCCGCGGTGAGGTTGCCCCCGCTCCGGAAGGGGATCTCGAGTCGACGGGCAAGGGCGGCCATCACGAACAGCATCAACGCCGGTTCAGGGGTGCCGAAGGTGGGAGCGCCGGACTGCATCGAGATCGACGATGCGAACGACCCGAACACGACCGGGGCGCCCGGTCGCACCATCTGGCAGAACGCCATCCCTGCCATCGCCTCGGCAAGGGTTTGGGTCGCGGTCCCGGCCACGGTCACCGGGGCCATCGCCCCCGCCAGGATGAAAGGGGTGATGAGACAGGCCTGATTGTTCTCGGCGTAGACCTTGGCCGACCCGAGCATGTTGTAATCCCAGCTCATCGGACTGTTGGCGTTGCAGAGAGAGAGCAGCACCGTCTTGCCTGCTGCGACTTCCCCACCGAAAGCGATGTTGGCCATCTCGACAGTGTCCTGAGCCCGCTCCGGAGCCGTCACCGAGCCCATGAACGCCTTGTCGTGATTTTTGATGTGGGCGCGCACCATGTCGAAGTGGCGCTTGTTGACGGGCAGATCGACCGGTTCGCAAAGCGTCCCGCCACCGTGGTGAAGCGACTGGGTCATGTGTGTGAGCCGTGCGAAGTTCTCGAAATCGCCGATCGTCGCGTAGCGACGGCCGTCTTCGAAGTCACGCACGAAGGGTGAGCCATAGGCGGGGGCGAACACGAGATGGGGGTCACCGATGACCACGTCGTGCTCCGGATTGCGGGCGTGCTGAGTGAATTTGGAGGGAGCAGTGGCCAGCAGACTCCTGGCGAGCCCGGCCGGGAATCGGACCCGGCTCTCGCTCACCTCGCAGCCGGCGTCGCGGAAGATCCCGAGCGCTTCGGGGAAGTTCACTACCTCCACACCGACTCGTTCGAGCAGCAACTCGGCATTGGACTCGATTAGCGCCAGTCCTTCTTCGCCGAGCACCTCAACTGGCGCCAGCTTCCGGGTCAGGAAAGGCACCGAGTCGATAGCCCGGGCGGTGCGTGCCGCTTGTCGGGCGGCGCGGCCACCGCTTCGACGTCCCGTGGTCTGTTCCATGATGCGGTACCAGACTACATCATGGAACGCAGAGCGTGAAGGGGTGAGGACCCTCTGGAGCTATTGAGATCGCCGTCCGCGACGCCCTCTGGGTCCAGACGCCGGCGGCATCTCGACCACCTTGGACAGCAGTGGATAGGGGTCGGTGTTATGGGGGATGGCGAGAGCGGCGACGAAATGCTCCTGGAATCGGGGCTCCACCGCGGTCTCCACCTTCTCGATCCCCGCCGCCACTTCTTCGATCTCGGTCCGCGCCACCCCCGAGAGCAACGCCATCATCGCCCCCACTCCAGCGGCGTTCCCCGCTGCCGAGACCTTTTCCAGATCACAGTCGGGGATCAAGCCCAAGACCATGGCGTGCATCGGGTCGATGTGGCTCCCGAACGCCCCGGCCAGTCTGATCTCGTCGACTCGATCGACGCCATAGTGGTCCATCAGCAGCCGGGCCCCGGCATTGAGCGCCGCCTTGGCGAGTTGGACCGCGCGCACATCGTTCTGAGTCACCTCTATGCGCGGTTCGAAGCAGAGCACGTAGGAGAAGGTCCGATCCGAAGCCACCACCCGTGACGACGGGTTGGATGGCGCACGAACGACACCATCGCTACCGATGACCCCGGCCAGGAACAACTCAGCGATGGCCTCGATGATCCCTGACCCACAGATCCCGGTGACGGAGTCGGGGTCGAATCCGGGCTCGTCGGACCACATCTCCTGGCCGATCACCGAAAACCGGGGCTCCAGTGACGACCGGTCGATGCGGACTCGCTCGATGGCTCCTGGTGCCGCCCGTTGCCCCGACGAAATCTGGGCTCCCTCGAAAGCGGGCCCGGTCGGGCTCGATGCCGCCAGGAGCCGCTTCTTGTTTCCGAGCACCAGCTCGGCGTTGGTGCCGACGTCCACCAGCAACTGCAGGCTGTCCCCACGATGCGGGCCTTCTGAAAGCACGGCACCGGCGGCATCCGCTCCGACATGCCCCGCGATGCACGGGAGGGTGTAGACCCGGGCGCCGGGATGCACGTCGAGGCCGAGCTCGCCGGCCGGGGTGTGGAGCGCCGAGGTCGTGACCAAGGCAAAGGGGGCGGTGCCCAACTCCCGAGGGTCGAGACCCAGGGCCAGGTGGTGCATGATCGGGTTGCCCACCAGGGTGAGCTCGAGAACGTCGCTCCGCTCCACTCCGGCTTCTGCCACCAGCTCGCCGATCAACTCGTCGAGTGCTTGACGCACGACGGCGGTGAGGCGCGATGCGCCGTCCTCATTCATCATCACATAGGAGACCCGGCTCATGAGGTCCTCGCCGAAACCGATCTGGGGATTCATGCGGCCCGCCGAGGCGAGGACCGATCCCGTGGCGAGATCGCACAGATGCCCGGCGATGGTCGTGGAGCCGACGTCGAACGCCACACCCAGTGCCAGGTCGCGAAAACCTGGCCAGATGGCGATCACGTCTCTCCCGTCCCGGACCGCCACGGTCACCGTCCAATCACCCCCGCGTAGAGCCGTCTGCAACCCGGGTAGAACGGCATGATCGACCGTCAGCCCGGTGAGCTCCCATTGCTCGTCGAGAGCCCCGAGCAGCCGTTCGAGATCACCGGTGGGGCTGGCCAGGTCGGGCTCGGGAACCACCACGTAATGGAGGCGAACGATCGGGTCAACGGGGAGGGCAGACACCCCGGCACGCTTCCGCACCACCTGGCGATGGACCTGGCTGTCGGGTGGCACATCGATGACGACGTCATCGAGGATTTGGGCGGCGCAACCCAGCCGGTGACCCTCACCCAGCGGTCGCTTTCCCTGGTAGTCGATCTCGGTAGGGCCCGGATCGGAGAGGCGGTCGGATCGGGCTTCTACCCCTGGCCTGCTCCCGATGACCACCTGGCACCGACCGCAGATACCCCGGCCCCCACAGACCGAGTCGAGGTCGACTCCCAGGCTGCGGGCGGCGTCGAGGACCGTGGTGCCGTCCGGAAACGATCCTCTCCGCCCCGAGGGGGTGAAGATCACTTGCCTCGTCACGGCGACCTAGTGCCCCGACCACTAACGTTTGCCGCGCTCAGGACGGCCAGATGGCACCGCTGGCTGCGTCCTCGTCCTCGACGAACGGGCCAGTGCGCCTTCGTCCTGCGTCCTTGCCAGCGACGCCCCTGGCTCGCCCTGAACATCACCAACGTCAGTGGCCAGAGCACTAGCCGCTTCGGCGCCGGTTCTCACGGGCGCGGCCTCTCTCGCCAGGCGCGGGAGG